>JAEYPL010000064.1 GCA_023410905.1 Pseudomonadota bacterium
GTGCTGATCGTACCCATGAGGAGTGCGCCGGCCGCGAATAGGCCGAACTCGAGAAGGTAGGCGCCGGAGATCGGCAGGCCGACTACGAGAAGCTTGCGAAAGATCGGTCCGTCGAAGCGCCAGAAACGACCGAGCACATGGTACTTCTTGAACGGCGCACGCGTAACGCAGATCATGAGCGCCACGATGCACATGACGATGTTGACGATCGTCGTCGCGATACCAGCGCCCAAAAGATCGAGGCGCGGCAGACCCAGTTCGCCGTAGATGAGGCCCCACGCAAGCACGAGATTGGATGGGATCGCGACGAGCGTGATCCAGAGCGCCGGCTCGGGTCGATTGACCGCACCCATGAAGCCACGAATGGCCATGAACACCCACGCGGGAATGAGGCACCAACCGAGGCCGAGCAAATAGCGCCCGGCATGCGCGGCGTTCTCAGGCGTCTGCCCGAGTGACATGAGAATATCCGTGCCCCAGAACTGCAGCGCCGTCAGCGGCACACCCGCCAAGACCGAAGCCCACATACCAACGCGCAGCGCACGCCTCACGCCGCGCGGATCGCGCGCGCCAAAGGACTGAGCCGCCAAAGGCGCAACTGCCGCAACGAGCCCCATGCCGACCGTGAAGGCCGCGAACAGCACGGTATGCGCGAGCGCCGCGGCCGCAACGATCTCCGCCCCAAGTCGCCCGAGCAACATGAGGTCCGTCGTCATCATGGCGATCTGGCCGAGCTGCGTCAGCGCAATGGGCGTCGCGAGCTTGACCGTCTCGGTCATCTCGGCGCGCCAGAGGCTGAAGCCGGGCGCGGATGGCGCGCCCGCCGGGTATGTGCGGTCGTCTGTGGACATGGCGCCTTTCTAGGCAGGTTTCACCGGAATGGAAGCGCGAACTACCGCTTCTCGCGAAAGCGTGAGAACGGGCGTTGCCGAGAAAGCTCTCCCGCCGCGCGCACGTCAACCCCTTGCACTGCCGTCACAAACGCCGGCCACCTGCGCCAACGCAGCGGACTGCAATGCGGAGATACTTGCGCGCCGTCGCTCGCGTTGGAAGACTGCGGACCTCAACCGGGCGCGTGGAGGAAACGGCTATGACCGACGTGAAGCGGATCGTCACCATGAGAGACGTCATCCATCGCGAGATGGGTCAACCGCTCACGAAGCCCATCACGAGGGCCGCTGGCTTGGCGGTCATTGCCAACCCGTTCGCGGGCAAGTTCGCGGAAGATCTGAGTTCACTCTTCCCTGTCGGGCGCGCGATCGGAGAAAGGCTTTCCGGGGAACTGCGCGACATGCTCGGCGGGCCTGCTGTCGCTTATGGCAAAGCGGCGCTTGTCGGCGTCAGCGGAGAGAAGGAGCATGGAGCCGCCTGCATCCATCCCATGCTCGGGCGCCCCATGCGGGAAGCCATCGGCGGGGGCAAAGCGCTCATCCCTTCGAACGTCAAAGTCGTCGCCCCCGGAGCAAGCATCGATGTCCCCATTGGTCACAAAGACGACGTCTGGTCGTTCGATCACTTCGACACCATAACCGTGGCCGTCGATGGCGCCCCACGCCCGGACGAGTTGGTTGTCATTCTTGTCCTGGCCGACGGCGGCCGCCCATTCCCTCGTTGTGGCAGCGGGCCCGTTTGAGCCCGTGGCCCGCTTTCAGTCCCCGGTCGTGCGCACGCGGTTGGCGAGAATGTCATAAAGCTCGCGCACGGGGGCGGCGGTGTCCATGATCTCGACCAATTCGACGACCCGATCGCGGTCTGCATCGCTCAGCAGTCCGCGCACGTTGCCGGCGAACTTTCGCTGAACCTCATCCCTGCCGACGTCGCTGTCGGCACGTTCCGCTGCGTACACGCCACCCTCGGCAGCGCGCCCGGCGTGAAGACGCTTGATCATCGCGCCTTCCTGCGCGGCCATCAGGCCTGCCGCCATCGAGCCGCCGATGCCGAGTGCATTCTGCATGGCGCGCGCCCTCGCAAGACGACGAGCTCCCGCATCATAGCGTCAGCAATGGCATTCATGGGCAGCCATCGCGCACCAGCATCACGCACTGCCGCCTGAAGGAGCGCCTGCACTTCGGCCACATCCTGCTCGTTAATCTCCGCGATCGCGGCCGCGACCGCGGCCGCTTCATCCTCACTCATGCTCATGATTTCTGCTCCAGGCTGGAAACGGATCAGGAAGCTGTCGCCAGCTCTTGGTATCAACACGCCCCGAGTTCGGCAGCGCCATCAAGCAGCGGTCGAGCGAAGCCCGGATCGCCCGCTCATCCATGTCGCGCGTCCCGATGAAGACAATTTCCTGCTTGCGGTCCCCGAACGGCTCGTTCCAGCGACGCTTGATCATCGCCACGTGCTCCGGATCCTGCGGCCAGCGCTCCTTCGGCATCGCGGCCCACCAGAACCCCGCTGCATTATGACGGACGAGTGCGCCCGCCATGCTGACTTCGCCGCACCATTCAGGGCGCGTCGCGATCCAGAAGAAGCCTTTCGCACGCACGACGTTCGGCCACGTCGTGTTGAAGAAATCATGCAGCTTCGCGGGTTCAAACGGTGTGATGGCGCGGTAGACAAAGCTGCGGATGCCGTACTCTTCGGTCTCGGGCACATGATCCTTGAAGCCATTCAGCTCCTTGAACCAGAGGGGATGGCGATGCGCGTTCTCGCAATCGAAACGGCCAGTGTCCAGCACCTCATGGAGCGGCACGCGCCCCTCGGTTGCTTCGATGATGCGCGCGCTCGCATTGAGTGCGCGAACGATCATGCGCGCTGCTTCCACCTGCTGCGGTGCTGCGACGTCGAGCTTATTGAGCACGACGACATCCGCAAACTCGATCTGCTCGACCAGCAGATTGACGAGGGGCCGGTCATCATCTTCACCGAGCGCCTCTCCCCGATCCGCGAGGAAATCCGTGGAGCTATAGTCCTTCAGCAGGTTGGCTGCATCGACGACGGTCACCATCGTATCGAGACGCGCGACGTCGCCGAGGCTCACGCCGTTCTCATCGCGGAAATCGAAGGTGGCGGCGACCGGCAGCGGCTCGGAGATACCCGTCGACTCGATCAGCAGGTAATCGAACTTCCCCTGCTCCGCGAGGCGTCGCACTTCGTTGAGCAGATCATCGCGCAGCGTGCAGCAAATGCACCCGTTCGACATCTCGACGAGCGCCTCGTCCGTGCGCGAGAGATCGGCGCCACCATCACGCACGAGATCGGCGTCGATATTCACCTCGCTCATGTCGTTGACGATGACCGCGACCTTCCGCCCCTCGCGATTATTCAGGACATGATTGAGGAGCGTGGTCTTGCCCGCCCCCAGGAAGCCCGACAGAACGGTGACGGGCAATCGATGGTCCGGCCGCGCCTCCGCGTCCCCCAGATGCCTCATAAGCACTTGATCCATAAGCCCTCTCGCTTTCGATCATCTCATCTATATGTAATGTTATACTATTACATATCCGCCGTCGAGTGGGGTTTGTGTTCCGCCTCTCGGCGAGGCAGCGAAGTGGGCTTGTTGAGGTGAATGCGGACGTGCAGTCTGGCGTCAAACAAATCAACGGGTGGAGGAAGCGCAGATGCCGGAAATGGGGCTCGAGGGTAAGGTCGCGATCGTCACGGGTGCAGGCTCGCGCGCCGCCGGCATCGGCAATGGGCGTGCAGCAGCCATCCTGCTCGCGCGCGAAGGCTGCAAGGTCGCCCTTCTCGACGCGACGAGGGATCTCGGCCAAGCCACCAAGGAGATCATCGACGCCGAGGGCCGCACATCCATGGTCGTCGTCGGCAACGTCGCGGATCAGGCATCGTGCGCCGCGGCGGTAAAGACCGTCGCCGAGGCGTGGGGCCGCGTGGATATCCTCGTCAACAATGTCGGCATAGGCGGTCCGATGGGCAATGCGGTCGACACGAACGCCGAAGCGTGGGATGCGGCCATGCGCATCAATGTCACGTCGATGATGCTCATGGCCAAGTATGCCATCCCCGAGATGCGCAAGCAGGGCGGCGGCTCGATCATCAACATCTCGTCGATCGACGGCCTCAAGGGCGGAAATCCCAGCCTCTTCTATTCCGCATCGAAAGGCGCCGTGGTGAACATGACCCGCTCCATGGCCGCGCATCACGGCCCCGAGGGCATCCGCGTGAACTGCATCGCGCCGGGTTATGTCTACACGCCCATGGTCTTTGCCGCTGGTATGGAAGCCGAACTGCGCGAGGCGCGACGCCTGAATACGCTCCTGCACACCGAAGGCACCGGTTGGGATATCGGTAAGGGCGTCGTCTACCTCGCATCGGAACAGGCACGCTGGGTGACTGGTATCATCCTCTCCATAGACGCCGGCTCCTCGGCCGGCACGGTCGGCAATACCACCCCGACAAAGGCGTTCGACTGAGACTGCATGGCTCAGCACCGGCGTTCTGATCTAAGCTCGCATCAACAAGAAACAACTCTGCGGAGGATAGCCCATGGCCGCCACGAAGGTCGCAAAACTCGAGACGCTTTCCTGTGATGCTGGTTGGCGCAACTACCATTTCGTTAAGATCACGACCGATACGGGGATCGTGGGCTGGAGCGAGTTCGACGAGGGTTTTGGCGCGCCGGGCCTGAGTGCCGCCATTCAGCGGCTCGCGCCGCGCGTCGTCGGCCAGAATGCGCATGACCATGAGCGCATCTACAATGAGCTTTACGCGATCACACGGCCCGCAGCCGGCGGCGTCGTGGCGCTCGCGCTCGGTGCCATCGAGAATGCGCTGCTCGATGCGAAAGCCAAGAGCCTCGACGTTCCCTGCTACGAGCTGCTCGGCGGCAAAATCCGCGATCGCATTCGCGTGTACTGGTCGCACTGTGCAACGTGGCGCATCAATCATCCGAGCTACTACAAGCCCGCAATTACCGACCTTGACGGCGTCAAGAGCCTCGGCCGCGAAGTGCGCGAGAAAGGCTTCACGGCCTGCAAGACGAACATCTTCATCTATGAGGGTGAGAAGAATCCCAAGGGCTATCGGCCAGGGTTCGGCTCGCCCAATCAGCCCGATCTCAACATCGAGCGGAACACCCTGCGTAACCTCCGCATGCATCTCGAAGCCTTGCGCGACGGTGTCGGTCCGGACGTGGACATCCTTCTGGACCTCAACTTCAACGCCAAGACTGAGGGCTATCTCAAGATCCTGCGCGAGATCGCGGACCTCGACATGTTCTGGATCGAGATCGACAGCTACAATCCCGAAGCGCTCGGCTATATCCGCCGCCAGAGCCCGCATCCGATTTCATCCTGCGAGACGCTGCTCGGCATCCGCGAATTCCTGCCCTATTTCCGCGAGCAGGCCATGGATGTGGCCATCATCGACACACCCTGGAATGGCGTCTGGCAATCCATGAAGATCGCCAATCTCGCTGAAGCCTACGAGGTGAACGTCGCCCCGCACAATTTCTACGGCCACCTCTGCACGATGATGAACGCGCACTTCTCGGCCTGCGTGCCGAACCTGCGCATCATGGAGACCGATATCGATCGCCTCGCATGGGATCACGAGCTTTTCACGCACGTGCCCGAATACAAGGACGGCCACCTCATTCTGCCGGACCGTCCCGGCTGGGGCACTGAGCCGAACGAAGCGGCACTCGCCGAGCACCAGCCAAAAAACAATTCCGGCTTGCTCAACTACGGCAGTCAGAAGAAGTAGCGCGCAGACGGAGGCCGCGCGCGCTAACGAATTGCTGCGTCTCTAGAAGAGCCGGAAGAGCACGGGCAGGACGCCCGTCTCCTGCAGGTATTCGATGGTCTCGATGACGGGAAACACGGCGACGAAGGGCAAGGCGTCCAGCAATGTGCGCCTGAGTGCCTTCGGCGAGAAGATCACTTCCTGCGTATCCTCATAGAGCGCGAATTTCGGCCAGAACATCGGCGTGCGCCGCGCATAGGCCTCATATGAAGGGCCGAACATGGTGCGCAGATACTCGGCTTCCTTTGTCGCAGTCACACGCAGCACGGCATAGGCGCCGAGACCCAGCAAGAGCGCAACCAGCAATGAGCCGTACATGAGCCCGATGCCGACAGCGCCGATCGTCGAGAAGAAATAGAGCGGATTTCGCGTCGTCGAGTACGGACCCGTCGTGACGAGTTCGACGTTCTTCTTCGCGCCGACATAGAGGATGCTCCACATTCGTCCCGCTATGCAGACGAACGCCAGCGCTATTCCCGAAATCTCGATGAACTCGTGCGCACTTCCCTCTAGAGAGGGTTGTGCCAGCAGCAGCAACGGCAGCGCGAGCAGCACACCAGCCTGAATGATTTGAATGCGCCGACGCTGAAGGACAGGTTCGGTTCTCATGGACACCCCCGGCAAACCACACATGCCGGTTCTGCCCGAATTGCAGCTAATTTAGGGCAACGCGAATCCCTCTCGCTCGGTTTTATGCCGCATCATGGAAGATGATGCCGAGCGTGTGCCGGCGCCCGCCCAGCACCTCGCTCACGCCATGTCGGAGGTTTACCCGGTAGGTTCCGCGCGTCCCGGCTACCGGCCGGTGATGGACAGCGAACACGACGGCGTCCCCTTGCCCCAGCGGCGCGACGGAGGCACGTGACTGCATCCGGGGGCGCTGCTCCGTTATGACGAACTCCCCGCCTTTGAAATCGCTCCCAGGTGCCGAAAGAAGGATCGCGACCTGCAGCGGAAAGACATGCGCTCCATAGAGATCCTGATGCAGGCAGTTGTAGTCGCCCGCCACGTACTGCAGGAGCAGCGGCGTCGGCCGCGGCTGGCCCGCATCATGACAGCGCTCCAGGAACTCGGCGTGTTCGCTCGGGAAGCGCGCTTCCACACTCATGGCTTCGTGCCAGCGGTTCGCGATCGAGGCCAGCGGCGGATAGAGCGTCGTGCGTAAGCGCGCGATCAGCTCCGGCAGCGGATAGCTGAAGTACTTGTATTCGCCACGCCCGAAGCCATGCCGCGCCATATGAATGTGACTTCGAAAATGACGGTCGTCGGGATACATCTCCGCCACCGCACGGCATTGCTCCCGAACGAGCAATTGCGGAAGCACCGCAAAGCCGCGCGCATCGAGGCTCTTTCCCACGGTCTCCCAATCGATCGCTTGCGTCGGTTCGAGGCGCGCCGATTTCTCGCGCGTCAGAATTTTGCTCATGAGCGCTGCTCCCGCGCCAGCAGCTTGCGCTTGCGTGCCACACCCCAGCGATAGCCGGAAAGCCCACCGTCATTGCGCACTACGCGATGACAGGGAATCGCAACCGCAATGCGGTTCGCCGCGCAGGCCGCAGCCACGGCGCGCACCGCCTTCGGCAGGCCAATGCGCTCGGCAAGCTCGCTGTAGCTCAGGGTCGAGCCGACAGGGATTTCACGGAGCGCCTGCCAGACCCGATGCTGAAAGGCCGTGCCGCGCACATCGAGCGGCAGATCGAACGCGCTGCCCGGTGCCTCGATGAGTGCGATCGTCCGCGCCACGACATCCTCGAACTGCCGATCACCGCCTATCAGCTCAGATTTGGGAAAGCGCTCCTCGAGATCGCGCACGAGCGCTTCCGGATCATCACCGAGCAGGATGGCGGCAATACCTTTGTCGCTCGCCGCGACCAGGATCGCGCCGAGGGAGCATTTCCCGATCGCGAAGCGGAGTTGCATGTTCTTGCCACCTGCGCGGAACGTCGTGGGTGTCATGCCGAGCACTTCGTCGGCATTGGCATAGAAGCGGCCGCTAGAATTGAAGCCGGCCTCGTGAATGGCTTCGGTCACGCTCGTGTTCCTTTTCAGATTGTCGCGCACGCGTTTCTGGCGATGTGCCGTGGCGTAGGCCTTGGGTGTTACGCCCGTCGTACTCTTGAAGATGCGATGGAAGTAATAGGGGCTGAGCCCAACGGCATCAGCCAGCGCATCGAGCGTCAGCGGCTCCTCGGCAGCCTCGATCATGCGGCACGCTTCCGCGACCATGCGTGCGTGCTCGACATCCTGTGATGCCGCATCGGGCTTGCAGCGTTTGCAGGGACGGAAGCCGGCGGCGCGTGCGGCCTCCCCCGAGGCGTGGAATGCCATATTCTCGCGGCGCGCGTGGCGCGATGGGCAGGACGGTCGGCAGTAGATGCCGGTCGTCGAGACCGAATAGACGAACGTGCCGTCCGAAGACTTGTCACGTGCGATGACCGCCGCGTAATAGCGGCCCTGCGTCTCGGCAGAGCGGCGGCTCGTCGATTTATCGATGGTGCGTGTCATCGCTCGCGTCCTATCTCACTTCCTGGATTGGAAGATAGGCGCCCGCCTTGCCGATCGCACTCCGATCCTTGCTTTCAAATCCAGATTTTCAATGAACGGCTGACACAGACGCCTGACCTACCATCATTTGGAGGATTGACCGGGGCGCTGCTCTGCCTGCCAATGAGCCGCCCTGACCGGCCGCCCGCACCTTGAACCTAGGTGATCATCATGCTTCGTCGCGCATTGTTCTGGACGGTTGTCGTTTCCGCTTGCATGTTCCAGACCGGTATCTCCTCCGCTCAGGAAGCAAGCCTTGCCTCGGTTCAGTCACCTCGCGGCGTGAAGCAGGCTTTCATCCTCATAAAGCCCGAGAAGCCCGTTGCCTCCGTCATCCTGTTCGCCGGCGGGCATGGTGCCCTACGGCTCAAAAGCGCGACGTCCATGGGCTGGGGATCCCAGAATTTTCTCGTACGCACGCGCGACAGTTTCGCTCGCCAGGGTTTTCTCGTCGCGGTCATGGATGCGCCAGCCGACCATCAGGGCAATCGTGGCATGAATGCCGTGTTTCGGATGAGCAATGCACACGCCGCCGATATCGGTGCGGTGGTGGACTATTTGAAGAAGCAGGCCAATGTCCCTGTCTGGCTCGTCGGCACCAGCATGGGTACGTTCTCGGCAGCCGGCGGCGGCATTGCCACCAGGAATGTCGATGGCATCGTGCTGACTTCGACCATCACGCGATCGCAGCCGAAGTGGAACATCCGCACGAGCCATCCTCATGGCGTCGCGAGCATGAACCTCGCCGCGATCAAAGTACCGACATTCGTCCTGTCCCATCGCAACGACGGATGCGATATCACGCCGGCATCCGATACACCGAAACTCACCAAAGCACTGACTGGATCGCGCAAGGTCGAAGCCGCACTGCTGGACGGCGGAAGCACACCGCGCTCAGACCCCTGTCAGGCCATGTCTCGGCACGGCTTTATCGGCATCGAAGGGCAGGCCGTCGCGCGGATTGCCCAGTTCATCAAGGCCAATTGATCCCGCCGGACGGGCGCCTCTCAGGCCGTGACGAGTTTGGCGCCCGCACCAAGCGCCCGCAACTTGCCGGCCGCGACCGCACGCGGCAGTGGTGCCATACCGCAGTTCGTGCAGCCCTGGATACGCTCGGCATCGGCATGTTTCAGCGCTTCCCTCAGCGTGCCCGCAACCTGCTCGGGAGTCTCGACCTGGCTTGTCGCGACGTCGATGGCGCCGACGAGAATGGTCTTGTCCGCAAGATGCGAGATCAGCGAAATTGGCACCCGCGAGCCCGCACATTCGAGTGAGACCTGCTGGATCTTCGACCGGTTCAGAGCGGGGAAGATCTCCTCGTACTGACGCCACTCCCCACCGAGCGTCTCCTTCCACTTGAGATTGGCCTCGATGCCATAGCCATAGCAGATATGGACCGCGGTCGTGCATTTCAGTCCTTCGGCTGCCGCTTCAAGCGCGGCTATGCCCCACTCTTTCACATCGCGCATGAACACATTGAAGGCCGGCTCGTCGAACTGGATGACGTCCGCACCGAGCGCTTCGAGCTCGCGCGCCTCGGCATTGAGTACCTTGGCGAAGGCCATGGCCATGTCGGCGCGGCGGCCATAGTGCGCATCCGCAATCGTATCGCAGATGGTCATCGGCCCCGGCAACGTGAACTTCATCTGTCGCTTCGTATTCGCCCGCACGAAGCGCACATCCTCGCTGTGCACCGACCTCTTGCGCGTGATCGGCCCGGTGACGGTCGGCACCTCGACGACATAGCGGTTGTCGCGAATGCCCATCTGCGTCTTCTTCTGCCAATCGATACCGCCGACATGCTCGAGAAAACCATGTACGAAATGGATGCGGAACTGCTCGCCGTCCGAGACGATGTCGATGCCCGCATCCTCCTGCAGCTTGAGCCACACGAGCACGGCATCTTCCTGTGCACGGCGCAAGTCATCGCCCTCATGCCGCCATGCGCCCCAAAGCTTTTCGGGCTCCGCGAGCCAGGCAGGTTTCGGCAAACTGCCGGCAATCGTGGTCGGAAATGGCGAGCGGGCCATGATGAACTCCTCCCTGATATTATTTTTGATTGGTGCGCCTGACTTGAAGCAGGGCGTAACGTAACGCAGATCAGCCCTCCGCCAGAGCCGGCCCCGCGGCAGCCCAGGTCACAATCCGTTGATCCTCATGAGCGCGTCGAAGTGCTTCTGCGCCTGGAAGTCAATGACCTGCATATACTGGCGCGCCGTGTCCTTGGACTGCTCGTCGGTCATGACCTGCAATGGCAAGCCCGTCGACATGGCCAGCACCTGCTGCTTAGCAGCACGCTCCAGATAGTAGAGATCATCGAAAGCAAAGGCGATCGACGGCCCGCCAATCGATATGCCGTGGTGTGCGAGGAAAAAGACGTCCGCCGTGGGATTCGTCTTCTGCGCCTCGGCAATGCGCTTGCCTTCTTCTTCATCGAGCGCGATGCCGCCGAACGACTGGTACGCGACACGCCCGTAGTAGCGCGCGGCCGTCTGGTGCGCCATCTCCAGGCGGCCATTCTGGACCATCGTGAGTGATGTCGCCCACGGCATGTGCACGTGCAGAATGCACTGGTGGCGCGGATTAGCGCGATGACCTTGCACGTGAATGTGCCGCGCCGTGGCCTCGACCTCGCCATCGCCCTCCACGACCTGGCCGTCGCCATCGATGAGCAGCAGATGCTCAGGGCGCATCTCCGACCAATGCAGGCCATAGGGATTGATCAAATAGCGCTCCTTTGGGCCCGGCACCACGACCGAGAAGTGATTGCAGATGCCCTCCGAGTAGCCGAACTTTTCTGCAAGGCGGAAGGCGGCGGCGAGTTCGCGGCGCAGGCGCATGGGGGAGCTGGCAGAAGTCGGCATGGAGATCCTCGCTATCGGGAAATGAATGGGCCCGAAAAGCATAGGAAGGATATGGCGCCGTGCCAAGCCGGGCAGCCACGAGCCACTTGACCGGGCCACCAGAGCCAACGCACGCTGCCTCAAAAGGCCGAAAGGTGCTTCAAGCCGTCGACGACGACCAGGTCAAGGTCGTGCTCACGCTCTAGCTCGCTACCCTTGGGAGGGATCGCATGAAACTACTTCAGGACAAGGTCTGTGTGGTGACAGGCGGTGCGGGTGCGCGCAGCATCGGCCGCGCAACGGCTGCTGCATTCGCCGAGCACGGCGCGCGCGTCGCCGTCCTCGACATCAACGGTGCAGGCGCGGAAGCTGCCGCGGCTGCGCTTCCGGGCAGCGGCCACAAAGGCTATGCCTGCGATGTCACGAACCGCCAGCAATGCTTCGATGTCGTGGCGGCAGTCGAGCGCGCGCTCGGCCCCGTTTCCGCGGTCGTGAACTCCGCGGGCATTGCAGAGCCCGCATCGTTCGTCGATATCGCGACCGATCGTTACGATGCGATGATGGACGTGAACCTGCGTGGCACGTTCCATATCTGCCAAGCCGCCGCGCGCTCCATGATTGCGGCCAGCAGCGGCTCGATCATCAACATCGCGTCGGTCGCCGCCCAGCGCGGTGGTGGTCTCTTCGGAGGTGCGCATTACGCCGCGGCGAAGGGCGGCGTCATGAGCCTGACCAGGGTTCTGGCGCGCGAGCTCGGCCCAAAGGGCGTGCGGGCGAATGTCATTTGCCCCTCATTCGTCGAGACGGACATTCACGGCGGCAAGCTCAGCAAGGAGGCCCAGACTCAGATCATCGCCGCCGTTCCGCTGGGGCGCGCGGGCCAGCCGCAGGATATTGCCGGCGCGTGCCTGTTCCTGGCCTCGTCGCTCTCCGCCTATGTTACCGGCGCGGTCATCGACGTGAATGGCGGCAGTCACATACATTAGTCGCGCGCGGGACGCATCCCTCGAAGGAACAGCCAATGCCGGACTGGCTCGAAATTCTGCTTCTCGTCACGGCAACGACTGGCGCTGGTCTCGTCGGCGGGATCTTCTTCGCGTTCTCGAATTTCATCATGAAGGCCTTGGCGCAGGTTCCCGTCACGGAGGGCGCCAAGGTCATGCAGCGGATCAATGTGACCGTGCTGAACCCGCTCTTCTTCACTGTCTTCTTCGGCACCGGCGTCGTCGCGCTGATCGTCGCGGTGGCGACACCGAACGTATGGAACGCTCCCGGTGCCGTGCTCGGGCGGATCGCGGCCGCCCTCTATCTCTTCGGTACTTTAGGCGTCACGATCGTCCGCAATGTGCCGCTGAACGAGAAGCTGGCCGCAACCGCGCTGACGGATGCCGCACTCGCCGCGACATGGGCGCACTATCTCGCAGCCTGGACGTGGTGGAACCACGTGCGCACGATTGCGGCGCTCCTGGCGGCTGCCCTATTCGCCGCCGCAATCGCTGTATAGCGCGCGTCAGAGCTTCACCTGCCGTAGCCGCAGCGCGTTCATGATGACGCTTGCCGATGAAAGCGCCATGGCTGCGGCCGCGACGATCGGCGAGAGCAGAATGCCGAAGACCGGATAGAGGACGCCCGCGGCCACCGGCACACCCGCCGCGTTGTAGATGAAGGCGAAGAACAGGTTCTGGCGGATGTTGCTCATGGTCGCCGCCGAGAGATGCCGCGCCTTCACGATGCCGCCGAGATCGCCCTTGAGCAAAGTCACGCCGGCGCTCTCCATGGCGACGTCCGTGCCCGTCCCCATGGCTATGCCTACATCTGCGGCCGCGAGCGCCGGCGCATCATTGATGCCGTCGCCTGCCATGGCGACGACACGCCCCTCCTTCCGCAAGCGCGCGACGACCTTGCTCTTGTCCTCCGGCAGAACCTCTGCCTCGACCTCGGGAATGCCGAGCTCGCGCGCCACGGCCTCGGCAGTCGTCTTGTTGTCGCCCGTGAGCATGACGACGCGAATACCGGCTTCCTTGAGCGCGGCAATCGCCGATGGCGTCGTCGCTTTCACCGGATCGGCGATCGCGATAAGGCCTGCCGCCTTGCCATCAATGGCCACATAAATCGCCGTTGCACCATCGCGGCGCATATCGTCGGCGCGCGCGTCGAGCGCGGCCGTATCGATATGTGCATCCGCCATGATGCGCCGATTACCGATCACGAGCGCCTTACCCTCGACAGTACCGACGACACCTTTACCGATCGGCGAGTCGAAGCTTTCTGGATTGGCGAGCGTCAGACTGCGCTCCCCCGCGGCGCGCACGATCGCGTCGGCGAGCGGATGCTCGCTGCTCCGCTCGAGACTTGCGGCAAGACGCAACAGCTCGCTTTCGTCGAGGCCCGATACTGCCTGCAACGCCACGACGCTCGGACGGCCCTCTGTCAACGTGCCCGTCTTGTCGACGACGAGCGTGTCGACCTTTTCCATGTGCTCGAGTGCTTCGGCGTTCTTGATCAGCACGCCCGACTGCGCACCACGTCCGACACCAACCATGATCGACATGGGTGTCGCGAGACCGAGCGCGCACGGACATGCGATGATGAGCACGGAAACCGCCGCAATGAGACCGAATGTCAGGCGCGGTTCCGGCCCCCAGATCGACCACGCGATGAATGCCAGCACCGACACGGCAATCACCGTCGGCACGAACCATCCCGACACCTGATCCGCCAATCGCTGGATGGGCGCGCGACTGCGCTGTGCCTCGGCCACCATCTGCACGATGCGCGCGAGCATGGTGTCGCGACCAACCTTGTCGGCGCGCATGACGAAGCCGCCCGACTGGTTCATCGTGCCGCCGATGACCTTGTCGCCCGTGCTCTTGGTCACGGGCATGGACTCGCCGGTCACCATGGATTCGTCGAGCGCACTGCGCCCTTCCAGTATCTCACCGTCCACAGGCACTCGCTCGCCGGGCCTGACGCGCAGGCGCTCGCCGGCCATGACCTCGTCGAGGTTCACATCCTCGTCCATGCCATCCTCGCGGATGCGGCGCGCCATCTTCGGCGAGAGGTCGAGAAGCGCGCGAATGGCACCGCTCGTCTGCTCGCGTGCGCGCAGCTCCAGCACTTGCCCGAGCAGCACGAGCACCGTGATGACGGCTGCCGCTTCGAAGTAAATCGCGACGGAGCCATCATGCCCGCGCATGGATGCGGGAAACAGGCCGGGCCAGATCGTGCCGACGATGCTGTAGAGCCACGCCACGCCCGTGCCGATAGCAATGAGCGTGAACATGTTGAGATTGCGCGACTTGATCGATGCCCAGCCGCGTTCGAAGAACGGCCAGCCCGCCCACAGCACGACAGGCGTCGCGAGCACGAGCTGTATCCAGTTCGATGTCTGCTGACCGAGCCGCTGGTGCAGGTCAATGAGGTGGCCGCCCATCTCGAGCATGAATACGGGCAGCGCCAGCGCGAGGCCGATCCAGAACCGCCGGGTCATATCGATCAGTTCGGGATTTGGTCCGCTGTCCGCAGTCGCAATCTCCGGCTCGAGCGCCATGCCGCAGATCGGGCAGACGCCGGGCCCAACCTGACGTATCTGCGGATCCATGGGACAGGTGTAGATCGTGCCCTCCGGCACAGGCTCCGGCGGCGGCGCATTCTCAGGCGCGAGATACTTCATCGGATCGGCGATGAACTTCTCGCGGCAGCGCGGATTGCAGAAGTAGTAGGTCCGGCCCTCGTGCGTGTGGCGGTGCTTAGCCGTGTGCGGGTCCACGGTCATGCCGCAGACCGGATCTTTGACCTTGTGGTCGCCATCGTCCTCGGGACGGTGACCACCACAACACGAGCCGCTCTGCGCCTGCGCAGGCGCGAGATATTTCGCCGGGTCGGCGATGAACTTCGTCCGGCATCCCGCCGAGCAGAAATAGTAGTCCCGGCCTTCGTGCGCATGGCGGTGCTTCGCTGTCGCCGGATCCACGCTCATCCCGCAAACAGGGTCCGTGACCTTCTGTACGGGCTTGGAGGCGCCGTGGCCGCCGCAGCAGCCGGCGCCGTGTGATCCGTGGTGGTCATGCTCGCTCATGGTGACCTTCCGCGCGTATTCGTTCCGGATTCGCATACCCTATGGGGGTATTGCTTGACACATATACCCCTGTAGGGTATCGGTCAAGTCATGACACATGACGCAAAATCGTCGCGCCTCAAGCGCCTCAATCGCATCGAGGGTCAGGTGCGCGGCCTCGCCCGCATGGTCGAGGAAGACCGCTACTGCATCGATATCGTCACGCAGATCGCGGCTGTCCGCGCAGCTCTACGGCGCGTCGAGGAATCCGTTCTGCGCGACCATGTCGATCATTGCGTCCGTCACGCCATCGCTAGCGGCAGCAAGGCTGAGCAGGAGAAAAAGGTGGCCGAGCTCATGGAAGTGCTGAGCCGCTCCGATCGCTGACCGATCTGACGATCGCGCCCCCCGCGGATGTGGCGCCCAGGCAGCACGACCATGGAATGTAGCGCCGCCTGCATGTAGGCCATTGTCGCGCCACGACGCAGTCACAATCATATAACGCAGGCGAGGTGCGGCGGCGGAGGTTCGCGATGCAGCGCGTATTGATGGGGCTTCTCGGCGTCCTCATGCTCGTCGCCAGCGCGATCGGCCCCGCGCAATCGCAATCCTCCAACTTCGCAGAGAACTTCGCCGCCTGGCAGCAGAACCAGGACATCGAGCAACGCATCTCCATCGGCGAACTCCTGCTCACCGAGGCGCGCACGCTCGAACCGTGGCCGCTCGCGGCCGACCGCGCCCTTGTCATTGCCGAGCTGCGCTTTGGCATTGCCAGCACCTACATCAATCGCCCCGCGGGCGTTCGAGCCGAAAACATCGAGGCCGCAATCGCGCATTTCGAGGCGGCGCTGCCGGCGTGGACCTTCGAGAACGATCCGCAGAACTGGGCCACGCTGCAGAACAACATGGGCATCGCCTATTGGGCGCGCATTCGCGGCGAGCGGGCAGACAATCAGGAGCGCGCCATCGCTCATTTCGAATCCGCGCTCCGCGTCTTCACGCGCGAGAGTGTCCCCGAGCATTGGGCGCGCCTTCAGAACAACCTCGCAGTCGTACATCAGAGCCGCATTCGGGGAACAGCCGCCGACAATCTCGAAGCTGCCATCACGCATACTAAAGCGGCGCTCGCCGTCTTCACACGCGAAGCCGCTCCCGTGCTCTGGGCCATGGCGCAGAACAATCTCGGCTCCAGTTATCGCAATCGCGTTCGTGGTGAGCGTGGCGAAAACCAGGAGCGCGCCATAACGCATATCAAGAACGCCCTCGAAGTCTTCACGCGTGAGAACGCGCCACGAGAATGGGCGTCG
Organism: Pseudomonadota bacterium; assembly: GCA_023410905.1. GTDB lineage: Bacteria > Pseudomonadota > Alphaproteobacteria > Rhizobiales > Hyphomicrobiaceae. The sequence continues at coordinate 16,461 of JAEYPL010000064.1, forward strand.
GCGCATTACAATCTCGCAACGGTCTATCTTGCCCGCAGTCAGGGCGAGCGCGCGGAGAACGAAGAACAGGCGATCGCGCATCTCGATGCTGCGCTTTCGGTGTTCACACGCTCGGGCTATCCCATGGATTGGGCGCGTGCCCAGAATACGCTCGGGAATGTTTATTCGACGCGCCTTCTCGGTCGTCCGGGCGTCAATCGCGAACTCGCCATCGAGGCCTATGAGGCGGCCCTGACGGTCTTCACACGCGATGCTTTTCCGCACGACCACATGCGCACCGGGCGTGCTCTCGGTAGCGTACTACTCCGTGCAGGCGAGTGGAGCGACGCTGAGAGCGTGCATCAGAGTGCGCGCGAGGCCTTCCTCGTTCTCTTCGGCCAGGGCTTTGACGAGACCGAAGCACGCTCACTCATCTCCGATGCCGGTCCCCTCTTCGCGGAAGCCGCGCTCGGGGCCATCGAGCGCGGCGCCGTCGAAACCGCCATAGCACTCGCCGATGAAAGCCGCGCACGCCTGTTGTCCGTCTCGCTCAGGCTGCAAACACTCGAGCTTTCAGCGGAGAGCCGCGCGCGCCTTGAGGCCTTGCGCGCGGCTATCCGTGTCGCGCAGACGGCAGTCGAGACTGCCACCGGCGCCGCACGCGCGACCGCCATCGAGCAACTCGCCACGCTCCGGCGCGAGTTGCTCACGTTCGTAACCGCCAGCGGCGCAGGTGATGATCGGAGCGCGGTCGCGCTGACCGAGGCATGGCGCATCGCGGCCGCCGGCGGCGCCGTTGCCATTCCGATCGTCACGGCGCTCGGCGGCAGGCTGATCGTCGTGAGCGGCACCACCGATCCCAAGGCGACGGTCATCGATCTGCCCGAGCTCACGCCGGACAGCCTTTCCACGCTCCTTGCCGGTCCCGATGGCACGACAGGCCAGGGCTGGGTCGGCGCCTACTTCGCCAACTACTTCGAGGGCGAGGAGAAGGAAAAGCGCTGGCCGCAATGGATGTCGGCGATCGACGATCTCGGCCCCGTACTTTGGCGTCTCTTCGGCAGCGACCTCGCCGACACGCTGAAAACACAAGGCGTGAAAGATGGCGCGCCGCTCGTGTGGGTGCCCTCGGGCTGGCTCGGCGTCCTGCCGCTCGGGCTCGCGCAGGATCCGGTCAGCAAGCAGCGCCTGGGCGATACTTTCGAAATTACCGTCACCCCGAGCCTCTCGGCGCTTGCTGCCGTGCGCGATCGGGCAGCGACATCGGAAAGTGCGAGTCTGGTGGCGGTGATCAACCCGACCGGCGATCTGCCGGGCTCGGAACTGGAAGGCGCTTTCGTCGCGACGCACTTTCCGGAATCCGCACGCTCCCTGCTCGTGCGCGAGGCCGCCACGCTCGATGCGGTGCTCGCCGCACTCAAAGGAGGGAGCCACTGGCACTTCGCCTCGCACGGCACGTTCACGTGGGCGGACGTGCGCCAGTCCGCTCTCATCATGCACGGTGCAGCGCGCTTGAGTGTCGGCGGGCTTCTCGAGGTCGAAGGCCTCCGCAATCCGCGCCTCGTCGTGCTTTCAGCCTGCGAGACAGGTCTCTCCGAGATCACGCGCAACCCCGACGAGTTCGTCGGCCTCCCCAGCGCCTTCCTGGCGCTCGGTGCGGTCGGCGTGCTCGGCACGCTCTGGCCCGTCTCGGATGCTGCAACGGCGCTGCTGATGGCGCGCTTCTACGAGTTGCATATCGGCGAACGACTACAGCCCGCGACCGCGCTGCATCGCGCGCAGGCGTGGCTGCGGCAGGCAACCAATACCGAGATCGCCGCCTACGTCGAAAACGCTGCCGTCCTCGGCCGGATCGATCGCCGCCATGCCAGCACGATCGCCGAGCATATGAGCGCGGATGGCCTCAAGCGCGGGCGAAACAGCGCCGCCGTCCAATGGCTCGTACCCCCCCCTTCCCGCGGCGACGATACCCGCAAGGAGGCCTCGCCCCCCACGATCGCCCGCCCCTTCGCGCATCCTTACTTCTGGGCAGGCTTCGTCCATACGGGATATTGAGGGGTAACGGCCTCTGCAGCCGCGGCGATGAGCCATGCTGGCAAGCTCACTTGCCTTCGCGTTCCGCTTGTCCGAGCATTGCCGCCGCACCACCGCCTTCGGCGGCCGCCAACAAACGGGAGCGCCCTCGTGTCCGAGCCAATCGTCTACTTTCCTCCGTCTGAAGATACAGCATGGGAGGCCGTGTCCCCTGCAGGTGCCGGTTTTGATGCCGAAAAGCTCGATGCTGCCATCGCCTGGGCCGAGGCCTCAGAGAGCCCGTGGCCGCGCTCGCTCTACTATCCGGACGGCCGATACGTCGGGAATGTCGAATGGAATGAAACGGGACCCTGGAGCGACATCACCGGCATTGTCCGCCCGCGCGGTGGCCCCGCCGGCATGATCATGAAGCGCGGCCGCATTTTCGCTGAATGGGGCGACACGCGCCGCGCCGATGTCACATTCAGCGTCGCCAAGAGCTATCTTTCGATGCTCGCCGGCATTGCCGTCGGAGACGGCTTGATCGGCAGCGTGGACGAGCGCGTCGGCGCGAGCGTGAAGACCGGTCATTTCGACGGGCCGCACAACAGCCAGATCACATGGCGGCACCTGCTCACGCAGTCCTCGGAATGGAATGGCGTACTCTGGGAGAAATCCGACCAGGTGGATCATTACCGGCAGGTCGGCGGTGCGGAGAACAACAAGCGCAAGGGTGAGCTGCGCGAGCGGCAAGCGCCCGGCGCCTACTACGAATACAACGACGTGCGCGTGAACGTCCTCGCGTTCGCCTTGCTGCAGCGCTTCGGGCGCGCGCTTCCGGACGTGCTGCGCGAGCGCATCATGGAGCCGATCGGCGCCTCGCGGGATTGGGAGTGGCACGGCTACTCGACATCGTGGATGGAAGTCGGCGGCAAGCGTGTGCAGTCCGTTTCGGGCGGCAGCCATTGGGGTGGCGGCCTCTTCATTCCCACACGCGATCACGCACGTGTCGGGCTCCTCGTTGCCAACAACGGCCGCTGGGGAACGCGCCAGCTACTCCCCGAGGGTTGGATGGCGCAGTCACTTGCCCCCTCGGCCACGAACGAGGGCTACGGCTTTCTCTGGTGGCTGAATAGCGGCGGCCGCAACTATCCGAGTGCGCCTGCAGACAGCTGGTTCGCATTGGGCGCGGGAACGAACCTGATCTGGGTTGCACCTTCTCAAGAACTCGTCGCCGTCGTCCGCTGGATCGACAAGAGCAAGGCAGACGGCTTCTTCAAGCGTCTCATGGCCGCGCTCACCTAAATCGAGCCTAAGGGAGAAGCCTCATGCAGAAGATTGTCGATGAGCCCGTCACTCTCGAACGCGTGCGCGAGATTGGTGCTGCCTTCGCACGCCGCGACGTCGATGCGATCGTCAATTCATTCGCCGACGATGGCGAGTTCCGCAACGCCAAGGGTCCCGATGTCTGGGGACGCACCTACAAGGGCAAGGCTGAAATTCGCGCCTTCTTCGAGAGCTTGTTCGCGGGCAGCCCGGACGTGAAGTGGGCGCACACCGCGGAATACGTCGTCGGAAACCGCGCAGTGACCGAATGGCACCGGACGGCGACGCTGACGACCGGCGAAAAGCAGGAATGGCTCGGCTGCGATCTTTACACATTCCGCGGCGACCAGATCGTGCGCAAGGACACCTACATCAAGGTCGTCGGCTGACGACTCACTGACTTCGCGCTTGCTGCTGCACTGCACTGCCCGCCACTATGTCGGCCGCCTGCCAGATCTTTGCTTCGGGCATCCGCCGAACGCCACAAACAACCTTTCAGAAAGTGCTCGACCATGAATGCTCCCGCCCGCATGCGTGCTCTCCTTGCGAAGCCTGAGTTCGTCGTCATGCCGGCCGTGTGGGACGGCCTCAGTGCCAAGCTCACCGCCGGCGCCGGTTTCGATACCGCGTTCCTCTCGGGCTCATGCGTTGCAGCGAGCCGGCTCGGCGGACCCGATCTCGATCTCATCTCCTTCGCGGAGATGTTCGATTCCTTCAACATGGTGCGTGGCGCCGCGCCCGATCTGCTGGTGCTCGCGGACGGCGATCACGGCTATGGCAATGCCATGAACGTGCAGCGCACCGTGCGGGCCTATGGCCGTGCCGGCGCCGCCGCCATTCTCATCGAGGACAAGATCACGCCGCGCGCACTCACGGCCGGCGGCAAACCCTGCCTGCCGCGCGAGGAAGCGCGCATGAAGATCCGTGCCGCTGTCCAGGCGGCGAAGGAGTCCGGTATTCTGGTCATGGCGCGCACCGACTGCCGCCCGACCGCTGGCATCGACGAGGCGGTCGCACGCATCGAGATGTTCGTCGCGGAAGGTGCCGACATCCTCTTTCTGGATTCGCCCGCCGATGAAGCCGAAATCCGCCGTGCCGTCGCCGCGGCGGCCGGGCGCCCCTCCTTCGCCGTGCTCTCGCCGGGTGCCCCCCGTGAGACGCCGGGCCAGACGCGTGCCGCCGAACTCGGCTTCAAGATCGGCACGTATCCGACAGGTATGCTCTCGCCGGCCATGGCGGGCATGCAGGCGGGGCTTTCGGCGCTGAAGGCCGGCAAGGCCCAAGCCGAGGGGGCGCTGACGCCCGCCGAGTTCCGCTCGACGCTCGGCTACCAGGACTATGACACCCACGCCAAGCAGTTCGTGAGCTGAGGCAGGGCGCCGGTATTATTGCACCCATCACCGACGCCAGGGGCTGACGCAGCCTCTGGCGCGCGCCGTTGTTCGCCATATTCTTGCTGCGTGGAACCAACGAGCCCGCCGCGCGTTATATTGGGTCGAGTCGACTTTTGGAAACTTGATCCGTACCCGCCATGCGGGTCATCGCTGGCGAGGGTAAGGGCATATGGGGGTAAGGGGCGCACGACTGATCCTCGTTGAGGATGAAGCACTTCTCGCCCTCGACATGCAGGATATGCTCGAGGAGATGGGCTGCCTCGTCGTCGGCATGGCGGGCCGCCTCGACGACGCTCTCGTCCTGGCCGAGACGGACTTCGACCTGGCACTGCTGGACATGAATCTCGGCGGCGCGCGCATCGATCCTGTCGCGCAGCGCATCGCGGCACGCGGCATCCCGATCATCTTCGTAACGGGTTACGGGCAGCGCACGCTGCCCCCCGGCATCGCCGCCCCAGTCCTCGACAAACCCTGCAGTCCGGACGCGCTCATGCCCCTTGTCGGCGCGATACTCGAGGCGCGCCATGCCCAATGACTGGCCCGAGCTACCCGGCCATCTGAACCTTCAGCACATCGCCAATGCCGCAGCCGTACCCATGTGGGCGTGCGGCCCCGACCAGAAGGCCATCTGGTTCAATAAGCCATGGACCGACTTCGTGGGGCGCCCCCTCGACCAGGAACTCGGCTCCGGCTGGGCCGAGAGTATTCAACCCGACGAGCGAGAAGGCTGCCTTGCTCAATACACGACGCATTTTGCTGCGCAGGAGGCCTTTTCGCTCGAGTTCCGACTGCGTCGCCATGACGGCGACTACTGCTGGTTCCGGAATCTCGGCGTACCGCTGCGTTCGCGCGAAGGTTCCTTCAGCGGCTATGTGAATACCTGCATCGATATTTCGGAGCAGAAGCGCAGCCTCGCCGCGCTCCGTGAAACTGAAGATCGCATTCGGCTGATGTCGGAGAGCGCGCCGGTCATGCTCTGGATGAGCGATGCCATGGGCAAGTGCGTGCATCTCAATCGCCGGCTTCGCAAATTCTGGGGTCTCTCGAGCGATGCGCCATCTGACTTTGATTGGCGCGGGAATATCCATCCCGACGACGTGGATCAAGTCGGTGCGGAAGTGCAGAAGGCGCTGGCCGGCAGGTCCGGCCTCACGATCCAGATGCGCCTTCGCAATCATCGCGGCGAGTACCGCTTCATCAGAACGGATGCCCAGGCACACTACGGGCCGTCGGGCGACTTCCTCGGCCTCATCGGCGTGAATATCGACATGACGGAGGAAGCGCGCGCCACTCAGGCCCTGCGCCGCAGCGAGGAGCGGTTTTCCCGCTTCATGCAGCACCTGCCTGGTCTCGCGTGGATAAAGGACGAAGCAGGCCGCTACGTTTTCGCGAACGAAGCCGCGATCCGCGCTTTCGGAACATCGCAGGAGCAGCTCATCGGCCGCACGGACGATGATCTCTTTCCACGCGAGACGGCTCAGCAGTTCCGCGAGAACGATGCCCGCGCGCACAAGGATCCCGGCGGCGCGCGCGTCGTCGAAGCGCTCTGGCAATCGGATGGCTTGCTCCATCACTCGATCGTCAGCAAATTTGCCATTCCCGATCCGGATGGCGTTCTGACCGGCGGCGTCGCCATCGATGTCACGGATCACAAGGCGGCCGAAAGCCGGATCGCCGTTCTCAACGAAGATCTGAGGCACCGGCTGGAAGAGCAGGAGGCTCTGCTCGACGCCTTGCCGGTCGGCGTATTCATTGCGCGCGATCGCGAATGCACCGAGATCCTCAGCAACAAGACCGGCGCGAGAATGCTCGCTCTTCCCGAGGGCAGCAATTCCTCCAAGACCGGTCCGAATGCCGGCGCTTTGCCGTTCAAGGTGTATTCCGGAGGCAGAGAGCTTGCGAACCACGAGCTGCCCATGCAGAGGTGCGCGCGTCTCGGCACGCCCATCCACGGCGAGGAGATGGAGATCGTCTTCACGGACGGGCGGACGACGACGCTGCACGAGTCCGTGTCGCCCCTCTTCGATGGCAATGGCAGCGTGCGCGGATGCGTCGGCGTGTTTGTCGACATCTCCGAGCGCAAGCAGACCGAGCGGCAGAAGAATCTCTTCATCGACGAGCTCAATCATCGCGTGAAGAATACGCTCGCGATCGTGCAATCCATTGCCTCCCAGACACTTCGGCAAACGAACGAGCCGAAGGCATTCAACAGCGCGTTCGTCGGTCGTCTCGATGCACTGGCGCGCGCCCATTCGCTGTTGACGACAGCGCTGTGGCAAGGCGTCGATCTTGCTGATCTCGTCGCAACGGCGCTCTCCCCGTTCGAGAACTTCAAAGGTCAGGTGGCGGTCCAGGGACCATCCATCATGATCAAGCCCAATGGCGCGGTCACTCTGGCGCTGGTGCTGCACGAGCTGGCGACAAATGCCGCAAAGTACGGCGCGCTGAGCACAACGTCCGGCAAGGTCGCCATTTCGTGGACCAATAATGCCGGATCGATCGAGCTGCGCTGGTCCGAGGTCGGCGGCCCCCCTGTCAGCGAGCCCGCACGCAAGGGCTTCGGCAGTCGCCTCATCGCGGCAAGCGCGTCGCAACTCGGCGGCGCCGCCGATGTCAAATACGCGCAGGACGGCGTGAAAGCGATGCTGGCGTTTCCGCTCGAGCGGCCCTGATGGTAGCTGGATTCGATTGGTCCTTGTCCGCATTCGAACGGGCGATATAGGCGCTAAACGCAACCCTTATCTCAGTTCCGGGGTTAATATCGATATTCGCGCGGCGGTCGGTGCCGCCAAACTGTGTGGGCGTGGTCGATCCCTTGGTCGGCTCGTGCAGCGGCCAATAGCGGCCGGCGAGCCTGCCTCCATAATGTCTGCCTGCTCCATCATTTCGTCGCGGTTGCGTGGCTTCAGATGTCAGGAGCGGCATTATCGCCGCATCCTCGCGGCCGTCGTTCGGGAGTTTCAGCTTTGCCTGAATCCAAAGCGCGATTGTGTTCGATTGCTACTGCCGTACCCGAGTACATCGTGACCCAGGATGAGGTCGCAGAACGCACGCGGCGCATGTTCGGCCTGCGTATGCCGGAATTCGAGCGCCTCGCCCCAGTGTTCGAGAATGCCGGCATCGCTCGCCGCCATTCTGTGCGCCCTGGCGAATGGTACGAGCAGGATCGGTCCTGGCCCGAACGCACCGAAGTGTATCTTTCCGAAGCCACACGATTGCTCGTTTTGGCATCGCGCCGCGCGCTTGCAAAAGCTGGCCTGTCGGGCGCGGATGTCGATTGCGTGGTCACCGTGTCCTCGACCGGCATCGCAACACCGAGTTTGGAGACGCGAGCCGCCGCGGCATTGAACCTGCGTCCCGACGTCTCGCGCGTACCTGTATTCGGCTTGGGATGCGCCGGTGGCGTTACCGGCCTTTCGATCGGCGCGCGTCTCGCCGAAGCGCGCCCCGGCACCAACGTCCTGGTAGTCGCCGTCGAGTTGTGCTCGCTCGCAGTGAGGCTCGACAAGCTGACCAAAGCCAACATCGTGGCACTCGCGCTGTTCGGCGACGGCGCTGCGGCGACCGTCATCCGAACGGATGCGCGCGGCTGTGCTCGAATTACTGCAGCCGACGAGTATACGTGGCCCGATACGCTCGACATCATGGGCTGGGATGTCGATCAGCAGGGATTTGGCGTCATATTCGATCGCTCCATCCCGCCGTTCGCTCTCGAGCATTTGCGCCCTGCAGTCGGGCACATTCTTCAGCGCCAGGGTCTCTCGCGCGACGACATCGATCGCTTCATCTGCCACCCAGGTGGCGCCAAGATCGTCGAGGCCATCGAGAGCGGACTGTCACTGGAGACCGGCTCACTCGATCATGAGCGCGCAGTTCTTGCCCACTTCGGCAATATGTCCGCGCCCACCGCCCTCTTCGTACTGGAGCGCGCATTGACGGCAGGCCTGCCTTCGCGCTCGATGCTCATGGCATTCGGCCCCGGCTTCACGTTGAGCACTGTAACGCTCGAGGGAGTTCCTGCCTGATGCCCGACTGGCTTCATTTCGATGCTCTCGCCGTCACTGTGCTCGCGCTCGTCACGGTACAGCGGCTTGCAGAGCTCGTTTATGCCCGCTTCAACGAGGCGCGTCTCAAGCAGATTGGCGGCGTCGAACATGGCGCGTCGCATTATCCGCTGATCGTCGCCCTGCATACGGCGTGGCTGGCCGGGCTGTGGCTCCTGGCGCACGACGTACATCCGCATTATGGCTGGCTCGCCGTATTCCTGCTGCTGCAGGCCACACGGGGGTGGGTTCTCTTCACGCTCGGTGCGCGTTGGACCACGCGCGTCATCGTGTTGCCGCAGACCCGGCCGATCCGCAGCGGCCCTTACCGCTTTCTCTCGCATCCCAACTATGCCGTCGTGGCCGCCGAGATCTTCGTGCTGCCCATGGCCTTCGGTTTCGTGGCCTATGCTTTGATATTCTCCCTGGCAAACGCCGTAGTCCTCGCCATCCGCATCCGCGCCGAGAATGCAGCGCTGCGCGGCGCGTCTCCCATGCTCGACGCCACGAGCTGACGCGAAGCGCAGCCGCCAACGGCTATTCAGTGGGGATCTTCGTGTTGATGATCGGCGTGAGCACGCCGTTCACATGATACTTGTGACACGTCAGGCAGTCTTGCCGCGCCATGTTGCTCGTGTGGCAGGACTGGCAGAGCTCCTTCTTCACGCTGCCGAAGCCCGAGGCGAATCTCTGCGGATTGCCCTGCTCGTAGCTTTTCAGATAGGGGCGCTCTTTCTCGAGACTATGGCACGTCAGGCAACCACGGTTCTCCATGATGCCAAAATGCGGCTCGTGGACGAACTGTGTGAAACGCCCCTGCCTGCTTTCGACTTTGGGCGGCGAGAAATTCACCATGCGCCCTTTGCCCTGTAAATCATCGACGCTGTGGCACTTCGTGCATGAGCCCTGAGCGTCCTTGCTCGTGAGATAGTCGAAGACCGCCGCTGCTGGCGTCTTCTGCCCCTTCGGTGCCTGCGGACCCGTCAGGAAAAGCCACGTGTGAATGAACTTATCCTTGTGGCCCGCGGGACGATAGAAAATTGCGTGATCCTGATGGTACCAGCCGCCGTACTCGGCCCAGCTCTCCGGATCCACGCCGCTTTCGATGCTGATCACCGGGCCCGCCCTGCGCTGCGGCGTTGCCGCTGCAGATTCCGAAGGCGCAGGCGCAGCAGCGGGCGGACTAGCCTCAGCGGATGGGGCAGTATCAGGCTTGCCGCCAGCTCTGCCGCCTTTCGACAGAGCTTCCCTGGCGGGGCCGGCAATTCCTTTCAGCTCATCCTCCGTCGGATTGAGCAGATCGTCCGTCTGGTCCGCGGCCTTTGCCCGAGGTGCCGGCGTATCAGCCTGAGCGATCCGGAACGGCTCAGGTATGGTCGCCGTATCGGTGTCGACGGTCGATCGCGACTCTGTCGTGGTCGTGACCCAGCCGGCCGGATCCTGTTGCGCTGGCTGTTGCGTTGACTCTCGCGGCTTCTCTTGACCTTGTGCCTTACGCTGCTCCGGACGATTGGCCATTTCCGCGCCGAGATTGGGCAGCCATTGCTGCTGCGCACTGACGACGACATCGCGCGGCAAGCTCGCGGTGAGATCGGCGACGAGACTGGCACTCAGTTTTGCGCCACTCCCCATGCCGAGATCAGCCAGCACATCGGAGGCCTTTCCCTTGATCAGCGCATAGAAGAGGCCCTTGATCTCCCAGACGAGGCTCGTCACGGCTCTGATCTGCCGATCGTTCGCCTTCGAGAGATCCTGAAGGTTCAGGCCATCCACTGTCTTGATCAGTGCGCGCCCCTGCTCGGTCCGGCTGATCATCACCTTCATGAAGGGCGCCAGCGCGGCCTCGGACGCGTCCGGCCATTCGCCGATCGCGGCATTCTTCTTCTTCAGTGTTGGCAGGTCGAGACCGGGTAGTGTCAGGAAGGCGATGCCTTTCGGACCGCTGACGCGATCTTTTCCCGTGATCTGATTGAGATGGCAGCTTGAGCACGTCTGCTCGAATGGCGCGACGGACATGAGACGCTTGTCATCGCGGCTATTGTGGCAGCTCGAGCAGGTCTCCGGGATTCGAGCTGCCGGATCCTTCTTCGCGATTTCCGGGAAGTGCTTACCGAAGTGCCCGGCATGATCGTAGATGATCGGCGTGCGCTGCTTGAAAGGATAGCTCTCAAATTGCGGATGCTGGCCGTCGAAGCTATCGAACTTGACGACGTGGCACGAGCGGCATTGCTCATTCGAGATCTTGCTCAGATTGAACTTGGCACCCTGATGCTCCTGGTGGCAGGTCGCGCAAGAGAGACCCTGCTCCGACATGCTGTCCGTCGGAAACGCGCTACTCTGGACGCGCGCTGAGAGCGGCGCGTCCATGGTCGCGGCGGTCTTGATCAGCCGCTCCGTGCTCTGCTTCAGCACATCAACCGATGCTCCATGCGGATTGAATGCCGTGTCCGGCATCTTGTGGCAGGTGAGACAGGCCTTGCTGTCGGCGTGCGGATCACCGGCGACGAGCCCCTTCGTCCAGCTGAGCTTTCCGTCGCTGCCGTTCCCCGTGTGGCACGCGCTGCAGTTCTCGATCGCACTGTGCGCGCTGATGAGCGGCCCCGGCATGAGGAACTGTGTGTCCTTGGCGAAGAGGAAAACGACGGCCACGCAGACAGCAGTCACGATCGCCGCAAGAACGGCCATGCGGTCGCGCAACAGATGAGGGCTCACCGGCCTCTCGGCCGGCGGCCTGCGAACTGCGCGACTCCGTCCCCGCCACCACATCACAGGGGCCCAGACGAAAAGGCGTACATGACGATAATGTGCAGGACCGCCAGCACGATCAGGCCATAGGTGACGGGCACGTGCACGAACAGCCAGCCTTTTGAAAGGCCGAGATACACGCGCGCGAAATCGAGCCGGTCCTTCTCGATCACCAGGTTCTTGATGGCCGCGAGTTTCTCCTGGCTCTGCGGGTCGACGTAGCGCGACAGGCTCTCGATCTCGTCGGTCAGGCGCTTGAGCGGGCGTTTGGATCCAATGAGATGGGCCATGGAATTCCGCGGACCTTCGAAGTAGTTCTCGAGGTGCATCGTATAGAGGTCCATGATCCAGGCATCATGGGGTGGCGCGGGCAAGGCGAACAAAGTCGGCGCCGGATCGCTATCGGCGACAATGGCGTGAACCTCTTCCGCGAGTTCGGCGCAGCGCGCCGGGATGCGATCAAGCCCCAGGCTCTCGTCGAGTCCGTGCCGCGCCTTGAGCGCCCACGCAAGGTAGGTGCCGAGAATGCCGCTCAATGTCACGAGCACGAAGCCTGTCCACAAAGCCCACTCGAAGCTGGTATCGGGCAGCGAGAACTCGCAATGCGAGAGGAACGCGGCAATCAGCAGATAGCCGACGAACAGATGGATCTTCCGCCAGCGCGTGGCTGCGATCGGCGAAAGGCTGCCGCGCTTGATGGCAACATGGAAATAGATCTGCAGCCCCATGCCAACGGCCAGCATCCAGCCGTCGAGATAGCGCGGATCGCGGAGCCCAGTGCCATAGATCCAGACGAGCCAGAACAATCCGCCGGAAACCAGCGCGATCATCAGGACCTGGGCTGTGCGAACGCCGATCATACCATCGGAGGCACGTCGCGCCGCGGCTCTCATGGCGATCCCCCGCGAACACCCATCGTGGTGCCACTCTCCTCAACAATAAACTCAAGGCACCGCTCGGCGACCCGCATCAGTTCGATCGCCGGGTCATTGTGCCTTGCCCTTGAACTTGTCCGATCCGGGTATGAGGCTGTCGAGCCCAGCCATCGTGCTGCCGTCGTACTTCTCGGAGATGGTTGCCAACGTCTTTGCGACGCCATCGGCAGCAGCAGCCAGATAACGCTCGTTGTTCAACTTCAGTCCGGCCGAATGCCCGAACTCGACGAGCTTTGCGATTTCGGGAACACCCGGCGCAGCTTTCGCTGCGGCGGCGAGCTGCTTGCGTGCGTTATCGGCGCGCTTGGCCATGGCGAAGGCATAAGTGCGCCGGACGGTCGACTTTCCGACGGCGCGGAGCGCCGTCTCGAGCTCGACGCCGAGCCCAACGATATAGAGCATACGCTTGCGCGCCGCGTTCGCCTGCACGTTCTCCTTGCCCTTGGAGTGCCAGGTGTTGTGGCGCACTTCGCCCTGTGACCAGGACACCATCTCGAACGCGCTGCCTGCGGGATGCCCGCCCTTGTTCACCAGATCTTCTTGCGGCACGACATGGCAGCTGTAGCAGTTCTTGGTCATTTGATAGATCGCGGACGGCCTGATCATTCCCTTGCTGTCGGCGAGCTTCAAGCGCGCATCCTTTTCCGCCTTCGTCTCCGTCTTCTCAGTCTTGCCGCTGAACTGACTGTGGACCTTGATCCAATCCTCGCCGGCGCTATGGCACGACTCGCAGGAGATCCCGGCAACGGGTTGCTTGCTGTTGTCCTTCTGCTGCACCGTGTAGTGGCAGCCGAGGCAGATGCCCTCCGATCTGATGCGCTGGACGCCCATCTTCTCCGCGATCTGATTGGCTTCCTTGCGACGCGGCATCTCGCGAAAAGTTTTGAAATGGTGCGAGCCCTTCCAAGCCTCGGCCTCCTGCTTGTGACATTCGGCGCAGGCATTCGGGCCGACGATCTTCGCCCCATCGGACGCAATCGTACGACTCGACGCGAAGACGAGGATCGTCAACAAACTGCAGAGGCAAACCAGCAAAGACCGGGGAAAGCCCCCGGCCTTGAGTGCCACCGATGCCAGCGATCGAAACATGTACGCCTTACGAACGGAAATGACTTCTCACCCTTGCTTCAGCCATTCTGCGTGCGCTCAACGGCGGCTCACGCCGATCGTGTGAGCGATCGATGGTGACTTGGCCGATCTGCCGTATGGAGGGCACGGAAAGCCATCCCATGGCACGCGTCAGCACGCCTTCCTCGATCGTGTCGTCGGTGCTCGGCATGAACGGATCCGCATAGCAGACCGCGCCGGCACGAGCCGCGACGGACTTGACTGAATCGACCATACCCGGCGCGCCGCAAACGAAGACGACGTCGCTCGGCAGCAGGCGCGGCAGATAGTCCGTCGGCCGGCCCAGCTTCACCGCATCGGTGACAGTCTGCGGCGTGCTGCAAACAGGCATGATGAGGACGTTTGGAAAACGGGCAAGTCGCGCAAGAGCTGGCACCATGTAGAGCGACTCAAGCGTGCGGCCGCCGGCGATGATCATGATCATGCGCTCGGGGTTCTCGCGCAGCGCCGCGACGGCGATGGACCATATCGGCGCAAAGCCCGTGTTGGTGGCGACGAGTATCAGCCGACCTTCAAGATTGGGCCGGAAATGCGCGGAGCCATAAGGGCCGATCAGCTTCACTCGATGGCCCGGCTTGATGCGCCTGCCGAGCGCAGAGGTGACGCGCCCGCCTTTCATGCGCCGCACATGAAACCACACCGATTGACTGTCGGGATTTGCGTGCAATGGGTGCGTGATGCTGAACGGCCTGCTCGGATAGCCCCTGAAGCGCACTTGCGCGTACTGGCCTGCCAGATACGGCAGCGCGCGATCCGTCCTGATGCCCACTTCGATCACATCGGATGAGAGGGGGCGCAGCGAGCTCAGCACACCTTCGACACTGCGAACGCTCGACTGTTCCTTCTCCAGAACAGCATCGCCGACGACGCGGCATTGGCAGGCATGGACGATGCCGGGCTCGGCGCCTTCGCCGCCTCGCACCTTACCCGATACCAATCGCACACAGCACGTGCCGCAATGCCCCGATCGACAGTCGTAGGGCAGATCCACGCCATTGTTGAGCGCGGCGTCCAACAGGAGCTCGCCGCGGCGCGCCCTGAAGGTGGTGCCGTTGACCGTGATCTCGCAGTTTCCCGACATAGGCTATTCCCGGAAGGACTCTATTACTAACCTTGCGGCTGGCGCCGAAAACACCACCGTCACTGCGCTTCGCAGGATACTCAGTTGCGGAGCCAAATCTCAACGACACCGCGGAAACGGAGAGAAACGTCGATCGCTATTTACTCATACTGACCGACATCCAATGCCCTCATCCGTCGCCATTAATCCATCCCCGCATCATGTTCAGACAATGACCGTTTGATGGTTACAGGTGGCGAGCAGTTGACGCTTTTCGGGCGAAATCTCGGGGCGCACGGCACCGAAAATATCGCCAAATGCATCGCGTCGTCCCAAGGCGCGCAGGCTGCATAAAGAGCCTGATAAACCGGCACATTGCCGACCAGCTGGAGGCAGATCCGGTGATGCGTGATCACATTGACATAATCTGTAATGCTTTTACTGTCCTAAATGACTATGACAAATTCGACTTATTGCCCGGGCGATTATTTCAATATATCGCGCCCCCACGAAAACTCCATTCGAGCATTTGACGCAAGTTTTGCCGATTCTTGCCATTGTTTTGCTCTGGATGTGACCCCTTCACGCCCCTTTCTATTAATAGCTTCCTTCATCTTCAGTTTGGCAATCCCGCATAGCAGCCGAATGCCGCTCAGATCGAAAACATAAATCTGGATGCCGCCCTGAAAATCTAGGGGGAATGAGGATAGATCTACGGGGGATAGAGTAATGCGTACCGCGTTGACGCTATTATCCGGCGCATCGATGCTTTCATGCGCTTTCGCAGGCGCCATCTTGAGCCAAACAGCATTCCTCAGCCAGAAGGCCGTCGCGGAGTCTGGCGAGGCCGTGCGAGCCGAGAGCGTGCAGTCCGAGCAGAGACTGATCCTTGCCCAGGCTGGCGAGACCGATGCCAAGTCCAAGCTCGAAGCCCTGATCAAGGAAGACGAGCAGAAGAGAGCCAAAGGCGGCGCATCCGCCGGGGGGCAGAATGTGTCAGCCGGCGCAGGCTCGTACGGCAAAGGGCAGATGTCGGTCTTCGGGGCGATCGCGAAGGGCACCAAGGACAAGGCTTCTCCGATACCCGTCGTCGACGAGGAGACCTTGTCTCTCTACCCCACTGCGGCACAATGCGGCGAATGTCATAAGGAGATTTACGAGGAGTGGGCATCGTCGCAGCACGCCTACTCATCTATCTCGCCGATGTTCCACGCCTTCGAGCAGAAGTTTACGGAGCTGACGCAAGGTACAGTCGGCACCTTCTGCGTGCGCTGTCATGCGCAGGTCGGAACGCAACTCGGAGAGAAGCGCGACACGCCGCTCTGGGAGCGCGCCGCGATTTCCCGCGAGGGCGTGACCTGTATCACCTGCCACCGCGTCAGTGAGCAGTACGGCAAGGTCGATGGCGAACGTCACGTCCAGCCGGGCAAGATCTTCGATCCCGTCTATGGCACCGGCGAGAAGAGCGTCATCAAGGACGTCATCGCGAACAAGGAGACCTACTCGGTCAAGACAAGCAAGGACGGGCGCGGCACGAGCATTCACAACGGCATGATGACGAACCCGCAGCTCGGCAAGTCGGAGTTCTGCGTGAGCTGTCATCAGGTCGCCGTCAATCTCGGCATCAAGCTCGAGATCGTATGGGATCAGTATCGCGACAGCCCGGCCAGGAAGGAAGGCGTCACCTGCCAGGACTGCCACATGGGCAAGGTGCCCGGAAAGCCCGAAGGCTATGCGACCGCACCCTCGGCCATCGTCGGCGGCAAGGAGATCAATCCGGGACGCAAGCACTCCAATCACCGCTTCATCGGCCCAGGTTACTCGATCGCGCATCCTGGTGTGTTCCCGCACAACCCGAAGGCCCAGGCCTTCACTATGAAGGATTGGCTGGAGTTCGACTGGCGCGCCGGATGGGGCACTGCCGAGTTCGAAGACAAAGTTGCGTCCAACAAAGTGAAGGTGACCTTCCCGAAGCGTTGGGCTGATGCACTAGACCGCGAGGATGCCCGCCAGATCATCGAGGAGAACATCCGCAAACTCGATGAGCGCGACGAAGTCAGGCGGCAGGTCATGGAAAACGGTGCCGAGGTCGGCGGCCCGTACGTCGAGCGCAAGCCGAGAGTTGGGAGGGAGCTGGCGTTCTCCTACAAGATCAAGAACCTCAACTCGGGGCACAATCTTCCTTCAGGATCGCTCGGTGCGCAGCCCCAGCTCTGGGTGAACGTCGCCCTCATCGATCCCGACGGACAGAACGTCTGGGAATCCGGCTATGTCGACAGCAACGGCGACGTCGCTGACCTGCACAGCCTGGATGTTGCAGCCGGTCGCATCAAGATCGACCAGCAGCTCGTGAACTTCCAGACGAAGTTCCTGACTACGAACGTCAAAGGCACGGATCGCGAGATGTACTTGCCCGTGAACTTCGACGTCGACCCGTTGCCGCAACTTCGCCCGCCGCAAGTCCCGACGAAAGTTCTCAATCATCCGCCGCTGGTGCGCATGGAGAACCACTCGCTGCCGCCTCTCGGCGAAAGGCTCGCGAAATACCGCGTGCCGGGCAACCTCATTACAAAGCCGGGCAACTATCGCCTCGCCTTCAGATTGCGAAGCCGAGCCGAGCCGATCTACTTCATGCGCTTCGTCGGCGCGACGAAGGAAATGGAACGGCGCATGAATGAGCGAATGTTGAGCTTCAAAGCTTCAACGGTGCAGCTCGAAGTCAAGCGCTAGATCCGGATCGCCGAGGGTTTTGGATTGGGGCCCGCACCGGGTGCGAGCAAGCGGGCCCCTCCTCACCCCGCACATCAGCCATTCGACATTGGAATTTGATATGACTTGTATTGGCAGCTTTCTATGCCGCGCCAGAAGAACGACCGCTACCGTCGCGCTGATTGCCGGCGCCTCGTTTGCGATGTCAGTAGCAAGTGCTGCGCCCGCCGCAGCGCAAGGTGCCGACGGACAGTCGGAGAGCTGGTTGAGCACACTGTGGCCCGGCGGCTGGTCGCTGTTTCCCTCTGAGTATCAGCGGCCGCACTATGTGGGTGCAGCCGCCAAGAAAGCGTCGGCAGACGGCGACAAAGTCACGGAAGTGCGCAAGATCGGCAGCAAGGATGCCACGGACGCCCTCTTTCGCTCCGACCCACAGTACGAAGCCAAGTACGACTCGAAGTCGAATGTCGATATCTACGGCGCGAAGATCGATGTCGAAACGCCGCGCCCGATACTGGAGCTTGGCCGCCAGCAGTACACGTCAGGTGCGTACGAAGACAGCAGCACTCTTCTCGGCGCGTTGAATCCGCTGATGCCGGGTCTCTCCGTCTACGGCGACTGGCGGACGGCCGTCGCATTCAACAGGAACAACGGCAGGGATGTCGGCCAGATCGCGACGCGCGTGAATGTCGACGTCGACTTCAAGATCACGGGCACCGAGCGCATACACGCCTTCTTCACGCCGCTGCAGCGGAACAATCGCTTCACCCGCTTCGAATTCCCCGGCGGCGACGGCGATGGCAGGCTCACCGGTGAGTTCGACCTCAACCCGCAAACGCTCTTCTTCGAGGGCGATCTCGGCTCTATCTATTCAGGTCTTTCCGGCAAGCAGGCCGGGTTCGATCTGCCCTTCACGTTCGGCCTTTTCCCGCTGTTCCTTCAGAACGGCATCTGGGCAAACGACGCAATTCTCGGCGGCGCGGTGAGTATCCCTGCGAAGAACTCCGCAGCGCTCGGTCTTGCCAACTTCGACATCACGCTGTTCGCTGGGTTCGACAATGTCGACAACCCCGGCATCCTCGGCGCGAACAAGAAGCGCAACGCCAACATCTACGGTGTCACCACCTTCATCGACGCCTTCGGTGGATACATCGAAGCGGGTTACGGCCTCCTCGAAGGAACGAGGGAGCTCGAAGGCCAGTACACCAACTTCCTCACCGCGGCCTACTCCCGGCGCTACCTCAACACCGTGTCGAACTCGACCCGCGTATTCGCGAACTTCGGCAATGGCGCGAACGATGACGGCTTTGCCATCATCTCGGAGAACAGCCTGATCACGCGCCTGCCGAGCACGCTGATCCCTTATGCGAACTTCTTCGTGGGTGTCGGCAATCCGCAGCCTCTGGTCGACGGGTTCAACGCGGGCATCCTGAAGAACGTCGGCATCAACTTCGAGACTGACGCGCTGACCGGCTTCCCCAAGCTCAATGACACGGCCGCGGATGCCTGGGGCGGCGCGATCGGCCTGCAGTATCTCTTCAACCTGGATCAGCAGCTCGTCTTCGAGGCGGCCATGGTGCAGCCCTTCGGCAACTCCGACACGAGCGTCCAGGAAGCTCAGTACGGCCTGGGCGTCCGCTATCAGATCGCGCTCAACCATTCCTGGATCCTGCGCGCGGATGCGACCTACCAGTTCATCGAAGGCCGGGAGGACAACTTCGGCATCCGCACGGAGCTTCGCCGGAAGTTCTGATGAAGTGCGGATGAGAGCCGAGGCCTGACCGGAAACCATGCGAGGACATGTCATGAGCAGTCATACGACATCAGAGAAAGATCAGGGCCTTCGAGGGGGCGCCGGAATACTGATCGTGGCCGCGACGGTGTGCCTGCTCGCGGCAGGTCTCGGTGCGGCGGCTTCCTATTTGAAAGGGTCGGCTTCAGCGACCGGCGCGTCGCGCGCAGGATCAGGCGACGCCACGCTCGCGCGCCTGAAGGACTATGCGCAGTCCAACAGCGCCGACCATACGGCGGCCCCCCCGGGCGGGAAACTCCTGCCGGATGTGAACACGATGGCCAATCGTCTCGCAGCGCGCCTCAAGAGCGCACCTGAAGACAGCAGAGGTTGGCGGACACTCGGGTGGTCCTACTATCACATCGGCCGCTACAAGGACGCCGTCACTGCCTACGAGAAGGCCGTCGCACTCGATCCCAACTCCTTCGAGCTCAAGCTCGAATACGACGAAGCCAAGGCAAAGGCCGCCGAAAGCGAGAGCGCAGCGGCCGCGCCGCCCGCTCGAGCCTCGGCAGCAGAAAAGGCGCCCGGCGAACCAAGTGCCGAGCAGATGGCCGCGTACCAGGCCATGCCGCCGCAGGATCGCCAGACAGCCATCCGATCGATGGTCGATGGACTGGCCGCTCGCCTCGAGAGTTCTCCGCGCGATCCCGATGGTTGGACCAGGCTCATACGCTCCCGCGTCGTGCTTGGCGAAAAGGACGTCGCGGTCTCCGCGCTGCGCAAGGCACTCGACGTCTTCAAGGACGATGCGGCGGCATCGGGGAAAATCACTGCCGCGGCCAATGAACTCGGCCTCAAGGTCGAGTGACGGCTTCGACGCTGTCGCGCAGGAGAGCGATATGAACTTTGAGAGTGTCTTCCAGCAGCGGATCGGGGTCCTTCATCAGGAAGGACGCTATCGCGTTTTTGCCGATTTGAAGCGCCGCCGCGGGCATTTTCCCGTTGCGGACCATCTCGCGACGAACGGCACGCGCGAGATCACCGTGTGGTGCTCCAACGACTATCTCGGCATGGGCCAGCACCCGACGGTCCTGGCGGCCATGCATGAAGCGATCGATGCCGTGGGAGCAGGCTCCGGCGGCACGCGCAATATTTCCGGCACGACGCACTATCACGTGGAACTCGAGAACGAACTCGCGGACCTCCACGGGAAGGAATCCGCACTTCTCTTTACGTCAGCCTATGTCGCCAATGACGCGACGCTTTCGACCCTCATCAAGCTCATGCCCGGCACGGTCGTCTTCTCGGATGAGAAGAACCACGCATCGATGATCGAAGGCATCCGCCACGGCATGTGCGAGAAGCATATCTTCCGCCACAACGACATCGACGATCTCGAGGCGAAGCTCAGAAAATATCCCGCGAGCACGCCCAAGATCATCGCGTTCGAGAGCGTCTACTCCATGGACGGGCACATGGCGCCGATCGCGGCGATCTGCGATCTCGCCGAGAAGTACGGCGCGCTCACCTATCTCGATGAGGTGCACGCAGTCGGCATGTACGGCCCGCGCGGCGGCGGCATTGCCGAGCGAGACGGCGTCATGGACCGCGTCGACATCATTAATGGCACGCTCGCCAAGGGCTTTGGTGTCATGGGCGGCTACATCGCCGGCTCGCGCGATCTGTGCGACGCGATCCGCTCATTTGCACCGGGGTTCATCTTCACGACATCGCTCGCGCCAGCGATCGCGGCCGGCGCATTGGCCTCCATCCGCCATTTGAAGAGCAGCACGACCGAGCGCACCCGACATCAGGAGCGCGCGCGCACGCTCAAGGGACTGCTGAAGGCGAAAAGCCTGCCCGTGATGGACAATCCAAGTCACATCGTCCCCGTCATGGTCGGCTGCCCCATTCGCTGCAAGGCGGTAACGGATACCCTGCTCAGCCAGCACGGGATCTACGTGCAGCCGATCAACTATCCCACTGTCTCGAAAGGTACGGAGCGCATGCGTTTCACGCCGAGCCCCGCGCATTCGGACGTCCAGATGGCGGATCTGGTCCGGGCGCTCGACGAGCTCTATAGCGCGTTCAACTAGTGCCCGTTGCCTGAGCGCAGCGACTTTACGAAGTCGACGACCAGCAGGCCCATGACAAACACGACGATGATGATCAGCGGCGGCGCCGGCACCCAGATCAGCATGAAGCCCAGGAAGCTGACCACCAGCAGAATGCCGATGATGCCCGTGATGAAATTCGTCACTTGGACCTCCCTTGGCCGGTCCGCCGGCCGGAGCTTTTTGATTTCGAGGATGATGTTTCAGATCGCCCGCCATCGGCAACATGCCGCGCAAGCCAGCGGGCCGTTCGCACGAGCCTCGCATCATTACCGCGACGCCCGATGAGCTGCACGCCAACCGGCAGTCCATTGGGGCCGGCGAGCAGCGGCAGCGAGACAGCGGGCGTGCCGAGATACGTCCAGAGCGAACAGAAGACCGGATTACCCGTCGCGGTACCGATCGGCGCTTCTCCCGGCGATGACGACGTCAGAATGGCGTCGTACTCGTTGAAGACATCATCAAGAAGCCGATTGAAGCTATCGGCTGCCGACACCGCCTCGAGATAGTCGAACGCGCTGATCTTCTGGCCGCGCAAGAGCAGTTCGCGGAGTTGAGGGCTCAGTGCGTCGCCGCCATTTGCGAGATCGCGACGGAAATTGTGTGCCATGTCGGCGGCCATGACCGTGCCGTGGAAATCGATGCCGCGATCGAACGAGGCCCCGATATCGACTGCGCTCACGTTGTCGCCGAGGGCCGTGACGAGCTCACCAAAAGCCTCATCGAGATAGGGATCCGCAGCCTTCCACCCAGGGCCTTTGACGAAGGCAAAGCGCGGCGGCAGGGGCGGTTCACTGGCGGCGGCAGCTGCGAGCTGGCCCCCTGCCACGGGACGTGTGTCCGGATCATCCGCATCGAAGCCGGCGAGGACATCGGCCATGAGTGCGGCATCGGCGACGGAGCGCGCGAATACGCCCACATGATCGAGTGCGCGCGAGAGCAGCATCGCCCCCGTGCGCGGAATGAGCCCATGCGTCGGCTTGAATCCGACCACACCGCAGAAGGATGCCGGCCGGATAACCGAACCATTCGTCTGCGATCCGATGGCTGCCGGGACCATTCCCGCAGCGACAGCAGCTGCCGATCCGCTCGATGAACCACCTGGCGTGCGTGCGTGATCATGCGGGTTTCTCGTTTTACCCGGATGAAAGTAGGCGTACTCGGTGGTCACGGTCTTGCCGAGGATGATCGCGCCTGCAGCCCGCAAGCGCGCGACGGCGACGGCATCCTCGCGCGGTGTACGACCCTGCCAGAGCGCCGAGCCAAACTCGGTTGGATAATCGGACGTGTCGAATATGTCCTTGACGCCGACTGGCACCCCATGGAGGGGGCCGAGCGGACCACCTGCCATGCGATGACCATCGGCAGCACGCGCCTGCCGGAGTGCGTATTCGGGGTCGAGGAAAGCCCACGCCTGGATACCCTCGTCAACCTCCTCCACACGACGCAAGCAATCTTCAGTCAGCTCGACGGCGGTGGCGCGTCCTTCCCGGACGACCGCCGCCGCATCCGTCAAACCGAGATCCGCTAAACGCGTCATCCTTCAAGCACCGCCATCATGCTGCTCCTTATCGTGCCGTGTAGAGGTAGTCGGGCAGCCACAGGGCAATGCCTGGGAAAACGTAGACCAGGAACATCGTAATGAACACCATGCCGACGAACGGCAGTGCACCCCTGAAGATGTGCGTGAGCTCCACTTGCGGTGGCGCCACGCCTTTCAGATAGAACGCGGCCATCGCAACCGGCGGCGTATTGAAAGCCGTCTGCGTGTTCAGGGCGACCAGGATGCCGAAGAAGATCGGATCGATCCCGAAGTTGTCCAGCAGCGGGAGGAAGATGGGGACGAAAATGACGATGATCTCGGTCCACTCCAGCGGCCAGCCCAGAAGGAAGATGATGGCCTGGGTCATCAGCAGGAACTGGATCGGGCTCAGGTTGAGTCCGAGGATGAAATCTTCAACGACCTGCTGACCACCGAGAATCGCGAATACGGACGCGAAGGTCCATGATCCGATGAAAAGATAGCAGACCATCGCGGTGGCACGTGCCGTCAGGTAGACGGACTCCTTGAGCATCTCGTAGTTCAAGGCGCGATAGACGGCTGCGAGCACGAGGCTCGCGAGTGCGCCCGCCGCCGCGGCTTCAGATGGTGTTGCAAGGCCGAAGAGGATCGCGCCGAGCACGCAAACGATGAGAATAGCGAGAGGCAGGAACGATGTGGCGAGCGCCTTGATGACCTCGACCGTCGGAACGTCTGTTTGCTCCTTGGGGAGTTTCGGCGCGAGTGCCGGATTTATGACGGCCCGCAGTATGATGTATCCGATGTAGAGCCCGGCAAGCAGAAATCCCGGAAAGAACGCAGCCGCATAGAGCTTCACCGCCGACACGCCCGCCGTCGCCGCGTAGACGATCAGCAGAATACTAGGCGGAATGAGAATGCCGAGGCAGCCACCGGCACAGACGACGCCCGTCGAAAGCTTGATGTCGTAGCCGGCGCGCAGCATGGCCGGCAGCGCCAGCAATCCCATGAGCGTCACGACAGCGCCCACGATCCCCGTCGCCGTCGCAAACATCGCGCACGTAATCATTGTTGCAACGGCGAGCGAACCCGGTAGGCGCGCCATCGACAGCTGCAACGCATGAAAGAGCCGGTCGAGAATGTTCGCGCGTTCTATGAGGTATCCCATAAACAGGAACAACGGCACAGCTATCAGCGTGTCGTTCGATGTCACCTCGAATGTCTTCTGCACGAGTAGCGTGAAGACACGATTCTCGAAAAACGCCTGTGCAGGATCGAAGTAAGCGTAGAAACCGAAGCCGACGCCCATGGCGATGAGCGTGAAGGCGATCGGAAAACCCAGCATGATGATGAAGATAAACAGCCCCAACATCAGCATGCCAACTGCCGGGTCGGACATGCTCAGCCCCCCTTGGACGGATTGTGGAGCGTCGGCTCCTGATGTTCCAAACGCTCACGAATGACGACACTCTCCGTCTCTTCGACATCGTGCAGTCGCTGCGGCCAGCTCCCCTCTCGAATGCAGATGATGCAGCGTATGATCTCCGCGATCCCCTGAAGCAACAGCAGGACTCCGGTGACCGGGATCAAGGCTTTCAGCGGGAAGATCGGAATGCCGGCCGGGCTGAAGATGCTCACTTCCTTGAAGCGGATGGAAAAGGCCGCGTAGTGCCAGCCGGAATAGATGAGCGCTGCGACCGCCGGCAGAAAGAAGATGATGTAGAGAACGAGATCGATGCTCGCCTGTGTCCTGGGCTTGAAGAAGCGGTAGACGACGTCGGCCCGCACATGACCGCCGCGCGACAGCGTGTATGCGCCCGCCATGAGGAAGAGCGCGCCATAGTTGATATAGCTGAAGTCGAAGGCCCAGGTGGTCGGCGCGCGAAAAGCGTAGCGCACAAGCACCTCGTAGCTCACGCCGAGCGTGAGGACCATGATGAGCCAAGCGAAGGCTTTACCCGTCCAAGTGCTGAGCGAGTCGATGAAGAAGAGGAAGTTTTTCATTATTGCACCGATCCGCGGGCGCCGCCCAGAGTGCTGCCGTCAAAGTATCGGGCGGCGCAACGTTACGCCGCCCGATACTTCGTCATGGCATCGAATGCCGAAACGAACTTAGGTTTTCAGCACGCCCGGGAAGTGATGATTGAAGGCGCCCCTGTAGTCGGTGGCGTTGTTCATGTTGTAGTACACCACGCGACGCACCCACGCCTTCTGCGAGTCCATCACCTTCTTCATGTAGGGATCTTTGGCGAGGATCTCGATCAGGCCGTCCCAGGCTTTGATTTGGGCGTCGAACACAGCCTGCGGCGTGCGGATGACGTTGACTTTGTCTTTGTCGATCAGCTCCTGGAGATCTTTCGAGTAGTAGTCCATCGCCTTCCACTCGTTGGCGGAAGAGACGGCCTCGGCGCCGTACTGCAGGATCGCCTGATGCTCGGCCGGCAGCCCCGTGAACTTCGAGCGCTTGATCATGATCTCGAAGTACTCGGTCGCCTGGTGGTGACTACCCAGCATGTAGTTCTTCGCGACGTCCTGGGCGCCGAAGCGGCGATCCGAGGTCGGGTTGTTGAACTCGAAGCCGTCGATCACGCCGCGCTCCATGGCGGGCACGATCTCACCGCCGGGAAGCTGGGCAACCGAAGCGCCCATGGCCTGGAACAGGTCGGCCGCCAGACCGACGGTGCGATACTTGAGGCCTTTGAGCTGATCCGCCGAGGTAATCGGCTTCTTGAACCAGCCGAGCGGCTGGGTCGGCTGCGGCATCGCGAAGAAGCTCTTGATGTCGACCTTCATGATCTGGGTCTGAAGCTCTTCGTATAGCGCGTAGCCGCCGCCGTTATGAATCCAGCCCAGGCCCTCGTTGGCGTTGAAGCCGAACACGGGACCCGTACCGAAAAGCGATGCAGCCTTATGCTTGCCGTACCAGTAGACTGGCACAGTGTGCGCGGCATCGAGCTGACCGCCATGGACGGCATCGAATACCTGGAAGGGGTGCACCACCGCGCCGCCGACGAGATAGTCGATCTTCAGACGACCGCCGCCCATCTTGTTGACGCGGTCGACGTAGTCCATTGCCATCTCGTTGAAGACGTCCTTGGCACCCCAAGAACCCTGCATTTTCAGGGTTACGGTCTGAGCACGGGAGACGTTCGGCATGGCCACGGTGCCGGCTGCAGCGGCTGCAGCCAGCGCGCCGCCTTTGAGAAATCGGCGACGGTTCACGGGTTCGGATGATTTAGACATGGGCCTTCCTCCTGAATGGGTCGGTCTTTGCCGACACTCGTTATTGAGAGAAAGGATGGCACGGCTGGTATGCCACATGCAATACCTTGGGGTCTCAACTAAAGGGTAAGCGCCTCATCGACTCCGGCGGCCGTGACCTGCCCCGCCACCTGCTGGTTAAGGCAACGAGTTCAAGCAGATGCCAGTGAGTCTGGTAGGCGACGCCAAGGTAGCTGCCCGCTGCCTAGCCCTGCGGAGGCGCGCGATGCTTCTTGGGCTTCTTCTTGTGGGTAAACTTGCCCGCGGGCTCGTGGGCGCCGTGCGGTTTTGACGATCCGGCGTAAGACTTCGAGCCGTTGGCCCGTTTCGGCGAGTCGCCCTTGCGATGGGGGTGACCGCCTGACTTCCCACTGTTTCGGTCCCGCCATGGCGTTTTCGCGCGGGGAACTGTTTCGGGATCGGGTGAAGTTTCGACCTTGGCCTCATCGCGATGCCGCGGTCGACCTGCGTGGGGTGGCCTGCCATGGGCACCGACGTCGTCTCCCATGGATGCGCCGATGCGCGAGATCCGTGCCTCGTTGGGCTTCATCGAGCGCGCGGCGTCAGCGAACGTATCTGCGAATTCGGCAGCGATCTGGAAACGCGTGTCGCGGTCGAAAATCTTGATGGCGCCGATCTCGGCCTTCGTCACAGCGCCGGCACGGCATAGGAGTGGCAGCAACCATCGCGGATCGGCGTTGCGCTCCCGCCCGATATCAACGCGGAACCAAACCATCTCGCGACCAAGGTCCCGTGCCGGACGCGGGGGGCGGCTGTCGCGACTGTCCCGCCGGCTCGCGCGCTCGTCCATATCCTGCGGGGGTCGATCCTGCCACGCATGATCGCGATCCCGACGGCGCTCGATCCGCTCTCGCGGTGCCCGCACACGATCGCCGTGCCGCGGCGGTGGACCGGTATCCTCGGTCAAGTCCTCTGGCGCGGGAAGCTGCGCACGGTGCATGCGAACCAGGGCGAGCGCAATCTCGTCAGCGGTGCGTCCCGCTTGCAGTACTTGCACGAGCTTCATGTCTTCTTCGGCCGCGGGATCGGAGAATATGGAGCTGGCCAGAAACCGCTCCTGATCGCGCGCGCGGATCTCCTCGGGCGTGGGTGGCGGGCCCCACGTTACCCTGAGCTTCGCACCGGCCAGCAGCGCATCCGCCTTGCGCCGGCGGTTGAAGGGCACAATCAGCACGCACAATCCCTTCTTGCCGGCCCGCCCCGTGCGACCCGAGCGGTGAAGCAGAGTCTCGGCATCATTGGGCAGATCGGCGTGAATGACGAGTGCGAGCGCAGGCAGATCCAGTCCGCGCGCCGCCACATCCGTCGCCACGAGAACACGCGCGCGGCCATCGCGCAGGGCTTGCAGCGCGTGCGTGCGCTCGATCTGCGTCAGCTCTCCCGAAAGGGCAACAGCCGAGAAACCGCGCTCCACCAGACGGGCATGCGTCCGCTTCACGGCCTCCCGCGTCGAGCAGAACACGATCGCCGCGCTCGCCTCGTGAAACCGCAGCACATTGACGACAGCATTCTCGGTGTCGCCCGGCACGACGCGCATGGCGCGATATTCGATGTCGGCGTGCTGCTCGTTACGCCTTGCTGTCTCGATGCGAACGGCGTCGCGCTGGTAGCGTCGGGCCAATGCTTCGATGTCGCGCGGCATGGTGGCCGAAAACAGAAGTGTTTGTCGGTTCGCAGGCGTTGCGTCGAGAATGAATTCCAGGTCCTCGCGGAAACCGAGATCGAGCATCTCGTCCGCCTCGTCGAGCACGACGGCAGCAAGCTTGGTCAGATCAAGCCGACGCCTTTCCAAGTGATCGCGCAGACGTCCCGGCGTTCCAACCACAATATGAGCGCCACTACTGAGCTGGCGCGCTTCCGTGCGCACGTCCATGCCGCCGACGCACGTCATGATGCGCGCGCCGGTGTCTGCATAGAGCCAGTCGAGCTCGCGCTGCACTTGCATGGCAAGCTCACGTGTGGGAGCAACGATGAGGGCCAGTGGCTCAGCGGCCTGCGGCAGGCGTTCGTCTTCCCCGAGCAGCGTCGAGCCTATGGCAAGGCCAAACGCCACCGTTTTCCCGGAGCCGGTCTGCGCCGAGACGAGCAGATCCCGTCCCGCCGCTTGCGACTCGAGGACAGCGAGCTGCACGGAGGTCGGGACCGTGTAGTCACGCGCAGCAAGGGCGCGCCCGAGCGCTGGATGGACAGACGGGAAGGTCATGATCGGGAGGCTTTTCAAGTACGGGCGACGCGCCGGCCCGCTCCCATGTGGAGCTGCCGGCGCCTGTCGCCAATGGTCGTGTGTTTCCGGGTGCCTAGCCGGTTTTGGGCGACACCGCCAGCGGGCACGTTGGCGCGCCGGACAGGATGAAGCCAAGTCCCGCCATGTGACTGGCGTTCATAGCTAATTTCCTGCGCAATCCATCACATGATACCGCGGACGTGTTGTACAGATCGCTCCCGATTGGCGGTTGGGCTCGGCAGCTCTCGGACAACGCCGGCGCTGCCGCGCAGGGAGAGCTATTGCGCCCGTGGCGCATTGTTGTCGACGACGTGCTGATAGGCGACGAGGTCGAGGAAGGCCTCGGCTTCCCTCACGACGCCGTTGTTCATCCGGAAGATCCAGACGAATTGATTTGCGTAAGGCGCGCCCGAGGTCGTGGTGGCCGCTCCGTCGAAGCGGACGATCACAGTGTCGCCTGTTGCCCAGATGTGATGAACCTTCGGAACAATCGGTGTCGCGAGGCGGCTGACCAGAGGAACCGATGCCCGCTCGACGAAATCCTTGAGACCCATGTAGGTGCCGGCCACCGGGCCGGAGCCGGCAATGGTCCACTTCACGTTCGGAGCCAGAAGCTCGGCAAAGACATTGCCGCCCTTGGCCCAGTTGTCGAACGCCTGCCGCACAATCGCCTCGTTTCGTGCCGTCACATCGTTAGCGTGTGCGTGTGCAGGGACTGCCAGAAGAACGGAGGCGAGCAGCAACGCGCTGGCTGATCGGGTCATACGTCGAGCCGTACCGGAAAACGTCATGTCTCGGTTCCTTTCATGATGAGTTCACAGGGGGAGCAAGCTGGCCCTTCTGGCCGCGTCATCAGTGCGACGCCGCCGTGGGCCGGATCGTGACTTCGGTGGTATCGACGCTGTCGGGGGCCTCGATCACCTGCCGCACGGCGCGGGCGATATCGGCCGGCTGCAGCGCGATCGCGCGATATCTGTCCATCGCGGACATCGTCTCTTCGTGCGTGATCGTCGAGGCCAGATCGCTTTCGACGACACCGGGATTGACGCATGTGACGCGGATCTTGGTGCTCTCCTGACGCAGCCCATCCGAAATGGCGCGCACGGCGAATTTCGTTGCGCAGTAGACGGCGGCTGTGGGCACGACCTGCAGCGCGCCGATCGAGCCGACGTTGATGATCTGGCCGCGGCCCTGTCGCTCCATGATCGGCAGAACTGCCCCGATGCCCCAGAGCACACCCTTGATGTTCACATCGACCATGCGCTCCCATTCGTCCTGCCTTCCGGCGGAAAGCGGCGACAGGGGCATCACGCCTGCATTGTTCACGAGGACATCGATACGCCCCCAGAGATCGAACGCGGCCTGCGCGAAATCAGCCATCGAGGCTCGATCCGTCACGTCGAGCACACGCGGTTCGGCCGTGCCTCCCGCGTCGCTGATTTCGGCCGAGATCGCCTCGATCCGCTCGCGCCGACGCGCGCCCAGCAGGACCTTCGCGCCGTGGGCCGCCAACTCGCGAGCAATGCCCTCGCCGATGCCGCTCGAGGCGCCGGTGACCAGAATGGTCTTGTCCATGATCCGCTCCTTTCCGTGAATACTGATGGAAAGGTGGACCTTCTCGACTGTCGCCGGTATCACTCGATTGATCGACTGGATGATTAGCAACATTTGACAATGAAACTCGACCTGAACCTTCTCCCCCTGTTTCAGGCTGTGGCGGAGGAGAACAATTTCCGCGCCGCCGCCGATCGCCTGGGGGTGACGCGCTCCGCCGTCAGTCAGGGCGTCCGGCGGCTCGAGGACGGCATCGGGATGGCGCTCGTGACGCGCACGACGCGCTCGGTTCGATTGACCGAGGCTGGAGAGAGGCTGTTCGCTGCCCTGTCGCAGCCTATGTCGGACATCATGGCGGCGCTGGAGCATCTGGCGGCCGAGGATCAGCCGCGCGGGCTGTTGAGGCTCGCCGTCACCTCGATTGCCGAAGAATTCCTGTCAGGCCCTCTGCTCGCTCAATATGCGGAAGCAAATCCGGCGGTGACAATCGATGTCACAGTCACCGACGAGGAATTCGATATCGTTGCGGCGGGTTTCGACGCGGGTGTCAGGCTCGGCGAGGTCATCGAGCAAGACATGATCGCCGTGCCGGTCGGCGGGCAACAGCGTGAAGCCGCCGTGGCCACCCCTGCCTACGTGGCCACGCACGGGAAACCGTCTCATCCGCGCGAACTGGTGCACCATCGCTGCATCGGCTGGCGTCCAGCTCCGAATGTCGCGCCCCATCGATGGGAATTCGTGGAGAACGGTATTGCCTTCGATGTCGCGGTCGAGCCGCAGATCACGACGAACGATCTTCGCCTGATGTTGCGTTCAGCGCTGTGTGGCGCCGGCATCACGTTCGCGCCGCGCGAGACGTTCCGGCCGTACGTGGAGCGGGGCGAGCTTGTCTGGCTGCTCGAGGATTTCCTACCGCCATTCCCAGGCTTCTATCTCTACTATCCGCAACGACGGAACATGGCGCCAAAGCTTCGCGCGTTGGTCGAGCATGTGCGTCGTTGGAGTTGAGGTCAGCCTCCAGGCTTTCCCCTAGCAACGCTTAAAGCGCGCCCGCGGGCTTGATCATGGCAGCCTTTGAGATCACGTCCAATCGCCTGCGGACGACAGGGGCAATGCCGCTCCCATCATGTGTCGGCCATGGTGGAAGCTCATCCTGGCGATGGCAGGAGACCTGTCGGCCATGCTCCAGTGTGCGAGGCTGTGGTCGTTCCGTACGGCAACGCGCTTCGGCAAACGGACATCGCGGATGAAATCGGCATCCGGTTGGAGGATGCAGCGGGCTTGGCACATCGCCCTGCGGGATGCTGCGCCTTTCCCTCCCTGCTTCGGCACGCGGCACGGCCGACAGCAAGGCGCGTGTGTATGGATGCCGCGGGGATCCTGCAACTTCGTGCTTGCCGCCAATCTCGACGATTTCCCCGAGATACATGACGGCGATGCGGTCCGCGATGTGGCGCACGACGGCAAGATCGTGGGCAATGAAAATATAGCTGAGACCGAACTGCTGCCGGAGGTCGATCAGAAGATTGATGATGTGCGCCTGGATGGAAACGTCCAGGGCCGAAACGGGCTCGTCGCAGACGATCAACTCCGGTCGCGTCGAAAGTGCGCGCGCGATGCCGATGCGCTGCCGCTGTCCGCCCGAAAACTCGTGCGGGTAGCGGTCCGCATGGTAGGGCGCAAGCCCGACCACAGAGAGAAGCTCATCGACGCGCCGGTCCGTGTCCTTGGGGGATAGCCCGAGGTGCAGCTCGATGGGCTCCGCCAGAATGCGTCGCACGGAGAGTCGCGGATGGAGAGAGGCAAACGGATCCTGGAAGATCATCTGCATGCGCCGCCGCAATCGGCGCAACGTCTCGCGATCGAGATCCAGGACGTCGATTCCGTCGAAGCGGATCGAGCCGGAAGTCGGCTCGATGAGGCGCAGCAGCAGGCGCCCGAGCGTGGACTTCCCGCAGCCTGATTCACCAACGACAGCGAGTGTCTCACCCTTCTGCAGCTTCAGCGCGATACCGTCGACAGCGCGCACGGAGCCGATCTCGCGCGGGAAGATCAAACCTCTCCGTACAGGAAAGTGCTTGGTCAGGGCATTCGCCTCGAGGAGCTGCTTGCCTGTCATTCCACATCCTGCGTTCGTCAGGCCACCGACTGCTCGACAGGAGCGAGCCAGCACGCAACATCATGTCCTGGGCCGGCTGACTTGAGTGGCGGTTCCTCGGCGCGGCACTTGGGCGTCGCCAGCGCGCAACGGGGACTGAAGCGGCAACCAGCCGGCATATGAGCAGGGTGCGGCACGGAGCCCGGTATCGTCTGAAGGCGCGCCACGTTCTCGTCGAAGCGAGGCACCGACGCGAGCAGGCCGAGCGTGTAGGGGTGCTGCGCATCCGAGAATATGGCGTCCACCGGCGCCGATTCGACGACGCGCCCGGCATACATGACAACAACACGATGGGCAGTCTCTGCGACCACGCCGAGATCGTGCGTGATGAGAATGATCGCCGTTCCGAGACGCGCCTGCAGGCTTCTGAGCAGATCAAGGATCTGCGCCTGGATGGTCACGTCGAGTGCGGTTGTCGGCTCATCGGCGATGAGGAGCTTCGGTTCACACGCAAGCGCGATCGCGATCATGACGCGCTGGCGCATACCGCCCGACATCTGATGCGGAAATTCGTCGACGCGCGTCTCCGGGCTCGGAATGCGGACAAGGCGCAGCATCTCGATCGCGCGCTCGCGCGCCTGCGCATCAGTCATCTTCTTATGCCGCTTGAGGCCCTCGGCAATCTGGGCGCCGACACGCGCGACCGGATTGAGAGACGTCATCGGCTCCTGGAAGATCATCGAGATCTCGGCGCCGCGCAAATCCTCGATCTCGCGCCGCGGCTTTCCGATCAGATTCACGCCGGCGTAGCGGATCGTGCCGGCGGCCGTTTCCCCCGGCGGTTCGGGCACCAGTCGCATGATCGACATGGCGGTGACGCTCTTGCCGCAACCGGACTCTCCAACGATCGCCAGTGTCCGGCCGGCTTCGACGGTGAAGGACACGCCATCGACGGCCTTGAACAGCCCGGCCGAGGTCTTGAAGTAGGTTTTCAGCCCGTCGACCGCGAGCAGCTGGGCGGCAGCAACTTCAGCTTCAACCGATGCGTCCGGCTTCTCTTGCACGAGGCTGCTCATTCGCTACCGCCATAGACGAGCGGCGAGATTTCGAGATGCGAACGCTTGCCCCAATCGAGCTGGCGAACCTGCGGCAGCCCCCGCTGCTGGGCGTCATCGAGTTCTGCTGCTGCGGCGGCGTAGTCCATGGTCGTGACAGTGCCGTCCTTCACGACCTGCTTGCCATCCACGAACACGTGCCGGACGGCGCGATCGGCGGCGACGTAGATCAGGCTGCGGAGAGGATCACGCAGCGGCCGCATGGCCGGATGCGTGATATCCACGAGCACGAGATCGGCTTTCGCGCCGACGGAGAGGCGCCCAATATCGCCCCTGCCGAGCGCGAGTGCGCCGCCGAGCGTTGCGGCGTTGAACACATCGCTCGTCCTGAGATCATAGGGATCGGCAGCAACCACGCGCGATGCATAGAGCGCGTGGCGCAGTTCCTCGAGCATGTTGTGCGGGTAGGTATCGGTTCCGATGGCGAGCTTCACGCCCCGGCGGAAGTAGCTGCCGAGCGTCTGAAGCGTTATGCCGCGCCGGATGAAGACGGTCGGGCAGTGAGCGACGGTGGTTCCGCGCTCGATGATGGTGCCGAGATCATCACGCTTCGGCCAGTGGGCGGATGTGTGATGATCGAGGAAGATGCCGTGACCGATGATACTGGTCGGCCCAAGCACGCCGAGTGAGTCGAGCCATTCGATGGGCGTCATGCCGTGGCGACGCGTGACCTCGTGAAACTCGACGACCGACTGGGCTGCATGAATCTGGAAGGGAACCTCCAGCCGCAAGGCTTCGGCATAGCTGTCCCGGATCAGCTCGGGCGAGCAGGTGTCTATCTGCGATGGCGCCACCATCCCCGACAGACGAGCGCTCGGATGTCGCTCCGCAGCCGCGACGACTCCGAGCGCGACCTCCATCGCCTTGCGCCCCGCGACCTCGTCCCACTCGTACTTCACGAGGAAGCCGTTGTCGGTGTACCAGCGCGCGTCGCGGTACATCGGCGCGAGTACCGCGCGCAGGCCGCTCTCCGCCATGGTGTCGATCCAGCCGACGTGCGCTACAGACAGATCGACCAGCGTGGTCACACCCGACATGAGCGCTTCGCTGAGCGCGAATTTCAGCGCCGCCTTCTGGCCCGGCTCGTCGGGGCGCAGCAGCGGCATGATTTCATAGAGCGAGGAGTTGTAGAGTTTCGGCGAGCCGATCTCATCGTTCCAGCCCTTGTTGATGGGCTCGTAGGTTGGGTGCGAATGAATATCCACGAGCCCCGGCATAACAAGGAAGCCGCGCCCGTCGATCTCACGCTCCGCCTCGCCGGTAAAGGTGCCGCCAACGTGGATCAGGGCGTTGCCCTCGAAGGCGACGTCTCCCTTGGCGTAAGTGTGCGATGAGCCGTCGAAGGCGACGATCCAATCCGTATTGCGAACGACTGTGATGCCCATGGTGCCGGCCATGTCATTCCACTTGAGGATGAAGTTGCCGGAGCCCGTACGCACGCCGTACAGGCTCCGGCTCACATGTCACTTGGAGGCGAATTTGATGTCCAGGCCTTTGTACAGGCCGCAACCATAGATGTTGTGTGCCTTGATAGGTGCGAGCTTGGCCGAATAGCCGATCTTCATCGGCTCATGATAGAGCGGGATCCACACCGCCGCCTTGTGCACCTGCTCCAGAACCTCGCCATAGGCCGCGGCGCGCACATCGTCGGTCTTGGCGGCCATGCCTTCGTCGAGCAGCTTGTCGGTCGCCGGATCGCTCCAGTTCATGCGGTTCGGGCTCGGCCGGTTGGCAGAACGAAAGTAGAGGTTCAGCGCGTCACCCGCCGAGATGTACGGGAAGCTCATGCTGAACATGTCGAATTCCTGCGTGGCGAGCTTGCCCCACACCACCGTCGCGTCGAACAGCTGGATCTTCATATCGACGCCGACCTTGCGCAGGTCGCCCTGCACGGCTTCGGCGAGCTTCTGCCATGTCGACCCGGTGAAGCCATAGAACGTCGGTTCGATCTTCTTGCCGTTGCGCTGGCGGAAGCCGTCCGGACCCTTGGTGTATCCGGCTTCGTCGAGAAGCTTGTTGGCCGCGGCGACATCCGGCTTGATCAGCTCGGTGTCGAGCTTCTTGTTCCAATCGAGCGCGCCCTGGCTGATGTAGCTGTAGGCGGGCTGGACTTCGCCGAAGTAGAGATTCTTGGCGATTGCGCTCTGGTCCACGGCCATCACCATGCCCCGCCGCAGCTTCTCATCGTTCACCTGGTCTTTGTCGATCTTGAAGCCGACGAAGTAGGTCCAGAAAGCCTCGCGCGACTCGACCAGCTTCGTGCTGGGATTGCTGCGGATCGTGCGGAAGCCCGAGTAGGGGATGTACTGCGTCACCTGCGTCTGCCCCGTCATCAGCGCGGCAAGGCGGGTGTTTTCCTCCGGCACAATTTTCCAGATGATCTCCTGAACCTGCGCGGGGCCCGTGTTCTCATATATCGGCGGCCCCCACTTGTAGGCATCGTGCCGCTTGATCTTCATTTCGTTGCGCGGTGTCCACTCGCCCCAGCAGAATGGCCCGGTACCATTGAACCCCTTCACGCCGAAGTCGGCGCCGAGCTTGGCGACGGTGTCCTTGTCGATGACGACCGCGAAGCTCTGTGTGAGCTGATAGAGCATCTCGGAATAAGGCGAGGTCAGCTTGTACTCGACGGTGTAGTCGTCTTTCGCGACGACATCGTCGACCTTGCCGGCGCGCCAGCGGACGGGAGATTTTGTTTCAGGATTAACCCAGCGCTTGAGCGAGAAAACGACATCCTCGGCCTTCATGGGCTTGCCGTCGCAGAACTTGACGTCCTTGCGCAGGTTGAACGTGTAGGTCAGGCCGTCCGGAGAAACCGACCAGCTCTCAGCAAGGCCCGGCTTGATCGTTTTCATATCATAGTCGAGCGACACGAGCGTATCGGCGAGCATGAAAAGCACTTCGGACGCGGCACGCGCCGTCGAGCGATGCGGATCGTAGCGATCGCTATCGACCTCGCGGACGATCGTGATCGTTTGCGCGACGGCCGGAGCGGCAGCGAGTGTCGCTCCCACGGCGAGCGCCGCGAGCGACAGGTTTCTCTTCAAACATCCTTTGGTCATGATCACTCCAGATGGCTCAGCGGTTGTTCCTAAGATCACATATTCCGCATGCGTGGATCGAGCGCGTCGCGCAGCGCGTCACCGAGCATGTTTGCGCACAGAACGATCACGAAGATGCCGAGGCTCGGGATCGTCGAGATGTGAGGGGCGAACATCAACGCATCGCGCCCCTGGGCTGCCATCATGCCGAGCTCGGCCATTGGCGGGCGGGCTCCGAGGCCGAGAAAGCTCAGCGCCGCGCCGATCAGAATAACTTGACCGAAGCGCAGCGTGAGAAAGACGAAGACCGTGCCCATGCAGTTCAGTCCCAGGTACCGGATGATGAGGTGCCGGTCCGAAAGGCCGATGGCGCGGCCGGCCTCCATGTACTCCTGGTTCATGACCACGACCGCCGTTGAACGCGTGACACGCGCGACGTCGGGCACGGTCGAGATCGCGAGCGCTATGATGATCGGTACGATGCCGGGGCCGATCACTGCAGCGATGGCCAGGCCGAAAAGAATGGCTGGAAACGACAACAGCACGTCCACGAACCGCATGATCGGCGCATCGAGCTTCTTGAAGTAGGCCGCGATGACACCGAGCACGACGCCACCTCCGCCTCCGACAAGCACGCCGAGCAGCCCGGTCAGCAGCGTCGCTTGCGTTCCATACAGGAGCCGCGAGAGGAGATCGCGCCCCTGCTGATCGGTGCCGAGCAGGAACTCAGGGCTGCCGCCTTCCATGAACGACGGCGGTAGGAACGGGGCATTCCCGGTCTCGTACGGATCGTAGGGTGCGATCCACGGCGCGAGCAGTGACGCCAGGACAATGATCGCGAGGATGCTGCCGGCGACCAGAACGGTGCTGTCCCCAGCTAATCGACGCAGAACGCCCGCAGGACGCGGGGCTTGTGCCGCAGTGTCGAGATCGATGGCGCTCATCGCTGCTGCACCCGCGGATCAAGCAGCCCATAGAGCACATCCACAATCAGGTTGATCACCAGGAAGGCGACAGCCAGCGACAGGATCGCGCCCTGCGCGAGCGGCATATCGCTCGAGAGAATGGCGCCCACCGCCAGTCGTCCAACTCCTGGCCAGGAGTAGATGCTCTCCGTGACGACGGCGCCGCCCAGGAGATAGCCGGCTTGCAGGCCAACCAGCGTCACGATCGGGATGAGTGCATTTCTGAGTGCGTGACGGATGATCACCGTCGTCTCGCGCAGCCCCTTTGCGCGGGCGGTGCGGACAAAATCCGCCTTGAGCACATCGAGAACCGATGCGCGGGTCATGCGGGCCACCGGTCCGACGAAAATGAAGCCAAGTGTCAGCGCAGGAAGTGCGACGTGCCGCAGTCCATCGATGGTCCACAATGGTCCTGCACGACCAAGGAAGGGCAGAAGCTGCCACTTGTACCCCAGAAACTGCATGAGGAGCAGGCCGATGAAGAAAACCGGCATCGACACGCCGGCAACCGACAAAGCCATCACCGCGCGGTCGATAAGACTTCTCTGGTAGACCGCCGCGATCGTGCCCATGGCGATACCGGCTGGCACCGCCCACGCAAGGCACGCGAACATCAGCTCGCTCGTGGCGATCATGGCCAGCGTCAACTCCTCGAGCACCGACGTGTTGTTGATCATTGAGCGGCCGAGATCGCCCTGGGCGACGCGGGAGATGTAACGCCAGAACTGTACAAGCGCCGGCTGGTCGAGGCCCATTTCCTTGCGAATGGCTTCGACGACATCAGGTGTCGCGGTCGGTCCTGCCACCACCATGGCGGGATCGCCGGGCGCAAGTTTCAGGAGCAGAAATCCGAAGATGAGGACGCCCAGCAGAACCGGCACCGAGAGGAGAAGACGATAGGCGATCTGCTGCCCCATACGTTTTCATCCCACTCCATTCTCGGTGCGCCCATGCAGCCGCGTTCGCTCGCTCAGAAGCGAACACAAGTTGCGGGCGGCAAGGTCCAGTTCATGAATGC
This sequence comes from Pseudomonadota bacterium, assembly GCA_023410905.1. Classification (GTDB taxonomy): domain Bacteria; phylum Pseudomonadota; class Alphaproteobacteria; order Rhizobiales; family Hyphomicrobiaceae. The sequence goes on from JAEYPL010000064.1 coordinate 54,458, forward strand.
CAACCGCACAGCAAGCTACGGGACGGAGGACGTCCTTACGAGCTAGTTTTCCGGTCAGCCCGCTTGGTGATTGTGCAGCCGCCCCTAAAGGCCAGCAGTGAAAGCGACGGTCTGGCGTACCGTCGCTCGGCATTGCCTAGTGCGATGGGGCGATGGTAGGCGTAGCACGAGTTGTCGAATTCGGCTGCACCGGAAGCCCCGCACCCCATGCAAAAGGTATCGTCGAAGATTGCGAGTGCACGCGTGTCAGCAGTGTATCGAGCGCTTCGACACGCCATCATCGAGCAAGCTCTCGAACCCGGCGCCAAGCTCCCCGAGGATGCTATCGGGGAGAGGTTCGGCGTCAGTCGAACGCTTGTGCGGTATGCCCTAGGCCAGCTCGCTGCCGAAGGCCTGGTGGAAATGCGTCGCAACCGCGGTGCAGCCGTCGCCAAGCCGAGCTGGGATGAGGCCCGCGATATCTTCGATGTGCGCAGGGGGCTGGAACGCCTCGTCGTCATGCGCCTTGCCGGCCAGCTCACGCGAGATCAGATCACAAAACTCAACCAGCATGTCGATAGTGAGGAGGCGGCACGAGGCAAGAACGAGCCGCTGTCCATCCGGCTCGCCGGTGAGTTTCATATATTGCTGTCGGATATGACGGGCAGCGCCCTGCTCACGCGCTACGTGAGCGAGGTGACGTCCCGCTCCGGGCTCATACTCGCGCTCTACGGCCGCCCCCATTCGTCCGAGTGCGCGGTGAGCGAGCATCGTGCCGTCATCAAGGCTCTGGCCAAGGGCGATGCCGCGGCGGCCATCGAGGTCATGGACAGCCATCTGGAGGCTGTCGCGGATCGCGCGCTCATACAGTCGACCACGCAGAAGCGCCGCGATCTGCGCGATGTCCTGGACGCCTATGTGCCGGCCACGCCATCGTCCGCGCCGGCTTCCGGCGAGCGCCGCAAGCGCACGAAGAGCCGCTGATCGTCAGGCTTCGATATTGTTGCGCGTCAGAAGGCGCTCGGCGCTGTCGTTCCAGACATCCATCTGGACGATCTTCCCCTCACGAACGACGAAGCGATCGACATAGCGATTGCCCTCGAAGGGCGTACCGTCCGGCCATTCGCCGTAGAGCGTGCCGAGATTGTACACGATCGTCTCACCGTGACCGGGGACGACGTCGGTGCGCTCCATCTTTTTCTTCACCCACTTGTAGCGCCGCGCATTGAACGCCGCCGTCTCGCTGGGGTGGCCGTACTTTCGCCCGCCGGTGAACGTGATCTTGAGTTCCGGGCTGATGTAGCGGGCCGCGGTTTCGGGATCCGGCACCATGGACGCGACGAGAAAGCGCTCGACGATGTCGGCAGCGCGCGCGGTGGCGTCATCGAGTGTGACGGCGGGGTTGCTGAGTGCGGTCATGATCTCTCCATCGGGCTGTCAGCAGCGCGGGTCGGCGCGCATGGTCGCAAATGGTCGGCATTCCTCCCCTATATCGTATCCAATCTTATTCGACAATTCTCCCTGATATCGTCGGATATGCCTGAAATTCGGGCCAGTTTGCCTGAATATTCGCCGCCATCTCGGCGGCTCCAAAGTGTATGCAATCTTAGCAGTCGATCTGCTCAATATTCCGATCCACTCAGGATGCGAAAGGTGACCCTCATGCGCTCTCGCTTCTCGGCCAGCCGCTTGACGCGCCGCACCGTTCTCGCCGGCGTAACGGCCATGGTGTCCTTCGCTGCATTTCCGGCCTCGGCACAGGACGTTATCAAACTGGGCCTCGTCGCCGCCATGTCGGGCCAGTCGGCAAAGTCGGGCGAGGCGATCGTTCGCGGCCTCAGCATCGCCGCTGACGAGATCAACGCCAAGGGTGGCGTCCTCGGGAAGAAGATCGAGATCGTCGTTCGCGACGACGAAAGCAATCCGGCCAAAGGCGCGATTGCCGCCCGCGAACTCGTTCAGCGTGAGAAAGTTGCCGCGCTGTTCGGTGGCCTCGATACGCCTGTCTCTCTCGCCATCGTTCCCTTCGCGAACAGCAGCAAAGTTCCCTTCATGGGGGTCTGGGCTGCCGGCACGCCGATCACGAGAAACGGCGCCGCTGAGAACTACGTGTTCCGCGTGTCTGCCGTCGACGAGATCGTCGACGAGGCATTGGTCGCGTATGCGATCAAAAAGTACGGCGCCAAGAAGCCGGGCATGATCCTGATCAACAATCCCTGGGGCGAGTCCAACGAGATGGGCCTCAGGAAGGCACTCGGCGCTCGCAACATGCCCTTTGCCGGCATCGAGAAATTCGAGAACAATGACGTCGACGTCGTGCCGCAGCTGACGCGGCTCAAGGCTGCCGGCGCCGACGCGCTCTTCCTCGTCGCCAACGTCGCGCCTTCGTCCCAGGTCGTGAAATCGCTCGATCGCATGGGCTGGGACGTGCCGATCGTCTCGCATTGGGGACCTGCCGGCGGACGCTTCAGCGAGCTTGCAGGCCCAAGCGCCGCCAAGGTCCATTTCATCCAGACGTACACCTTTGCCGGCAAGCTGTCTCCGAAAGGGACTGCCGTTCTGGAGGCCCTGAAGGCGAAGTATCCCGCCATCAAGTCTCTCGCAGATGTGACGCCCGCTGTCGGCATCGCCAACGCCTATGACGCCCTCCACCTGACAGCACTTGCGATCGCGAAGGCGGGCGCCCTTGACGGTCCGAAGATCCGCCAATCCTTCTACGAGATCGACAGCTACGACGGGCTGATCAAGTCCTACAAGAAGCCGTTCACGCCGGAGAACCACGATGCTATCGGCGCCTCCGACTACATCTTCACGCACTTCGTCGATGGCGAGATCCTGCCCCTGACGCAGTGACCGCGCCTGCCCTGGTTGTCCTGCAACGGGGGCAGACGGAACGACGGAAGGCCGTAGCACGATGCTCGTCACATCCGCGCTCATTTCCGGGATCTGTCTCGGCAGCATGTACGGGCTGATCGCCCTCGGATTTCACGTCACGTACGTCGTTTCGAGCACGGTGAACTTCTCGCAGGGCAGCGCGGTCATGCTCGGGGCCGTGCTTGGATACTTCTTCGCCGTTCGGATCGGGCTTCCTCTGCCGTTGGCATTCGCCGCTGCTCTGTTCAGCTGCGCCGCCTTCGGTCTCCTGGTCGAGCGGGTGCTGGTACGCCCGTTCGCGTCACGCGGCTCCAATGCCTGGCTTATGGCCACGGTTGCCGGCGGGATCGTCCTCGACAACGCCGTGATGTTCACCTTCGGCAAGGAGCCGCGCAGCTTCCCGCCGGTGTTCTCCACGACGCCCATTCAGATCTTCGGCACCGGCGTCTATCCGTTGCAGCTCATCATTCCTGTCGTCGGCATTGGTGTCGCGCTCGGGCTCGCGCTTTTCCTGCGGCGCACGCGCTACGGAAAATCCCTCCTCGCCGTCGTGCAGAATCCTGATGCCGCGCGGCTCATGGGCGTCGATGTGAAGTCGGCCATCGCGGCGTCCTTCGCCGCTTCGACGGCGCTCGCCGGGCTTGCCGGCCTGCTCATAGCGCCGCTCTTCAGCGTGCACTCGGATATGGGCACGCTCTTCGGGCTGAAGGCATTCGCCGTCGCCATTCTCGGCGGCATCGGATCGGCGGCGGGCGTGATGATGGCCGGTCTGCTCTACGGGGTCAGCGAGGCACTTATCACCGCGCTGTTCGGATCGAGCTATACCCACATCGTGATGTTCGCCGCCGTCATCGGCGCGCTGGCATTGATGCCGTATGGCCTTCTCGGCCGTGCGGCGATCAAGAAGGTCTGACGTCATGGTGCGCTACGCCGCAGCCGTACCGGCAGCCGTGCTCGCGCTCACTGCAGCCGGGGTTGCCGTCGCGATCCTGGGGGAAGGATACACGCCGTTTCTGCTGGCACTGGTTGCGCTCGCGACGACCGTTGGTGCCGGTCTCAACATACTCGTCGGGCTGACTGGGCAGATCTCGATCGGGCATGTCGGCTTCTATGCCATCGGTGCCTACGTCGTCGGGGTGCTCACCACCGGTGCGGCAGTGACGGGCGCGGTCAGCTTCTGGATTGCTTTGCCCGTTGCGATCGTGGTCGCCGGGCTGATTGGCGCGCTGCTCGCCCTCCCGGCCTTGCGAGTGAGCGGACCGTACCTCGCTATGATGACCATTGCCTTCTCGTTCATCGTCGAGCACGTGCTCATCGAGTGGCGGAGCGTGACGGGCGGCCAGAACGGCCTCATGAACATCGCGCAGCCGAGCTTCGGTCATGGGCTCGATGGCGAGCGGGGACTGGCCGTGCTGGCGGTCGTCCTCGCAGGGGGCGCGCTTCTCTTCTTCCATCGGCTAGCCGGCGCACCGCTCGGCAAGGCCATGATCGCCGTACGCGACAGCGAAACGGCAGCCCAGGCCGTCGGCTCCAATCCCGTGGTCATCAAGACGATTGCGTTTGCGCTATCCGCTGCAGTCACGGGAGCCGCCGGCGGCGTCTTTGCCTCGCTGATGACGTTCGTCGCGCCGAGCTCCTTCCCGTTCACCCAGTCGATCCTTTTTCTTCTGGCGGTGATCGTCGGCGGGGCAGGCTTCACGCTCGGGCCGGTGATCGGCGCTGTCGTCATCGTGTTGATGCCGGAGCTCATCGCTTCGCTCGCGGAATATCGCCTACTGCTGTTTGGGACGCTCCTGCTCGTCGTGCTTTGGCTCGCTCCCGAAGGAATTCTGGGCACGCTCGCCCGCCGACTGCCCGTCCCTCCGAGACTTATCGCCGAGGCAGAGGCATTCGATATCGCAGCCTTCCTTGGAGCGGAGGTGCGTGCGCCGCTGGTCGTGAAGGATCTGACGATCGCCTTCGGAGGCGTCAAGGCGGCGACAGACGTCGCGCTGACGGCCGAGCCCGGTCGCGTGACAGCGCTGATCGGGCCGAACGGCGCCGGCAAAACGACCGTGCTAAACATGATCAGCGGCTTCTATCAGCCGGATGCGGGCAGCGTCGCGCTTGGCGGAGAGGAGCTTGCCGCGCAGCCTGCGTGGAAGGTCGCGCGCGCCGGCATCGCGCGCACCTATCAGACGACGCAGCTCTTCGGTTCGCTCAGCGTACTCGACAACGTGCTCATCGGCCTCAGACGCGGCGCCATCGGACACCCGCTGGCCGCACCCGCATCCAGCAGCGACCACGCGATCGCCGAAGGCCTTCTCGCGTTCGTCGGCTATCGAGGATCGATCGATACCCTCACGCAGGACTTGCCGCACGTCGACCGTCGCCTTGTGGAAATGGCACGCGCACTCGCAACGCGGCCGAAGGTCGTGCTGCTGGATGAGCCCGCAGCTGGTCTCATGCGCGCCGATAAGAAAGAGCTCGGCACCGTGCTCCGGAAGATGGCGGATGCCGGTATTGCCGTCATCCTTGTCGAGCATGACATGGCATTGGTCATGGGCACGTCCGATCATGTCGTCGTGCTCGACGCCGGTCGGCTGATCGCGACCGGCTCTCCGGCGAGCGTGAGCGCCAACCCGAAAGTCAAGGAGGCCTATCTCGGAAGCGGCGAAGGCATGGTTCGCCCGCGGGACGAACCGCTCGCGGCCGCGCGCCCGCTGGAACTCGATACTGTCGCGCTCGAAGCGGGGTATGGCGCAGTTCCCGTCCTGAAGGATATCGGCCTCGAAGTGCGCCAGGGCGAGCTTGTTGCGCTCCTCGGCGCGAACGGCGCCGGCAAATCCACGATCATGCGATCCTTGAGCGGGCTTCTGCGCCCCGTCTCCGGCACCATCCGTCTTGGGGGCAATCGGATCGACAATCTCGAGGCGCACCGTATTGCAGCCCTGGGTCTCGCGCTCGTGCCGGAGGGGCGGCAGATCTTCCCCGAACTCAGCGTGAGAGACAATCTCGAACTCGGTTCCCACACACGCTCGGACGGCGACGTGCAGACGGACATCGCGGCGATGTTTTCCCGCTTCCCGCGCTTGCGGGAGCGTGCCGATTCCCGTGCAGGCCTGCTGTCGGGCGGCGAGCAGCAGATGCTCGCGATCGCGCGCGCGCTGATGGCCCGGCCGCGCATATTGCTGCTCGACGAGCCATCGCTCGGCCTCGCCCCCGCCATCATCGACGAGCTGTTCGACGTCATCGCCGGCTTGCGCGACCGTGGTGTTACTTTGCTGCTCGTCGATCAGATGGCGGCGCAGGCGCTTGCTGCCGCGGATCGTGGTTACGTGCTCGAATCGGGCCGTATCGTGCGTGCCGATCAGGCTGTAGCCTTGCGCGAGGATCCTGCACTCGAGGCGGCTTATCTCGGCGGCCTCGAAAGCGTCGAGTGACCTATGGCCTTCGATCTCATTATGCGGAACGCACGGCTGCCCGACTCTGCCGGCGATCTTGTCGATATCGGTATCGCCGATGGCCTTATTGCGGAGATCGGCGCCGGTCTTCCGGCCGGCGCCGATGAAGAAGATGCAGGTGGACACGTTGTGCTGCCCGGCCTCGTCGAGACACATATACATCTCGACAAATCCTGCATCATTGATCGCTGCCGTATTGTTGAAGGAACTTTGAAAGAAGCCATCAGCGAAGCCGCCAAGGCCAAAGCGGCATTCACCGAGGTGGACATCGAAGCGCGCGCGCGCCGGACGCTCGAGAAGGCCATCCTCGCCGGCACGCAGTTCATGCGCACGCACGTCGAGGTCGATCCGCGCGTCGGTTTGAAGAGCTTCGATGTTCTGAGCCGACTGAAGCGCGAGTATCATTGGGCTCTCGATCTTCAGATTTGCGTTTTTCCCCAGGAAGGCCTGACGAATGATCCCGGCACCGAGGAGCTGCTCGTCGCTGCGTGCCGTCAAGGAGCGGATCTTATCGGTGGCTGTCCTTATACGGATACCGATCCGAAGACGCACATTGCCCGCATATTTCGCATTGCACGCGATTTCGATCTTGATATCGACTTCCACCTCGACTTCGATCTCGATCCATCGTGGATGCATCTCGACGAGGTTCTTCGGCAGACCGAGCTGCATCAATATGGCGGGCGCGTTGCCGTCGGCCACGTCACCAAGCTTTCCGCCGTCCCGCCGGCCGGCCAGATCCGGATCGCGCGACGCCTCGCCGACGCCGGCGTCGCCATAACAGTTCTTCCGGCGACGGACCTGTTCCTCATGGGGCGCGATACAGACTACAATGTGCCGCGCGGCGTGGCGCGCGCTGATCGCTTTCGTGAGCATGGTGTCACATGCTCGCTCGCGACGAACAATGTCCACAATCCCTTCACGCCGTTCGGCGATGCCTCGCTGATCCGGATGGCAAATCTATACGCCAACATCGCACAGCTCGGTCGTCCTTCCGACCTTCTGTCCTGTCTCGACATGATCACGGCATCTGCGGCCCGGATACTCAACCTGGATGGATACGGTATTGCGAAGGGGCATTCTGCGGACCTGCTCGTCGTGCCATGCACGCGTGCGGGCGATGTCGTCGCCGAGATTGCCCGTCCCGCGCTCGGCCTGAAGCGCGGCCGACGATCATTTGTCAACGAACCCGGACGTTTACTGGGCACGCCGCGCGACGCGAACTGAACCGCGCCTGCTACTCGTTCAGCCCCTTGCCGGGGTAGGGATGAACGGACATCCAGTGACGAGCGATGTCAACGCGGCGCGTGATCCACACGTCCTTGTGGCGACTGATGTGGTCGAGCAGGCGCTCGAGCCCGACCGCGCGTGCGGGATGACCGATCAGACGCATGTGCAGTCCGACCGACATCATCTTCGGTTGCTTCGCCCCCTCCTTGTAGAGCATGTCGAAGGCATCGCGGATGAACGAGAACCAGTCGTCGGATGTACCGGTCCAGCCGGCGTACTTGCCGTCGTTGTTTGTCAGCGAATAGGGGATGATCAGGTGCGGCTTGCCGCTCACCGTCTTCCAGAAGGGAAGCTCATCACCGTAGTAGTCGCTGTCGTAGAGGAAGCCGCCATGCTCAACGACCAGGCGGCGCGTATTGATGCCCGGTCCGTAGCGGCAGTACCAGCCCGCGGGCGCTTCGCCGACCGTCTGCTTGAATGAGGCGACGGCCTTGCGGATGTGCTCGCACTCTTCTTCCTCGCTCAGCTCGAAGTGTTTGATCCAGCGCCAGCCATGCGAGCACACGTCGTGCCCGGCCGCCTTGATGGCGGTGCATGCGGGCGGATGGCGTTCCATGGCCAGCGCGCAGCCGAACACGGTCATCGGCAGGCTGCGCTCCTTGAACAATCGCATGAGCCGCCAGAAGCCGACGCGGCTGCCGTACTCGAACATGCTCTCGCCTGCGAGATCGCGGCCCTTCACGCCCTGATTGAGGCCATGCGCTTCGGTAAGACCGGTCTCGGTGAAGCCTTCGCCGTCCTGCATGGAGGGCTCCGAGCCCTCCTCGTAGTTCATGACGAAATTGACAGCGAGGCGCGCGCCGCCCGGCCACTGCGGATCGGGCGGATTGGCCCCGTAACCGATCAGGTCGCGATCATATGCGCTGGACATGTCTAGTTCCTACGTGCTTGGCGCCGGCGGAAACGCCACGGCGATCGGGGCGGGTAGGTCGACGAACTCCTCGTCGCCCTTGCCGCCGTCGAGCCACATGAAGACGGCGAACTTGCTCGGCCGGTCGAGAACCGTCATCGGATGGTGCCAGACGTTCATGCCGTAGGTGACGCCTTGGTCGCCACGCGCGAGAAAGGCCTGCAGACGAGCACTGTCCGGCCGGCCATCTTCGCCATGCGGAGCGACGATGACGATGTAGCGCGAGACGTCGATCGGCACGAAGCTCTGCGAGGAGAACTCGTGGCGCTCCATCTTCGTCGCCTCGAGCTCGGCCCCCTCGAATGGACGCGATTGTGAGAGCGACAGGCTCGGCTTTGCGCCGCTCCGGCCGTTGGCCAGCGCATCGCTGAAATAGACGCGACCGAAATCCGTTGGCCGCTCGATGACCTCGCCGAACGGGGCAAACGCCGCTGCCGTCAACGGCACACAGGCGATCCTACGCATTGCTCTTCCTCATCCACTCATGCGCCGGGTCAGCCCGACCAGACGCTCCATCATCAGGATAAGCACCGTCACACTCGCTATCAGCACGCCTGAGATGGCGGCCACCCTGACGTCGAGCGTGCTCTCGATCATGCCCCACATGCGGATGGGAAGCATATCGGTCCGAGCGTTGGAGAGGAACAGAGATACGGGCACATTGTCGAGCGAAGCGATGAACGCGAGGAATGCGCCGGCGGCAATACCGGGAGCGATCAACGGCAGAGTAACGCGGCGGAAGGTATAGAGCCGGCCCGCGCCGAGCGCCGCCGAGCTTTCGAGCAGGACCGGATCGAGTTGGGTCAGGCTCGCAACCGTGGTCCGAAATACGAACGGCGCGATGACGATGAAATGACCTATGGTCAGGAGCCAAAGCGAGGGGCGATAGCCGAGCAGCGTGAAAAACATCAGCGTCGCGAGCCCATAAGCCAGCGTCGGCAGGATGAGGGGCGCGAGAAACGCTGCTTCGAGTACCCGCGCGCCCTTGGTCCGAACGCGTGCGATCGCGAGCGCCCCCGGAACCGCCAGCAGCGTCGCTGCCGACGTCGCGAGCGTCGCCACCCAGAGGCTGTTGTAAGCGGCGTTGTGGATATGGCTCGATCGCGCAGGATCGAACAGTGCGACATACCATTGCGCCGAGAACTGCGGCGGCGGGAATTTGAGCGCAGCCGACGTCGTGAACGACGTCATCAGCACCACGATCACCGGGCCGACAAGGATTGCGATGCCGAGGCACGCGAGAAGCCCGATCACGAGCGTATAGCTGCGGTCGGTCCACGTGTTGAGATGTCCGGTCATGTTTCTCGTCGCCCTATTTGCTGCGCGGATCGATCAACCGGCCGATCGCACCCAGTGCCAGAATGCCGGTGAGCACCGAGATCAGCAGCATCACCGATGCCACCGCCGCAAACGGCCAGTCGGAGATCACCATCGCCTGCTGCCAGATGACGGAGGGGAGATAGACGAGCCTACCGCCGCCGATCACCGACTGGGAAATGAAGGCCGTGGTCGAGCTTGCGAAGACGAGTGTCGCGCCGGCGATCCATCCCGGCGTGCTGAGCGGCAGCAGCACCTTGAAGAAGGTACGCCAATGGGAGGCTCCGAGCGATCGTGAGGCCTCGACGAGGCTGCGGTCGATGCCCTGCATCACGGCAAGCAGCGGCAGCAGCATGAGCGGCATCTCGATCTGCATCAGCGCAATGATGAGACCGTATTGCGTCTGCAGTAGCGGCACCGGTGCCGTCGTGATGCCGAGGGCGATCAGCGTATTGTTTATGACCCCCTCGCGCGAGAGGATGGCGATCCAGGCGAACGTGCGCACGACGACCGAGGTGAGCAGCGGCAGCACGACGATGAAGAGCATCAGCTTTCGCACGAGGGGCGACGCCCCATAGAAAACCAGTGCGAACGGGTAGGAGATCAGCGTCGCCGCCAGAACCGTGGCGACGCCGAGGACCATCGTCCGCCACACCACGCCGACGTAGAACGGATCGGACAGGAAGCGTATCCACTGACCGGGTCCCATCCGGGTCAGCTCGTTGTCCTCGTGGAAACTGATCCACAGCAGCAGCAGCAGCGGGGCTGCGAAGAACGCCATGTAGGAAAAGGCGAGCGGCGTCGCGAGACGCCACTCGATCCGCTCTTTCGCCTCGGCTGGCGCGCCGGCTGCAGGCGCAGCCGCATCCGCTGTGGTTGCCGCCATTGGCCTACTTCGTGACTTCCTTGTTGAAGCGCTCGATCCACTTCGCACGGAGCGGATTGATCTTGGTCCAATCGTGCGTCACGAAACTCGACAGCTCATCGAGACTCTTGATCGGCAGATCGCCGCTGAGCACCACATCCTTGTTGACAGGGAGCATCTGCGCCGAAGATTTGAGCAATGCATCCTGCACCGGCGCCGAGATGGCCGTATCGATATACTTGTAGGCGTTCTCCTTGTTGTCGGCCCCCTTGGTAATGTGGAGTGTCGTCCCGAACGTTATGGCGCCGGACTCCGGGGCGGCGAACTCGATATCGACGCCGCGCGCCTTGAGCGAGGCGACGTTGTTCGTGTTCGTGTAGGTGATGTCGATCTGGCCCTGCTGGAAGAGACCTGGCACGGCTGCAGGCGCCATGATGGCGGCAACCTTGGGGAGCGCCTTCTTGATGGTCTCGAAAATCGGGTCGACGTCGGTTTCGGATCCACCGAATGCCTTCGCCATCTCGATCAGCGATACGGTACCGAACGTCGTCTGGAAGCCGGTGAGACCGAGGCGCGATACATACGGCTCCTCGAACAGATCCTTCCAGCTCTTCGGCTTCGGGAGCTTCTTCGGGTTGTAGACGATGCCGACGATCTGCGTGTTCACGGCCACGCCCCACTTGTCGACGCTGCCCGCCGGTAGCTTGCTTGCGTTGGTCAGTTTCATCCCGTCGAAGGGTTCGAACAGCCCGCGCTCCATCGCTGTTACGCGTGGGCCGGGATCGAGTACGAATGCATCGAACGGCGGCAGGCCGCGCGCCGCTTGCACCTTCGCCACCTGGTCGACAGCAAACAGCGGCTCCAGCGCGAGATCGACATCCTGCGCCTTCTTCAGAGCCAGGGCGACGACAGTCCGATACTGCTCATCCCAATTGCCCGGATAGATCGCGGCTGTCACGCTACCCTTGGCGTGGGCCGGCCCACCGAATAGCGATGCGCCACCAAGCGCGGCGGCACCCGCCATGAGTTGACGCCGATCGAAGCGGTGCGAGGTCATGAATTGCTCCCTTGGCTTGAACTGGTCGACGATGGGGCTGCGAAGACAGACGGCACCGCGTCGGGCCTCACGCTCAGCCAAACGGCATGGCCGGCCTGACGGGGTGCGCCAACGCGCTGTTCGACAACCTTGATCATGTTGCCGCGGCCATGCACGAGTTCGTGGACGGTTTGCGGTCCCATTGGCATCGCGAGACGGTGGCGCGCAGCAATGAGCCCGTCGTCCTCTTCAGTATGGAGGACGAACTGCTCGGGGCGTATGGTGACGATAACGCGCGCTCCAACCGCTGCCGGATCCTGCGCGCGCCCGACGACCACACCGCCGTAATCCAGCTCGACCTTCACGCCGTCCGCATCCGCCGCGGTTACGCGCCCTTCCAGACGATTGGTCGTGCCGATGAAGCCGCTGACGAACAGGCTCGCGGGCCGGTCATAGACCTCGACCGGCGTGTCGCACTGCTCGATCCTGCCCTTGTTCATGACGGCGACGCGATCGGCGACGCCCATTGCTTCTTCCTGATCGTGTGTGACGAGGATCGCGGTCAGGCCGAACTCGCGCTGAAGCCGCTTGATCTCGATCTGCATGTCGAGGCGCAGGTTTTTATCGAGAGCGCTGAACGGCTCGTCCAGCAGCACGAGCGATGGATCGACCGCAAGCACACGCGCTAATGCAACGCGCTGCTGCTGGCCCCCCGAGAGCTGTCGCGGCAAGCGGTCAGCCATGCCGGTGAGGCGCACGGCTTCGATCAGGCTGTCGACACGACCGCCGATCTCGCTTCTCGGCGTACCGCGCGCCTTGAGGCCGTAGGCAACATTCTCGCGCACCGACATATGGGGAAACAGCGCGTAGTTCTGGAACACGATGCCGATGTTGCGCAGGTTCGGCGGCCGGCCGTCGATGCTCTCGCCATTGATCAGGATGCTCCCCGACGTCTGGCGCACGAAGCCGGCGATGATGCGCAGCAGCGTGGTCTTGCCGCAGCCCGAAGGACCGAGCAGTGCCATGATCTCGCCGGCACGCGTCATCAGCGAGACGTTGTCGACAGCCACCATCGAGCCGTAGCGGTGTGTGACGGCATCGATATCGACCGTGCTTCCAACGGCGTGCGTGGACGCTGCACCAGTCCCGCCGTCCAGCCTGTGCCCATCTGCCATACGATTCCCACCCGCCGACACCCGCTCATCGCGCTGCAGGCGCCATGCGGTTTGGTTAGCAATGGCCGTGCCATAAACTGCCGCTCGCCAACGAAAGCCGCTCGACCGAGGGCCTGAGGGCGCGCAAACGCTGCTGCGGGCATGTGTTTGCCATCGCAACGCAGCAACCGTCGCACGAGTGCTCGACTCAAGCAGCCCGACGCTCAGCGACGGCTTGCGCCTGCGTTCGGTGCAAGGTGCGAGAAAAGTAGGCACATCGCGCGCTAGCGTTGCGTTGCACCGCGCGCACGCCTCGCACATGCTCCACGCATGCGCACCGTCCATCTCGTCAATCCCAACACATCCGCCGCGACCACGGCCATGATGCTGGCGCGCGCGAGAGAGGCGGCGCCGGCGAGCTTCTCTATCGAGGGACTGACCGCAGAGTTCGGCCCGCCCATGATCACCGAACCGCAAGCGCTCGCCGCTGCGACCGATGCCGTTATGCAGCTCGTGCCCCATCTCGTCGGCGACGGCGTGATTGTTGCCGCTTTCGGTGATCCCGGGGCCGATCGGCTCGCATCAGTTCTGTCGGTGCCGGTTATCGGGATCGGCGCAGCAGCTATCCGAGCTGCCGGTCGCGGGGGACGGCGCTTCGCTATCGTCACCACGACGCCTGCTCTCGACGCCCCCATTCGCGCGCGCGTCGGCCAGCTCGGATTTGCGGGCGGACTGGCAAGCCTTCGCGTCACGACTGGAGATCCCGCCGCGCTGGTTGCCGATCCTGTACGACTGGAAGCGGCGCTGCGAGCTCTCGTCCGGCAGTGCGTCGAGCAGGATGGTGCCGAGGCAATCGTCGTCGGCGGGGGCCCGCTCGCCGATGCTGCGCGCGCCCTGGCGACGAGTTCTACGGTCGACATCATCGAGCCCGTTGCCGCCGCCGTTGCAGCGATGGCGTGCGCGTTGAATGCCTCACCCTGACATTGACGAGCCCGCAAACCGGATCGAGGTCTCCCATGCCGATTGCCTTGCCGCCGACCGATCGAGACTTTCGCGGCTATGGCGGCGACCCGCCCCCGGTGCGCTGGCCGCACGGGGCGCAGCTCGCCGTGTCGGTCGTCGTCAATGTAGAGGAGGGTGCGGAGCTCAGTCTCGCCATGGGAGACGAGCGCAATGAAGCAATCTACGAAGTAACGGACCTGATCGAGGGCGCACCGAACCTTTGCATGGAGAGCCACTTCACCTATGGCACGCGCGCCGGCTGGCCGCGCGTCCGCGCCGCCTTGAAGCGGCACGGCGTGGCCGCCACGATGAATTGCTGCGCGCGCTCGGCGGCGCTTTCACCCTGGCTCATTCGCGAGGCTGTCGCCGATGGACACGAGATCACGGCGCATGGCTGGCGATGGGAGCGCCAGGCCAACATGAGCGAGCGAGAGGAGCGCGGGATGATCGCGAAATCGACGGGGGTGCTCGCCCAGATCGCAGGCACGCCGCCGGTCGGCTGGCATTCGCGCTCGTCGGCCTCGACAAACACGCGCCGCCTGCTGGTCGAGCACGGCGGCTTCCTCTACGACTCGAATGCCTATGATGATGACATTCCCTACGTCCTCGATGTCAGTGGCCAGCCGCACGTCGTATTGCCCTACGCCTTCGACACGAACGACATGCGCTTCTTCAACAGCCATGCATTTGTGCAGGGCGAGGACTTCGCGCGCTACTGCATTGCCGCGTTCGATCGGCTCTACGAGGAGGGTCGGGATGCACCGCGCATGATGTCTGTGGGGCTGCATCTGCGCATTATTGGCCGGCCGGGCCGCATCGGCGGTCTTGAGACCTTTCTGGCGCACGTCGCATCGAAGTCCGGCGTCTGGTTTGCCCGTCGCGACGAAATTGCCCATGCTTGGCGCGCTGGTCTCGGCCTGCCCCGCTGGTCAACCCCGAGGCTGGAGGCTTCGTTCTGAGGCGTTCTAGCCGGGTTCAAGTATCGATGGCCGCTTTGCCATGCCGCCACGCTGACTGCGACCAACGGACCGATCACGAACGAGCGGCCGATAAACGGAATGAAGGTCGCCGGTTGGTGCCTCGCCACGCATCATGCGCAGTCCAGGCACCGGCGTTAGGGTCAGGCCATCGCCGCATTGCCAGCGGTGAGTATGCGTCGCACAGACAGGCCGATACCGTCGACAATGGCGTTGATTTTGCGCTACCGAAACGGCGATTGCCTGTCCGTCGTCAGGCTTCTCTAAGCTATCGCTGATGAGAGCCCCAATGGAGCGCCCGTCAGGCGCATGCTTCAGCGCTGCATGCTCCACTTCCGCACGGTATGCGTTTCGATGTGCGGAAGATCAGGCTCTCGACGGCGAGGCCGATCAGAATGACCGTGAGCAGACCCTCGAAAACATACCGCGTCTCCAGCGAATTGCGATTCTCGAAGATGTACCATCCGAGTCCGCCCGAGCGGGAGCTCGCGCCGAACACGAGCTCGGCCGCGATAAGAGTGCGCCAAGCAAATGCACAACCAATCTTAAGGCCGCTGATAATGGATGGCAGCGCCGCTGGAATGAGAATGCCAATGATGCAGCGCGGACCGCGAAGCCCAAAGCTCTGGCCGGCCATTCGCATGGTCTCACTGGCCGATTGGAAACCTGCATGCGTAATGAGGGCGACGGCCCAGAGCACAGAATGGACGATTACAAAGATGATGCTGGGCGCACCGAGGCCGAGCCACAGAAGGGCCAACGGCAGCAATGCGATGGCTGGCAGCGGATTGAACATCGCTGTAGGGACGCTCAAAAATCTGGCAAAGCAGGGCTCAGCTTCGGGCAAGGCTTGGCGGCGCGTCCCCTGTCAGAAGTTGAGCGGTCGCGCCTGTCCCTCGCTCTGTTACCTCGCAATGAGCTAAGCCGCGAAATCGGCTCTCTCTGGATTGCGTCTCAGCGCGTCGACGCGAGATCCCGAAAGCTGCGGTCGCGTGAGATGTGATCGGCGATGCTAAACATGCCACCAACCATGTCGGGTCTCAGAGGCACTGCACCGCTCGATCAGATGTCGACATTCGGCAATCTCGATAGCGTCGTCGATCTCGATGCCGAGATAGCTTCCGCCTAGCCAGGTGCCGCGCCCTGCGTATTCACATACACGGCATATATGGACTGGCTCGCTGCCATGAACAGCCGATTGCGCTTCGGGCCGCCGAAACAAACGTTGCCGCAGATTTCCGGCAGACGAATGCGACCAATGAGCTTGCCTTCAGGATTGAAGACGATGACCCCGCTGTAGCCGACCGCGCGACCCGCATTGCTCGCCGACCAGACGTTGCCGTCGACGTCGCAGCGTAAGCCGTCGGGCCCGCATTTGACACCGTCGACCATGCAATCGCTGAACAACTTGCCGTTGGAGAGCTTGTTATCGGCTCCTACGTCGAAGACGTAGATCTCTCCCTTGCCGCCGGGCCCGGTATCGCCGGGTCCCTTGCCGGTGCTCACCACGTAAAGCTTCTTGTAGTCGGGCGAGAAGCACAGGCCATTGGGGTCCGGAACCTGGTCCTCCGTAACGACCAGATCCACACGTCCACTCGGATCGATGCGATAGCAATTGGTGGGGAGCTCGCGCTTTGCAGACCCGATCTCGGGGGGCTGGCCGAGACGGTTGTTGAGCCGGCCGGCGACATTGCTCGGGCCTCCCGCTGCGTCGGGCGTGCCTTCATAAAGCTGGCCGCCGTAGGGCGGATCGGTGAACCAGTAGCTTCCGTCCGGATGAGGCACGACGTCGTTGGGAGAATTCAATCGCTTGCCCTGGTAGGCATCGGCCAGAATGGTGACCGAGCCGTCGAGTTCATAGCGCACGACACGGCGGGTAAGATGTTCGCAGGCGAGTTGGCGGCCCTGGAAATCGAAGGTGTTGCCGTTGGAGTTGTTCGACGGCATTCGAAAGACGCTGACGTGCCCGTCGTCTTCGAGCCAGCGCAGCTGCCGATTGTTCGGAATGTCACTCCAGACCAGATAGCGGCCCTGCGCGTTCCAGGCCGGACCCTCCGACCAGAGCGCACCGGTCCAGAGTCTCTGGATGGCGCTGTTGGGTTGGGCGTACTGCCTGAAGACCGGATCGACGGCAAGAACATCGGGGTCGGTGAAGTAGGTGGTCGGAGCGCCGCCCGGCCCAAAGTCGCGCGGCGGAGTGGTGATGGTGCTGGGCGGAGCAACTGGCCCCGTCTGCGTTTGTGCACCGGCAGCATGTGCCAGTACCATGGTGCCGACACCGGCGCCGATGCCCGTGACGATACTGCGCCGCGATAAGATGTGCGCGCCCTGGTGCTTCATTTGGAGCCTCCCTATTATTTTGTTGAAGTATTGGCGTAGCGATTAGGAACCTGGATTCTGGCTGAAATGCGCGCGACCGCGCCGAAGTGCGCAGCACCGCATACGATCCGGTGCCACACATGAACCATGGCCGGTAAACGCACCACGTGGTCCCGCAATGAACTTAAACGGAAGAGAGGTGACTCTTGGATCACTTCGTTGTGCGGGTGCTCTTTCTGTGCGCTGTCACCACGAGCTCGTCGCTTGTCGCAGCGGAAACCGAACGGCTGTTCGACGGCAAAACCCTCACGGGTTGGGAGGGCGACACCAAGTACACCTGGCGCGTCGAGAGGGGCGCCATCGTCGGTGGCTCCCTCAACAAGGTCGTACGTCGCAATGAATTTCTCAGCACGACGCGGCACTTCGGCGACTTCGAGCTGAAAGTGACATTCAAACTGTTGGGTGATCGTGCGCTGCGCAACGCAGGTGTGCAATTCCGAACCCAACGCATACCGAACCATCACGAGGTATCCGGCTATCAGGCCGATATCGGGCAGCATTATTGGGGCGCGCTTTACGACGAAACGCGTCGCGATCGCATTCTTGCCGGTCCCGATCCAAAGGACATCAAAAGCTTGGTGAAGCAGGGCGACTGGAACACTTACGTCGTCCGCTGCGAGGGGCCGCGCATTCGCCTTTGGCTAAATGGCGTGCAGACCGTGGACTACACGGAGGACGACGCCACGATCGAACGCTCGGGCATCATCGCGCTTCAGATCCACGGCGGCGCGAAGGCCGAAGCCCACTACAAGGACATCACCATCGAGGAGCTACCCAAGTCGGATTAGGATCGTGAGGAAAGCACCCAGCGGGGTGGGATCATAGCGCTGCGGCACCGGCTCAGGATCTCGAGAACCGGTGCCGTTCAGACTGCGATGCCGTCAGGGAAAGAAATCGTCACTCATGACGTAGGCCACAAGTGCAATAATTTCGTCCGGCTTGTAGACGTCCCGCCAGGGTGGCATTTGTCGAAAGCCATTGTGTGTGCGATCCCAGACAAACTCCGGTTTGTACTGTCGGGGCTGCAGTTTGGGCGCCTTGCCGGGATAGGCTTTCGCACCGTGGCAATGCGTGCATTGCTCCTGCCACAGCGTCTCTCCCAGGGCGATTACCTTGCTGTCCTTCAGCGTCTGCGCCGGTAAGGACGGCGGAGGATCCCGGGGGGGATCCGGTTCTTCTTTCGTCTGCGCGATTGCATTGGTCGAGAGAATGGATATCGCGCTGGCGACTACGATCGCGTGAAGTCTTGTTCCGTACATCGCAGACATTCCTCGAAAATCCGAAGAACACAGTAGGGAAGAAGTGGCTGGATAAGCCGCTTCTTCCCAGCGCAGGTCGTCCGGTAACGCGGCGCGTCAGTTGGCAGGCACGATTTTGTAGATCTTGTCGTGGCCACCCGCCGGACCGGTTGTAACACTCGTCAACGCATAAACCTCGCCCTTGTCATCCTGGCCGAAGGCCAAGATGTACGGCAGCGTCTTCATGCCGTCGACAACGGCAACTTCCATGGTCCATTTGCCGTCGGCACCTTTGGTTCCGAAGAATATCTGGCCGTCCATCGTCGCAAACGACTTTGACCAGTCGCCAAAGATGTACTTTCCATCCCACGCTTTGTGGGGGCCGCGATACACATGTCCACCAGTGACCGAGATGCCTTTGCAGTCCGCCTTCACCGCGGTGCAGTTGTTGTAGACGATGATTGGCGGTGTCAGTCCGGTCTGATCGCATGTGGCGGGGTGATTATCCGGCTTCGCATAGTCGAAGCACTTATCCGCCTCCATGCGACGCCACCCGAGATTAGCGCCTCGCGTGATGACGCTGATCTCCTCGAAGGAATTCTGCTGCACGTCGCCGCAGATTAGCGCC
Organism: Pseudomonadota bacterium; assembly: GCA_023410905.1. Taxonomy (GTDB): domain Bacteria; phylum Pseudomonadota; class Alphaproteobacteria; order Rhizobiales; family Hyphomicrobiaceae. The sequence goes on from JAEYPL010000064.1 coordinate 73,550, forward strand.
CTGTCGCCACCCGGATCAAAGGTGCACCGCCAGGGATTGCGTAGCCCCAGTGCCCAGATCTGCGGCAAGGCATCGCTCTGACCAACGAACGGGTTGTCTGCCGGAATGAGATCCGGCTTGGTCAAGTCGAGCCGCAGCATCTTACCATGGAGCGATCTCATGTCTTGGCCATTGCCAATCGCCACATTGTGGCCGATACCCCAGTCGTTGGCGTACCCGCCATCGCCGGTGGCTATGTAGAGCATTCCGTCAGGTCCGAAGCCGATCCAGTGACCGTTGTGATTGAACTGCGGGTGGTCGATTTGGGAAATGACCCGCTCGTTTGTTGGATCGGCCTTATTGGGATCGTTCTTGGAGACTTGAAACTCGGATACGACGTTGGTGTGCGACCACCAAAGGCGGCGGTCGAGTTCGCTGGCGCGAAGCGGGGCCGAGTAGGCGATGTAGAATTTGCCGTTCTCCCTGTAGTTAGGGTGAAACGCCAAACCAAGTAGTCCGCGTTCATCAAAGAAATGGTGCTGCGTCACCATCTTTGGGCCGACATTGATAAAAGGTTCCGGCAGCAAGCGGCCCTTGCTATCAATGATCCGCACTTGGCCGTGCTGCTCGATAAAGGCCATTCGGCCTGTGCCGTCCGGTATCGATACCATCGCTAGCGGATGGATGAGCCCGCCGGCGACTTCTTCAAATTTGATTTTGACTTGAGAGAGAGCCGGGGTCGCCATTGCCAAGATCGTGGCCACGGCAATGCCAGTGAACCTAAGGCGCATTTGGTCGTCCTCCCATACCTGAACAATCTGACTTGCTTCATTGGCAAGCGCATTAGCAGGCAATTTACACCTCGAAGTCGTTGCCTCGAGGCAAAGGCAGAATACAGTCAAACCATATTTAGGGCAATTTTCAGGTGCCGCTGACCCAGCGTTGCAGCGCAAGAGTTAGAAGAAAACACAATCCCGCTACCAATGCGGCACCTACTGCGCCGGCTGCGGAAAGGAACACTGCGTCGACCAGCGAGATGCCGGCAATAAGGCTTACGACTGCGCGCGGAACATCCCCTTTGGAGCGGCGCTTCAGGAAGTAGAGCGCCACCAATATCCAGACGATGAGAGCAACGAGCGCTGCCGCCGCCAGAACGCCGCTCTGCCAAACGATAGCCAGGCCGTAGAGAATTGGCGCACCGAGAAAAAGTAGCGGCCACAGTCTGTCGAGGCGATCGAGTGCTTCTTGCTTGGCGGCATACGTCAGGCCGATGAGGTAGCAGAGACTGACGAGCGCAGCGACGAACAGCATGGCCGACGGCGCCGTCACCGCCGCATATCCGGCGGTCAAGTATGCGAGAACACGACACAAACCCATGAATAGCGGGCTCAAGGCGTTGCCCTTGTGATGCCAATCGTAAAACAGAATGGCGGCTGCAAGTGCCAGCGCTGCCATCATCGCGCGCACGCTCGTCTCTGACGCCGCGGCGCTCCCCCAGAGTATGAACGCTAAGCCGCCGAGCATCAGACCGAACCCGATGCCGAACACGGTATTCACCGACACGACGCCGGAAGGGATCGGTCGATCTGGTCGTTCTGCTGCATCAATCTCGCTGTCGAATGCGTCGTTGAGATACATGCCGGAGACGTAGAGCAGCGAAAGTCCGACCACGACAAGAAGTGTCGTTTGCGTCCAGATCTCGCCGCCCGCGAGGGTCGTCCCGACGAGTGCGTTGCTCCAAACTGTTGGCAGATTGGACACCCGTCCCAAACGAAGGGCAGTCGCCAGGGTCATGCTGTGAGGATGTCCCTGACCCAGCCAAGCTCGCGAGCAACCGCAGTCGAGGCATCGACCCTGCGCAGTTCCTCAGGCAGCACGTCGAAGGTGTAGGTTTCGACCTCGAGATGATCGCTGATCGGCGTTCGTTGATGCAGCGCCAGGATCTCGCGCAGAAAATCCTGCGTCGTGTCGAGTTGGGGAAGCGCGGACATGAAGATCGGCACGTGGCAGTGCACACGCCATTCGTTTCCGATTGCCTGATCAATGTCTGCAAAGGCCGGCGCCAGGTCGAGGAAGCGGACGAGACTGCCGTCCGGCTTGCGCTCGACAACCTGATGCAGATAGACGCCATCATCGAAGCGCCGGAGCTGGTCGATGGTGTGGGCATCTACGCGCGGGACCTTCAGCGCTGCCGAGAGCTGTAGCTTGAAGATGCCAATGCCGGAACGCGTCAGACGCGCCAGACTTTCCGAAGCGTTCTCAAACTCGACGGCAGCATGGCAGACATCATAACAGATGCCGAGGTGACGCCTCAGCGCCCGCTCCGCGGAGACGACATCGAGCTTCGTCACGTCAGCAAACCGTCGAACCGCTGCTGATGAGAAGATCCTCTCCTCGAAGAACCGCGCCGCCTCCTCGATGGTTTCGAGGTAGCACATGGGCTCAGGTTCCAGTGCCAGCGTGATGGTGCGCCCGGACCTGTCGGCCAACCGCACGAGGTGGGCGGCGTGCTGGAGCAGATTTTCGGCGATACGCTCGATCGCACCAGGCTCTCCGCCGATCGGCCGAAACGTCGCCGGCACCGTGCTGACGCTGCCCGTGATGCCCGCATCCTGCGGCAACAGCTCGGCGAGCAGATCGGCCAGGCGGTTGCTGTAGGCCAAGCGTTCGGCAAAGCGCCAATCCGGTTGATAGACGTCCTCCTTGACGCGCGTCCCGTGAAACGGCCCGTAAGGAAAGCCGTTGATGGTGAAGACGTATAGCTGTTCGCGGGCGAGAAAATCCTTGAACGCCTCGAGCTCGGAGGCGTTCGCGAGTGTTTCAGAAGCGATTGCGGAGAGGCGGAGCCCGACGCCCATAGCTTCGTTGGGAACGAACAGCCGTTTCACCTCCGGCAGGTGACGCTTCAGCCCGATGAACGTGTCGGACCATGTTTCGCCGCGGTGGATGTTGGTGCAGTAGGTAAGGTGCGTTCCGCTCGTGATTTTCATCGCGCGCTCTGCCGTGCTTTCAGCCATGCGATGGCCTCGAGGATGCGTTCCTCGTCCATCTCGTGCACCTCTACGCCCCGCCCGATGTCCTCCAGCAGCGTGATCGTAAGCTCTCCACCAAGGTGCTCGCGGAACTCCCTGATCCCCTGCAAAAGGGGATGGCTACCGTCGGCAGCGCGTGCATCGACTACCGGATGCCATAGCCGGAAGCCCAGCAACTCAAGCAGGGCTGCAACTCGGTCTTCGGTTCCTGGGGGCAGCAGGCCAGCCAGCACCGAATAACGCGCATCAAGAGCAATACCGATAGCAACTGCCTCGCCGTGGCGTACGTGGTTGCGGGTGAGAGACTCGATCTTGTGTGCAGCCCAATGACCGAAATCGAGGGGCCGCGCACTGCCGGACTCGAACGGGTCACCCCCGTGTCCGATCTGGTGCATGTGAAGCTCGGCGCAGCGGCGGATCATGTACGCCATCGTGGAGGCATCGAAAAGCGACAAGCCGTCGATATTGCGCTCGAGCCAGAGGAAGAAATCGGCATCACGAATGAGCGCGACCTTCACCGCTTCGGCCATGCCCGCGATCTTCTCGCGCGGCGGCAGATCGGTAATGAAGGTCAAGTCGTTGAGGACGGCGAAAGGCGGCGCAAACGTACCGACGAAATTCTTCGATCCCTTCAGATTGACGCTGTTCTTTACGCCGACACCGGAGTCGTTTTGGGCGAGAACTGTCGTTGGAATGCGGATCAGCCGGATACCGCGATGGCTGGTAGCGGCTACGAGCCCGACAGCATCCAGAACGGCGCCGCCGCCAATGGCGATGACGAATGAATGCCGGTCGATGCGGTATTCCTGAATGAGCCCCTGCATCCACTCCACGTGGAAGAGTTCGTTCTTTATCTTTTCGCCGCCCGGCACCTTCTGCGGGGCGGCAACCAACTCGATCGCCGCATCGTGCGCGCTGGCATAGGCTTCGATTTCGCCGATCAGAGCAGGCCGCGCATCACACACGCCATCATCGACGAAAACGATGCAGCGGTGCCGCCGCTCGCGTTCAAGTCGGGTGATGGTCTCTCGCAACACCGGATTGTCGGGTGCGAAAAGATGCTTCGTGAAGTGGACTGGGAATTCGTAGGAGACCGCGAAGCGCTGAAGATATAGCGATGCGCCGTGCGACGATGTCTCGGAGACAGAAGGCTTGGCGACCTCACCCATGCGTTCCCCGGCATTTCTGCTTGTCGGCTTCTGCGGCCGAACCTGCGGCATTCAGAATGTGCCGCCGCTCGACGTCAAGTCAAGGTGTGCGTCCTCGGTCGGTCATTGAAAGGTATTGCCCACATGCCGGGGCTCGTGCTTTCTGAACGTTGCCACGGAGGCGCACTTAGCGGAACAGCAGTATGCATAAGACGCTCGTGCTCTTGATAGTCGGACTGAGCGAGCGCCTTCTCGGCAAGGATACGCCGAACCTCTCAGCCCTTGTCAAACGAGGCGGCCTGCGTCCGCTTAAGACCGTGGTTCCTGCTGTTACCTGCACCGTGCAGTCCACTCTACTGACCGGCTTGTCGCCCCGCGATCATGGTGCCGTCGCCAACGGTTGGTACTTTCATGAGCAAGCGGAAGTATGGCTATGGCGGCAGTCAAATCGACTGATCGCCGGAGAGAAAATCTGGGAAAGGGGAAAAAAGCTTGACGCGGCATTTACATGCGCGAACATGTTCTGGTGGTACAATATGTATTCCACCGTCGATATCAGCGCCACGCCGCGGCCCATGTATCCAGCCGACGGACGCAAGCTGCCGGACCATTATGCTGAGCCGCCCGAGCTGCGGGACGAGTTAAATAACGCCCTGGGAACCTTCCCCCTTTTCAAGTTCTGGGGGCCCATGACCTCTATCGAGGCCAGCCGCTGGATCGCGCGTGCAACGCAGCATGTTCGCCGCACGCGGCAACCGACGCTGACGCTCTGCTATCTGCCCCATCTCGATTACTGCCTCCAGAAATGGGGGCCCGACCCGGATGATCCACGCGTCGCGCAGGACCTGCGCGAGATCGACGCCTTAGCCGGCGAGCTGATCGAGGAAGCAGAGAACAACGGCGATCGTGTCGTGGTCGTGTCGGAGTACGGCATCGTACCGGTGCGGGAAGCGGTACACATAAACCGCGCTCTGCGAGAGGCGGGCCTGGTTCGCGTGCGCAATGAGATGGGCCGGGAGTTACTCGACGTCGGCGCCTCGAAGGCGTTTGCCATGGCCGATCACCAGATTGCGCACGTCTACTTGCAGCACGGCGCCGACAGACACTCGATAAAAAGATTGCTGGAGAGTATCGACGGCATTGCGCAGGTTCTCGATGAGGAAGGCAAGCGCGCGATCGGACTGGACCACCCCCGTTCCGGCGATCTCGTTGCGCTATCGGCACCCGACCGCTGGTTCAGTTACTATTGGTGGCTGGACGATGCAAAGGCGCCCGACTTCGCCCGGACCGTCGATATTCACCGTAAGCCGGGCTACGATCCGATGGAGTTGTTCCTGGACCCGGACATCTCTGTGCCGATGCTCAAGGTCTCGCGCAGGCTTCTCGCCAGGAAGCTCGGCTTTCGCAATCTTCTCGACGTCACGCCCATCAAAGGCACCGGGCTGGTGAAGGGCTCGCATGGACTTCTCACGGAAAAAACGCAGGATGGTCCCTTGGTCATTTCGAGCGCACCGGATCTTCTTCCGGAAGGCGCGATGGACGCGACAGCCTTTAAGGACTTTGTTCTGGCCCACGTATTTGGCCCACGATTGACACTGTCTCACGGTATGCAAGGCATCGAGCAGTAGTACAGCAATCGCTGCCAGCGGTTGGATCGGGTAGGAGGGGCACATGCGTATCGTCCACGTCGTCCTATCTGCGACGCTCGCTTACTTTGCCGCGCTCCAATACAATGATCCGGATTGGTATTATTGGGGACTGTTGTATTTGATCGCAGCGGCATGGTCATTTGCCGCCGCTCGCTGGCCGGAACGCCTTGGCTCATCGCGGTTCGTTGGCATTGGAGGGCTGATTTGTGTCATGCTCTTCTTGGCAGGTTTTGTCTCGCTCGCACGCAATATAGGACCCGGCTGGATCCACCACGAAGAGGCGCTCGAGGCATTTGGCTATCTGATCTGCGCAGTCGCAACGGCTCTCGCCATCTTCGATGCGCGGAGACAAACCTCGAGCGTGGCCGAGCGAGGTCGCACATGAGCTCGAATACCGACGAAGACGAGGTGATCCTGGTCGACGACAGCGATCGTGCGATCGGCACGGCCCCGAAGCTCGCCGCGCACCGAAAAGGCCTTCTGCATCGCGCCATCTCCGTGCAGCTCCAGGATCAGAGCGGGCGGCTTCTCCTGCAGAAAAGGCACATCGGGAAATATCATTCGGGCGGATTATGGAGCAACACCTGCTGCAGTCATCCGCGGCCCGGGGAAGATACCGCCGCAGCAGCGCAACGCCGGCTGCAGGAGGAGATGGGAATCATCTGCCCGCTCACGCCTCTCTTCACGACCTGCTATCGCGCAGTGCTCGACAACGCGATGACGGAGAATGAGGTGGTGCATTGCTTCGGCGGTTTCTACGAGGGCGGGGTACGCCCGAACCCCACAGAGGCGGAGGATCACGCCTGGATCCACGTCGACGCCCTGCGCCGGGACGTGAACGAGCATCCGGAGCGATACTCGACCTGGTTCTGCATTTATGTCCGCGACCACTGGGCGGAACTCACCGGCTCGGGCTGATATTGAGAAGACGCAGCCCATATCGCGGATGGCGCGACGATCAGGAGATTTTCAGATTATCTCCGATGCCGCGCTTGCCCTCCTCGATCCTGGGCGCCTGACCGCCGCGCAAAACGGAGTTGCCCATATAGAGCGTGCGCTGGTCGATGGAAGGCGGGTTCAGCCAATCCTCTTCCTTGATCTGTCCGCTCTTGCCGTAGGCCGCCAGCGGATTCTCATAGGTCACCTTGCGGATGTGCTCCTCCGGTATTTGCGCGCGACGCATCAACTCAGCCGTCTTCGGTACCGCGAGCGGGTCCGACACCCCCCAGTCGCACGCACTGTCGCAGAAGATGCGATCGGCGCCATAGGTCCTGACGATCTCGACCATGCGCTCGTTGCCCATCTTCGTGAACGGGTAGATCGAGAAGGCCGCCCAAAAACCGCGATCCAGGACATCGCGGACAGTCTCTTCGTTGTTGTGATCGATGACAACCCAGCTCGGATCGAGTCCGTGCTCGAGCGCCACCGCCATCGACCTCAGAGTACCTTGCCGCTTGTCTCGATGCGGCGTGTGAACCATCACCGGCAGCTGTAGCTCCTTCGCAAGCTCCAGCTGCAATCGATAATACTTGTCCTCGAGGGCCGTTTGCTCGTCGTAGCCGATCTCGCCGATGGCCACTACGCCTTCCTTGAGCGCGTAGCGCGGCAGGATCTCCATGACGGCTTCGGCCAGCTCCTCGTTGTTGGCTTCCTTCGAGTTGAGACCGATCGTGCAATAGTGGCGCAGTCCAAACTGTCCGGCGCGGAAACGTTCGAAGCCACAGATCATCGATAGATAGTCGATGTACGTGCCGACGTGGGTACGCGGTTGGCCTAGCCAAAACGCGGGTTCGATGCACGCCACTACCCCTGCCGCAGCCATGCGTTCGTAGTCGTCGGTGGTACGCGAGATCATGTGGGTGTGAGAATCAACGAACATGGCTTTCGCTTTCTGATCGGGCGGCGACGCCTGCCCCCGCATCCGTTCACTATGACGCTTCAGCAATAGCCGCCCAGCTCAACCCACCCGCGGCAGCCTGTTTGGCAAGGTCAGGAGCTTCCGCCAGCACTTCCCTTGCGGCCGGCAAAGAAGATGCAGCCAGCGCCAGCGCGGCAGCTTGCTGTTCAATCGCCGTCCCGGTTCTGAGAACCCGGCCAAGATCGGCGATCGCATTGCTATCGGCATGCGGGCCAACGCAGCGCCAAAGCTCGGGGCTGACTGGCCGCCCCGCGGCCCATCGCTCATGCGCATAGTCTCGGAGCATGCGCATCAACGCCGGATTGCTGCGACGGTCCAATCCTTGAATCGGATCGAGCTTGCTGCCGACGAAGAGCGCTTTGAGGACCATGTGATTCCAAGCATTCTCGTCAAACTCTTCCATGGGATAGGGATTGCGGTGCGCGACAGCCTCGAAGATTGGCTGCATTGCGCTTCGCGCGCCTTCGCGGGCGCGCGCCACATGCAGCTTTGGATGCGGGTAAAGCGGCAGCCCACGGTAGAACGCGATCAACTCTCCGACATCCGCGGTGCGGAAAAGCTGCTCGAGCCTCGCTTTGAACCTCGTCCCGTCATCGCTATCGCTGGCCAAAACAAACGATAGACGGGCTGCCTGATCGACGCTCCAGTCGCTGGGGTTCCAACCGGGTCGCGCCGTGCTCGCGGCGGCAAGGTCCTCGGACGTCAGGCTGAGATCTTGCTTTCCAAGGCGACGAATGGCGTATCCCAGGGCCAGATAGAGTTCTTTCTCCGTTGGCCCGGAGGACATCAGCGCAATCTGCTGCTCGAACCAGCTGGCTCCCTCCTTCGGGACAGCACGGACAACCCAAGCTCGCAAAAGATCAAGTGCCGCGTTACCAGCATTTGTCATCGGAAGAACCTGTGCGAAATCGCTCAACCGCGGTAGCACGCTCAGCCGTAATTCCGCTGAAACTATGGCCCATGACGAACCCTGTCCAGGGCCTAGCATCTTGCGAGCGGCGCGCCATACCGGACAGATCGTGCCGGAGCCTTCGACCCTCTCTTGGCCAATCGCCCTTCAATATCTACAATCCTGTCTATGGCCAGACCGCATTCTACCTCAACCCGCTGGCCACAAATCCTGCGGATCTCTTCGTTCCGGTGAACGACATCCCGATCCTGGATCGAGCAACCGAGACGCAGATCCAGCGCGGCATCTACATTCAAGACTAGATCAAGTTCGGCAACTGGACGGCTGTTTTGGCCTGCGGCAGGACTGGCTCAGCATGGGCTATGTCGGCAGCGACACGCAGAAGGAAAGCGAGCTCACGGGCCGCGCCGGTCTGATGTATGCCTTCGACTTCGGCCTCACGCCCTACATCAGCTACTCGCAGGCATTTGCAGCGCAGCCGGGCAATCAGGTGAAGGACAATCCGTTCGATCCAGCCGAGGTCGCGAGGCCGGCAGCACCGCTCAAGGGTGAACAGTTCGAGGTCGGCTTCAAGTATCAGATGCCCGGCAGGCCGGTGATCATCAATGCTGCATACTTCGATCTGAAGGAAGAAAATCGCCTGGTTTCCGATCTTCTGACGCAGATCTCGCAGCAGGGCGCAACCGCGCGCATCCGCGGCGTCGAGCTGGAAGCCGTCGGGCGCGTGACGGAGAACATCAGGCTCATGGCGTCGTACACATACATGGACGCCAAGTACGAAGAGCACTTCAATGCCTTCGAGGCCGGGACTCCCGTCGAAGGCGTGCCGCGCCATATGGCGGCGCTCTGGGGCGTCTACACGCAGACCGAAGGGATGCTCAAGGGCTTCTCTATCGGTCGCGGTGTGCGCTACATCGGCGAGTCCAAGGACTATGGTGTGCTCCTGAACGGAACTCTAGGCGACGGCACACCGCTCGGTGATGGAGGCCTGGAGACGGGAAGCTTCGGACAGCAGATTCTTGGCGCCATTCAGCCGTTGCACTTCGGCTGGTTTGGCGGATTGCCGGTTAAGATCCTCTATGGCCTGCTCGGGCTCGCGCTGACGATCGTCACGCACAGCGGCGTGACAATCTGGCTCGCGCGTCGTCGCGACAAAGGGCAACCGGCAGAGCGATGGGAGCGCATTTGGGCGGCCGTCGCCTGGGGACAGCCACTCGCGCTCGCCGCTGCGGCATTGGGAGCGCTGCTCCTCGCCGAGCAGACCATTCTGCCCATCTATCTGGCCTATACGATATTGGCGCTCGTGCTTGCCCTTCGCTTACCTTTCGGCGAAAGCACAGCGCGCATCCTGCGCACGACCTGCGCCATATTGATTTGCGCGGTCGTGGCGGTACACGCCTACATCTGGGCTGCGCGTGCTACCGACATGATGGCTTGGGGCGTCACCGCTGCATTGCTGATTGCCGCACTGGTGCTCATGCTGCGCCGGCGCGCATAATCGATGCCTTGCGAGTCAAGAGGTTTTGAACCCCGTGGCTGCCGTCACGGACGGGACATTGTGGCTCTTGCGGGCTGGCAGGCTGCCTGATGGCCTGCGTAGCTCGTCTAGAACGAGCCGCCGGTCCTGAAGTCATCGCTGTCATTGCTGGACGGGCCAGGCAGCGGGCTGCTCCAGTCACCGCGCGTATCCGGCCGGCGCCACTCGCCGCCCCGGGCGCCGTTGCCACCGTCGCCGCCGGGGATCGGAAATGGAAAGGGAAAGGTCGGCGCCCCAAAATCCGGACGACCGCGCGATCTGCGGGTACCAAAACCGCCTCTCAGAACGTCCCAGAGTATGCCGCTTCGCACGACGCCCTCGATGACCTGCGCGAGAATTTTTCCGATCTCGCTCTCGTTGCCGAATGTCGCGTTCGGATGATCGTAGCCGGAAGAGCGGAAGCGGTCGCGGACCTGCTCCATGTCGAGGCGCCGCTGAGCGAGCGATTGCGCAGCCTTTCGCAGATTAGTGATCTCCTCCTGTACCCGTGTGAGCCGCCCATTGAGGCTATCGATGCGCTCCACGATACGATCGTCGTTCTCGGTCGCTGTGCGTCGCGCCTCCTGCTGGAGTGTGCGAATGCTGTCCTGCGCGTCGGCGTCGGCAATGGTCTGGAGCGCGTCGCTATAGCTCTTGTCGCCGGTGCCGCTGACGAGATCCGCTTGTTGGGCTTCGATATCGCGCAGCAGATTGCGCTTCTTCTCCGCCGTTGCATCCGCTGCGGACAAGCGATAGCGAGCTTCGGCGAGCGTCCGCTCTTTCGGTTCGATACCGGCCGCAACCATGGCCTGGCGCTCGACGCCCGCAAGGCTGGCCTTCATGTCGTCGGCACCCTGGCGCTGGCGTCGCGCGTGCTCGCGCAGGCGCACGGGAATTTCCGTCAGCATGTAGTAGCTTGGACGCACGTCCACGAAGCCGATGAACTGCGCGACGAGGTCGTCCATGTATCGCGTGAAGCCAGTCGACGCATAGGCGCCCGTTCCGTAGTTGTTACGCCAGAGATAGGCGAACAGCGGATCGTCGTCATAGGGCTTGCGCTTCTCGGCGAGCTCCGTCTCGGATTGAGATGCTTTCTTCTCGGCCTCGACGGCGATGGAATCCGCCTTGTCGAATGTTTCGCGCACTTCCTTCCATGCAGCCGTCTCGCGAACGTGCGCCTCGGCTTCCGAGCGAACGATATCGACCGCCTCGACCGCATCCTCGACAGCGGCAGCGGCGACCTCGCGCTCGCCTTTAGCGCGTTCGACCTCGGTGATCGCCTGCTCGCGCTGCTCGTGCAGAGTATTGAGACGCAAGCGGCGGCTCTCGAGAATGCGCAGCGCCCGCTGCTCGGCGGCGTCGAGATTGCGGACGAGGCGGCCCGCCTCGATTTCATCGAGCTTGATGCGCGCCAGCTCGCGGTGCGCGTTCGCCTTGTCGCGTGCCAGCGCCTCAGCGTCTGCGACAGCCGAGCTGAGAGAAGAATCGAGCTGGCCTTCTTCCTGGCGCAGCCTCGATATCCCGCCTTCGATTTCACCCAGTGTTTTGCGCCCGCTCCACATGCCCTGCTACCACTTCGTGATGGCGCCATCGTCGTGGGCCATGAGGTATTCGATCTTGAGTGTACCGCGGCGCTTCACGCCAAACTGATTGCGCTGGACGATACCGTCATCGCGTTTGTCCTGGGACACGGCCGACCACGTCGCCTCCGGCACGCGTACGCCGAACTTGTCGACGACCGAGATCTCGCCAGTCTCCTCGCTGCGGACCGGCAGCTTGATCTTGCGCCCGTCAGTCGTGATCGGCTCTACGATCAGATAGTAGTTGCGTGTCGTGGTGCTGCGCGGGGGCTGGCGCCACACGCCGGTCGTATCGCCAGGCCGGGAGACGATCGTCAGCGTGTATTCGAGCAGCAGATCGTTGCGCAGCTTATCGAGATCCTTGGAGATGCGCGACATCTCGGCGCCGTTCTTGTCACGGATGGCGCGCTCTCCGTCGGCCAGCAGGCGATCCGCCTGAGGCTTGACCTCCGGATCCGTCGCGATCCCCACGATGTCCGCGTGCGCGCTGCGAATGCTTTTCGGCAGAGTTTCGTTGATTTCAATACGTGTCTGCTCAGCCGATATCTGCGCCGGGCGCATCACCGAGTAGCACTGATAGCCGCCGGCGATGCCGAGGAGGCCGAGCGCCACTGCAGCGATCTTCCCGTAGCGGCATCGTCCGACCCAGACTTCGAGCATTGTCCGCCGCCATGAGCGCGGCGGCGGCACATAGGTGAAGCGGCTCTCCTTGAGTGCGCGGACACCCTCCTTGAGGACACTGTCGGAGACCTCGATGCCCTGCTGGCGGTAAATCTCACGCAGGCGGTTGACGAGATCGGCCTCGCGGTCAGGCTCATTGATCTCACGGCGCACGAGATCATCGCGATGGCGTATGGTGTCCACCACATCCATCGCGATCATCAGGTCATCGAGCGTGTGCGACTTGCTCGCCGTCTGCTCCGCCATTCGTTGCGCCTATTCCTCGGCGGGCAATCTCGCCCTCAGCCTGGCCCCGGCAAAGCATCGACCTGCGCGGCAATTCGCGCCACGCGCTTCTTGCCATCCTCGACTGCCTGACGGATCTCGGCGGAATTCTGTGTCGCCAGCTTACGCATCTCGGCGATGATCTCGCCAGAGCGCTCCTGGAAGCCGACCACGCTTTCGACGAGCTGCTTCACCGCATCCGCCCGAATTGTCGGTCCGTATCCGGCCCTGACGGCTGCATCCTGCACCTTGTCGCCGACCTTCGCGAGATCCTCGAGGCTTTTCGACATGCCTTCCTTCATCGCTTCGAGCGTCTTGGTCGACTCATGAAGGCCGAACATGCCGGTAAACGACGCCTTGAGTGCGGTCAGCACGCTGTCGTTGGTCGAGAAGAACGAAACCGCCTGGCTGTAGACGCGCTCCTTGGTCGAAGTGAGCTGCATCAGGCGCGCCATGATGACCTCGGACGTATTGTAGCCGATCGTCATGTTGTCCGAGAGATCCTTGGCGATCTGGAACCTCTTCTCCTCCTCCTGCGTACGGCGCAGCTCCTCGTCGCGCGCAAGTTCGAGTTTGGCCCGCTCGGCCGGCTCGGTGCCGGCGAACCCCGCCACGCTCGACGACGCCGCATCGAGTGCCTTCTTGGCGACGTCGAGCTTCTCCTGCGCGTGGCCGAGAATTTCGAGCCCCATCACCTCGGCGTGCTTCAGCGCGCCGCGATAGTCGCGATAGGCATCGAGAATTTTCGCCTCGCGCTCGATCTGGTTCTTCGTCTCCTTGGTCACGGAGAGATAGACGTCGCGGATCTTGTCGAAGCGGTCGGCGATATCGCCGCGCGCGATCTTCATCCAGATGTTACTGCCGCGCTCGAGGAGGTCGATCTTCCCGTCCTCGACCTGATCGACCAGGCGGCGGGAATCGTCGCGAATGGAATTAAAGCCGTTCGTAATCTGCTCGTAGCGAGTGCCGATCTCCATTTTCGACGTCTGGTCGCGAACGACCTCGTTGAAGACCTCGCCCTGCGCGAGCGTGCGTGCAATGACGGCGACCTTGTCCTTGTCGAGATCGGCAATCTTTTCGAGCAGCGCGTTGATCGGCGACGGCTCCACCTTGGTCGGCATCAGCCCCATGTCGCGCAGAGCGCCAGAGGCCTTCTCGAGGTATTGGATAGGGGTCTTTGCGGGAACGCTCGACATCTGGACCTCCCAAGGGTGGTGGAGTGGCTGACACGGCGTGCAGATGGCCAGCCGGGCGCCCATCCGTATACCAACCGATGTGAACTATCGACAGCGCCCGGCAGAATGTCTTTCAACTATACGTGCATTGGGCCTAAACGGCGGAGAGCCTGTAGGCCGTGCCGTAGCGGCCGAAGTCATGGCTGGTGCCCCCGTGGCGCGTCGATCCCTGGAACTGCTGCAGTGGCGTCACCACGGTGACTTTCACGATCGCCGCCTCGTTCGTCTTTACGAGGCCAGCGTGGACCGCTGCGACGCCGAGGAGAGAGTCGCCGGTGTAGACATCCGTACCCCACAGCGGTCCTGCATCCAGACCACGTACGCGGAAGTAATAGCTGGCACCGATCGTATCGCAGAGATCGATCATGTTCGCTGGAGCATCGGAGGCTAGGAAGCCCTGGTCGAGCAGCTTGCGCAACTGGCGCCGCGAAAGCGCGCCGCGCCGGTCGAAATAGGCGACGAGTTCCTGGACGGCTTTCATAGCTAAGTTGCCCTCTGCATGCTTACGACGTGTCCATAGGGTGGCCGAAAGTGCGTGCTCGCCTGCTCGGGGAGAACCCAGAGGACCCCATAGGGCATTCCCTCCGGCGGATAGACGATGTCGCCATCAGTCACGATCAGGCAGGCGGTGACGCGGGGATCATCGGCGAGCGCCAGCATGGCGGGCGTGAGATCGCTGCCGCCGTAGCCGCTGATCCTATATCCGGCGAGCTCGCTCGGTGAGAGGAGCTCATCCGATGTCACCGCCGTGTCGCACTGCACGACGCGGATCTCGTCGACGGCGACGGCATCGCAGAAATCGGCGACCGCGCCGAGCACCCGGGGAATTTCCTCGGTCATCGAGCCGGAGGTATCGAGCACCACGTTGAGCATCCAGGATTCCCGCCGACGGCCCGGAAGTACGATGTCGTCGCGGTCTGCGCCACGACGCGACGACCGTGTGAAGGTCCGCTCGCCGGGCGCGACCGACTCCATCCACTTTTGCAGGCTCAGCTCCCACGGCGTGCGATAGAGGCCGCGCAATGCATCGACGACCTGATGCTCGGCGGCCCCCCCAGCAGCGCCTTTCCCCTTCATCGCGCCCATGGCCTTCGCGAGCGCCAGGGCCTTAGCGGCGGCTTCCCGCATGGCCTTGGCGCGCTCGGCCTGCTCCTCCGCGTCATCAGGGAACAGCTCCTGCTCGAGCTTGTCATCGAGGACGTCGCCCGCGTCCTGCTGGGGCGGTGGAGGCTGTCCGCTCCCCGTGCCGAACACGCGGCGCGCCGTCACAGGTTCACCCTCGAAGACGCGTGTCTTTGATGCCATGTGATCCGCATTCCTGCGCATCTCCAGCACGATCTGCTCGGCGGATTTCTCTCGCGCACCCGGCATGTCCAGCCCGCCGGCGGGGATCGAGGTGAAGCCCAGCTCGACACGCAGAATGTCATTGATGATGTAGTCATGCGCGTAGTTGAACTCGAGCAGCCCGCTGCCCTTGGCGCGATCATGCGTCCGCAGTGCGAGATGCAGAAGCTCATGGGCGAGCACGAAGATGAGCTCGTTGTCCTTCAGCCGTGCGGCAAAGTCGGGGTTCACCACCAGCCGGCCGGAGGCGAACACGCCCATGGTCGGCACCCGCGCGTCTATGCTCACGCGCACGGCCGCGGCAAGCCCGGCGAGATGCGGCAAGGGAGCCGTAACGAGGCGCAAGCCACGCGCGATCCGGTCCAGCGTTGCGCGCTCGGATGGGACTCTCTGCGTCGTCACAGCGCTGTCACCTGCTTGAGAAGGTCGAACATGGCGCGGTCGGCCCCGAGTGCCCCCCACGGTTCCACCAGATCGCTGACCACAGTGAGCTGCTGTTCGGGCAACAGCGCACGCAGGAAGCGGTTCACGGTGCGCGGCTTGATGTGCGACAGCCGCCCGTCGCGGACGTGCTGGCGGATGCAGTTGAGGACGAACCAGCGCGCCGCGTCGGTCTTCGGCAGCAAGTCCGGATGAATGATGTAATCCTCGATGGGGCGCATGGTGCCGATCTGCTCCTCGGCGAGCGCGCAGAACACCGCCGCATCCTCCGCCGACAGCCGGCCGAATGCCAGGGCGCGCCGGGTCTCGCGTGTGAGGATGCCGGCGCGTTCCGCGAGGTCGAGCGCGCGCGAGAGGTGCACCCAGGCGCGCGGCGTCGAGAACGGCACCGGCTCGGCCGGAACCGGGCGCATAAGCGCATCAGGCATATGGGCAATGAAGTTGCGCACATCCGCGCGCACGCCGCTCTTGACGGCCCATGCCTGCCACTCGTCGACATCGACCCTGAGGTGGAGGATGGTCACGCGGTTCACCAGCGCCGAGCTCATCGAGCGGACCAGTGCGCGGTCCTGCGCGCGGTTGCCGGCGGCGACAACCCAGGTGCCGGCAGGAAGCGCGTGCTCACCGATGCGCCGCTCCAGAAGCAGCGAGTAGAAAGCCTTCTGAACGTCCGGCGCACAGGCCGGCAGCTCGTCTAGGAATAGGCAGAACGGTTCCGGATTCTCCGGCAGAAGAATGCGCGGCGGGCAGAACACCGAACGCTCGCCGACGATGCGCGGAATACCGCTCACGTCCTCGGGCGCGATCTGGGTGCCGAGGAGCGACCGGCAGGGCAATCCCGCCTCCGCTGCCGCCTGGGCGACCATCTCCGACTTGCCGACGCCGGGCGGCGACAGGAAGAGGAAGCTCTGCTCATGTGCCATGCACTGAACCAGCTTCTTGGCTTCGCCGAGCGTGATCGTCTCGTCGTTGGCCGAGCGGATGCTATCCATCGGGGAGGGACCTCCTGCAGCAACAATCGGCGTGATGTAGGGACGGTGAGCTGCAGTACTAGACCTGCCGCGAAAATATTCCTGCAAACATGGCCGGGCGATAAATGGCCGTTCATCTATTGCGACCAGCGCGCCCGGCCAAGAGAGGTTGCGTCCGCTTCTGATGCTGTGGATAGCATTCTTTACCCAGTCCGAAGACGGGCATGGCTGCAGTGGCGTGCGCCATCGAGGTCGATGACGTCATGGAGATTGCCGACGATCGAGATCTGATGGTTGACGAAGCCCATCCGATCCCGGACGTGACCGCCGGTGCGGAAATTACCGCCGGTCGCGCTTACCTGGACGGCAGCTATTCGGAGTGGCTGTGCGAGAACGCCCAATGCACCGGCTTCCGGAGCGAGCGAAGCGCTTCACGTGCCCATGCGAGCCCTGACCGTCATGGCGTCGCGAGATGCGAGACATTCTTCACGACGGTATACTCCTGAAGGCCTTCGACACCGCCCTCACGGCCGATGCCGCTGTCCTTAACGCCGCCGAATGGCGTCTCCGCGCTCGATGCGACGAAGTGATTGATCGAGAGGTTACCGACTTCAATTTCCTGCGATAGCCGCTCGGCATTCGACGCCGAGTTGGTGAAGGCGTAGCCCGCGAGCCCGTAGGGTACGGAGTTTGCCTTCTCGATAGCCTCGTCGAGATTCTTGACGCGGCTTACCAGCGCCAGCGGCCCGAACGGCTCTTCGCGCATGGCGCGCGCATCATCCGGCACGTCAGCGACGACGGTCAGCGGGAAGAAGTAGCCGTTGTTACCAACGCGTGCACCACCCGTCGTGATCCGCGCGCCCTTGGCTTTCGCGTCGGCGACAAACATCTCCATCGCGGCGATGCGGCGGTCGTTGGCGAGCGGGCCGAGCTGCACCGATGGATCGAGGCTATTGCCGACCTTCAGAGACGCTGCTTTCTCGGTGAAGGCTGCGGTGAACTTGTCGTAGATCCTCTCTTCGACAAAGAAGCGCGTAGGCGAGACGCAAACCTGGCCGGCATTGCGCGACTTTCCGATGGCAGAGGCCGCGCCGGCTTTGGCGAGATCGACATCGTCGCACACGATGACAGGCGAATGGCCGCCGAGCTCCATGATCGCCGGCTTCATGTGCGCGCCGCACATCGCCGAGAGATGCTTGCCGACAGGGACGGAGCCAGTGAACGTGATGAGCCGCACCGAGGGCTGCGGGATTAAATACTCGGAAATCTCCGACGGCTTGCCGAACACGAGATTGAGCACGCCGGCAGGAAGGCCAGCATCGGCGAACGCTTTGACGAGCTGGAAGGCACCGGCCGGCGTCTCTTCCGAAGCCTTCAGGATGATCGAACAGCCCGCACCAAGCGCACCGCCCACCTTGCGTGCCGGTGAGCTGAAGGGGAAGTTCCATGGAGAGAACGCGGCGACGACACCAATGGGTTGGCGCAGAACCGAGTGGCGCATGCCCGGCTCGCTCGGGATGATGCGGCCGTACACGCGACGGCCCTCCTGCGCGTCCCACTCAATGATCTCTGCTGCTCGAACAATTTCGAGGCGCGCCTGAGCGATGGGTTTGCCCTGCTCCAGCGTCATGGCGACAGCCATTTCCTCGGCGCGCTGGCGGATCAGCGCAGTCGCCTTGTAGATGATCTCGGCACGCGCTGAGGGCGATGTGCGCGACCAGATCTTGAAACCTTTTTCGGCGGCGGCAAGGGCGTCATCCAGATCGGCGGTGGTGGCATGCGGGACAGTCCCCAGCACGCTCTCGTCTGCTGGATTGAGCACCGGCTGGCCTGAGCGGCTGCGCCACTCGCCGCCGATGTAGAGTTTGAGCTCCGGATACTGAGACATTTTTCGTTCCTTCATTGGAGAGCGGCACCTGCTGCGCCGCCTCGTCTTTGACCGCCACGCGCGGGCAGGCGCCGTTTAACGGCGTAGCTACCCAGACTTTAGGCGTTCGATTGCGTTACTCCATAGACCACCGCCGGATTGTACGTGAACCCGACCACTGACCTGGCTCTTACAAAGAAGCGCCTATTTTGTCACACGGGTTATATTCCAATGAACATATCGTGGGAAGCGGGCATCGAAGATCGATGCCTCTAAAACCGGCAGAGCCGCGCTTCAGCCGAGAGCAGACGCACCGCCAAGAATTGGAGTCTGACGAAGCGTGCCTCGTCGCGCCTCGGGATCGCAGGCATGAGTTCGCCGCCGATGAACCTGGATCGTTGTATTTAATTGCATATATCGTTGAAGTCTGCTCGATTGTGCCTCCTTCTCGGAGAAGTTGGAGGTCCGCCCATGAAGATCAGCGCGCGCAATAGGCTCAAAGGCAAGATCGTCGAGGTCAAGAAGGGCGCCACCACGGCTCACGTTCGGCTGGATATCGGCGACACGATCGTAACAGCCTCGATCACCAACGAGGCTGTCGACGAACTGGGCCTCTCGGTTTGCAAGGAGGCGTACGCGGTCGTGAAAGCCTCTGACGTGATGATCGCGGTCGATGGCTGAGGTTCAGCTGTATGGTGCGCCTCAACGAGATCCGTGACGCTGAACAGGCGGTGACGCCGCCATCGGCGTTCGATGCAGGAATTTACTTCATCGGCCAATGCCGAACGCCATGGACCGATCGCTTGAAGTGCCCGCGTCAGGGGCGGCTCGACGGTCCGTTGTGCCGCATCGAGGTTTTCGAGCCTTGGGTTGCGGCGCTGGATGGCATCGCCGAGTTCGAGCGCCTGGAAGTCTTGTACTGGCTTCACGAGTCCCGTCGTGACCTCGTCCGCCAGAGCCCGCGCAATGACGGCAACTCTCGCGGCACCTTCAGCCTGCGCACGCCCGTGCGGCCAAATCCTATCGGCACGCACATCGTACAGCTCGTTGGTATTGAAGCTCCTGTTCTGCACGTGCGCGGCCTCGACTGCCTCGACGGTACGCCACTGATCGATCTCAAGCCGGACCGCACACTGTTCACGCCGATAGCTCCGCGCCAGCTCGGAGACGATCAGGTAGGAGACGCGTAATGACCGCGATCTATCGGTGGATGCTGGCTCTCGCGCTCGCCATCACACTGATTGAGCCGCTCGCCGCGCGGACGGTGAGCGACTCGGCCGGACGTACGGTTATTGTACCGGGCCGCATTTTGAAGGTTATGGCGGCAGGACCGCCCGCGTCCGCAGTTATCTATTCTCTCGTACCTGAAGCGATGGTTGGATGGCAGCGCGCACCGCGCAAGGAAGAGCTTCCCTACCTCGCCCCCTCTACTCACACGCTGCCAGAACTCGGTCGGCTCACCGGGCGCGGCGATACAGCGAACGTCGAAGTCGTGATCAAAGCCAATCCAGATCTCGTCGTCGACTTCGGCTCCGTACGCCCGACATTTGCATCGCTTGCGGACTCCGTGCAGAGCCGCACTGGAATTCCCTATGTGCTCATAGACGGCCGCTTCGAAGCGACGCCAGCATCGCTGAGGCTGCTTGGCTCCATTCTCGGCGTCAATGAGCGTGCCGAACACTTGGCACGATACGCCGAGGATCTGCTGCGCCGGGTCGATACGTTAGTCGCGGGCATCCCGGAGGAAAGTCGGCCGCGTGTCTACCTCGCACGTGGACCTGAAGGGCTGGAGACTGGCCTGCGCGGCTCTATCAATACGGAGATCATCGAACGTGCCGGTGGCGGCAATGTCGCCGTCGCCGACGACGTCCGTCGCGGCATCGTCAATGTTTCGCCGGAGCAGATCCTATTGTGGAAGCCCGAGGTGATCGTGACCTGGGAGCGTGGCTTCTTCGAGAAGGTGACGCAGCGGCCTGACAGCATCTGGCAATCGGTGCCGGCCGTAACAGGCAAACGCGTTTATCTCGCGCCGACGGCGCCCTTCGGCTGGATCGACGGACCGCCATCCGTCAATCGACTGATCGGCCTCGCGTGGCTCGCAAATCTGTTGCACGGCGAGCGCTTTCCCTTCGACATCCGCGAGGAGACGCGCAAATTCTATAAACTCTTCTATCATGTCGAACTCAGCAATTCCGATCTCGAGACCTTGATCGCATGGGCGGACGGCAAGCCACCGGCGAACGCAACACGTTGACGGAGCGCCACGGCGCATCTCTCGTCGTGCCTGCCTTGGCCGTCATATTGCTGGCATCGATCTTCATCGCCATGACGATCGGCGCCTACCCAGTGACACTCGACGGCGCGCTCAGTGCACTCGCCCGTCTTTGGTCAGGCGAGAGCGCGCAGTCCGCCGAGGAGCGCGTGCTGCTGAACATCCGCGGACCGCGCGTGCTGGCAGGCATCATGGTGGGCGCGGCGCTCGCGGGGGCAGGTGCTGTCTACCAGGGCCTGTTTCGCAATCCTCTCGTTTCTCCGGACATTCTCGGCGTATCTGCCGGCGCTGGCTTCGGAGCGGTGGTGGGCATCTTTCTGTCGCTGCCGCTTGCCGCGATCCAGGGCCTCGCCTTCGTTGGAGGGCTCGCGACCGTTACTCTTGTTTACGCCGTCGCGAGTGCCGTGCGCGGGCGCGATCCGACTCTCGTTCTAGTGCTCGGCGGCGTGGTTGTCGGCGCGCTCGCCGGCGCCGGCATCTCACTCATGAAGATCCTCGCCGATCCCTATGATCAACTTCCGGCGATCACCTTCTGGCTCCTCGGCAGCCTTGCCAGTACGCGCGGCGGCGAGATTGCGAGCGCACTGCCGATCTTGCTCGTCGGCCTCGCATCGCTCATCCTCCTGCGCTGGCGCATCAATGTGCTCTCGCTCGGTGACGAGGAGGCAAAATCACTCGGCGTCGAGGCTGGCCGCGTGCGCACGGTCGTCATTGCCGCATCGACTTTGATCACGGCGAGCGTCGTCGCCATCTCGGGCGTCATCGGTTGGGTCGGCCTTGTGGTGCCGCACATTGCGCGCATGATGGTTGGCCCCAACTTCGAGCGGCTGCTCCCCGCATCGATGCTCATGGGCGCAGCTTATCTGGTACTCGTCGATACACTCGCGCGATCCATCGCCCGTATAGAGGTGCCGATCGGCATCCTCACCGCTGTTGTCGGCGCCCCATTTTTCCTGTGGCTGTTGTGGCGCGGCCGGCATGGATGGTCGTGATGCGCCTCGAAGCAACTGATCTGTCATACGGCTATCCGGAACACCCTGTCGGGGCGGGCGTATCGCTGTCGATCGTGCCAGGCGAAGTCATATGCCTCCTCGGCCCCAACGGCTGCGGCAAGACCACGCTCTTCAAAACACTACTCGGGCTGTTGGCATCTCAAGGAGGCCGCATCTCGCTCGATGGTGATGAGCTCACACATCTGTCACGTACTGAGATCGCTCGCCGCGTCGCCTACGTCCCGCAAGCACAAGCGGGCATCTTTCCCTACAACGCGATCGATATTGTCGTGATGGGGCGTACGGCGCACGGCAGTCTGTTCTCCGGACCAACGACCGAGGACAGAAGTCTCGCACAGCAGGCGCTCGATGATCTGGGCATCGGCGCACTCGCGATGCGCGACATCACGCGCCTCTCCGGCGGCCAGCGCCAGCTCGTCGTTGTCGCGCGTGCCATCGCGCAAGCGGCCCCGTTGATCATCATGGACGAGCCGACCGCCAGCCTCGACTTCGGAAATCAGGTCGTTGTGCTGCAGAAGATCCGGCAACTCGCGGATCGCGGCATCGGCGTTCTGCTGTCGACCCACGATCCGGATCATGCCTTCGCTGTCGCCACGCGCGTCGCTCTAATGCAGGAAGGCAAGGTCATCGCTGCAGGTGCGCCAGCCGAAGTCCTCACACCAGAGCGACTGCGTGACGTCTATAGCGTTGATGTGACCATCGAGCGCCTGGCGGATGGACGCACGGTCTGCAGTCCGCGATACAGCGCGTAGTGATGACGCTTTACCTCGCGTCTCTCGAGGATATTGAAGCCCGACTTCAAGACGATCGCCGATTTCCGTCGCGACAATGGCTCCGCGATCCGCAAGGTGTGCCGGCAGTTCGTCGCTCTCTGTCGCCACATCGATCTCCTAGACGCAAGCTTTCTATTGAGCGAAAGCAAGCGCGGCCGTGCTCGTTCTAGCACGTCGGCTTATCCTCAGACTTCTGACGTCGATCTTGCGCGGTCTTCGTCGGCGGCCACTGTTAGCGGCTTACTGGCGATCTCCTCGACGAATTTCGGTTGAATGTGGCGCGCGGTTGTTGGCTACGATCTCGCCGACCGGACCTGCAAACCGCCAGTCATCCGGTGTGATCCCTGAGGAAACGCGCGGCAGGAGCGGGAACACCAGCTCGGCGAAGCGATAGGCCTCTTCGAGATGCGGGTAGCCCGACATGATGAACGTATCGATGCCGAGCGCCATGTATTCCTTGATGCGGTCGGCGACCTCCTGCGGTTTTCCGACGAGCGCCGTTCCGGCACCCCCGCGCACCAATCCGACGCCGGCCCAGAGATTAGGACTGACGACGAGCTTGTCGCGCCTTCCGCCATGCAGCGCACGCATCCGCTGTTGACCTACGGAGTCCATGCGTTGGAACGTCGCCTGCGCGGCCGCGATCGTTTTGTCATCCACATGCTGAATGAGTTCATCAGCTGCGCGCCATGCGGCCTCACTCGTCTCCCGCACGATGACGTGGAGGCGAATGCCGAACGTGAAGCGCCGCCCTCGCGCGGCCGCCACAATCGCGGCACGCTCGATCTTCTCCGCGACCTGCGCGGGCGGCTCACCCCATGTGAGATACTTGTCGACGGTCTCGGCGGCGACAGCAATTCCCGCATCGGATGAACCGCCGAAGTACAACGGCGGATGCGGCTTCTGCACCGGCGGAAAGAGAAGTCGCCCATCTTCGATCCGAATGTGGCGGCCAGTGAAGTTGACAGTCTCTCCGGCGAGAAGCTGCCTGTAGACAGTCAGAAACTCATGCGTGACGGCGTAGCGCTCATCGTGCGGGAGAAAAATGCCATCACCCTTGTTCTCTACCGGATCGCCACCCGTCACCACATTGATGAGCAGGCGGCCCTGCAGCGTGCGATCGAGCGTCGCTGTCATGCGCGCAGCGACAGCTGGCGATTGTAGTCCCGGCCTGACGGCGACCAGAAATCTCAGGCGCTCGGTCAGATGAGCCAGCGACGACGCCACGATCCAGGAGTCCTCGCAGCTTCGCCCCGTCGGCAACAGAACGCCGAAGTAACCAAGTTCATCCGCTGCTTGCGCGATCTGGCGGAGATAGGCGGGGCTCGATGCGCGCCCGCCAACAGACGTGCCGAGATAGCGGCCGTCACCATGTGTCGGCAGAAACCAGAGAATGTTCGCGTGCTCGGCCGCATTTGGCGCAGTCATCTCTATCTCCGTTGCAGCGTCTCTACAGCTCGCCATTTGACGAGCCCGGAATGTGCGCGTCTCGTCAGCTATGGGGAACGTCGAATATTTTCATTGCTTATGCCGTAGCGCGCATTCGCTGCCGGATGAGCCGGCGTAACAGAGCGGCGCCGTATTTCCGCAAGGGCCTCATAAGCTTCGAAACAAGAAATCGTTCGCAGAAGGCGGCGACCCGCCTAGCCTGCAATTGCGCCCTACCACAGGAGGGTCGCCGCGGTGATTTTGGATCAGGAGACTTGCGCCGCGTGATCAAACGCTAAGGTTCGCAGCTGAGGCCGCGAACTCCCGAAAGGAGCTCTGGCATGACCGAGTTTGCAAGAAAGTGCGCAGAACAGCACCAGCTCTGCGGCATGATCTGTCGATGCCGCTGATCTGAGCGCAGAGAAGCGCCGGCACATCACGCCGCTCCATTTGAGACCCAGGACGCTGCAGCGGCTGACCGCGCAGATCGATCACTTGCGCCTGACTGACAGCGTCGGGTTACGAACAACTATGCACATTGGAGACCATGCATGACGAAATTGCTCTTCTCACGCCGGACGCTCGCCTCGGCCGGCATCGCTGCAAGCCTGGCATTGGCAACGACCGCTGGCATTGCCTGGGCGCAGTCCGTGACGCTGCTCAACGTGTCGTACGACCCGACACGAGAGCTCTACCAGGACTTCAACGCCGCCTTCATCAAGCATTGGAAGACAACCGAGAAGGCGGATGTATCGATCCGCCAATCGCACGGCGGCGCCGGAAAGCAGGCGCGATCGGTCATAGACGGCCTCGAAGCCGATGTCGTGACACTGGCGCTTGCCTACGACATCGATGCCATCGCAGAGAGAGCCAAGCTGTTCCCGCAGGATTGGCAGAAGCGCCTGCCGCACAACTCAGCGCCCTATACGTCGACGATCGTCTTCCTCGTCCGCAAGGGCAATCCAAAGAACATCAAGGATTGGAACGATCTCGCGAAGCCGGGCATCGAGGTGATCACGCCGAACCCCAAAACATCAGGCGGCGCACGCTGGAACTATCTGGCAGCATGGGCCTACGCGCTGAAACAGCCGGGTGGCGATGAGGCCAAAGCCCGCGAGCTTGTGACCAAGATCTATCAGAACGTCAAAGTACTGGACTCAGGCGCTCGCGGTTCAACGACGACATTCACGGAGCGCGGCATCGGTGATGTCTTCATTTCCTGGGAGAACGAGGCGTTTCTCGCCCTGAAGGAGCTGGGCAAGGACAAGGTCGATATTGTCGTGCCGAGCCTCTCGATCCTCGCCGAGCCTCCCGTCACGATTGTCGACAAGGTGGTCGATAAGAAGAACACGCGCAAAGTCGCCGAAGCGTACCTCAACTATCTCTATTCGCCCGAAGGGCAGGAGATTGCCGGCAAGCACTTCTATCGTCCGCGCGATCCCAAGGTGGCGGAGAAATTCAAGGATCAGTTCGTCAAGGTCGAGCTGATCACGATCGATGACGTGTTCGGAGGTTGGCAGAAGGCGCAGAAGGAGCACTTCGCCGACGGCGCCATCTTTGACCAGATCTACACCAAGCGATGAGTGTGATTGCCGGCCGGGGCATGTCCCTGCCGGTCATCCGCCAAATCTGCACGGAGCCCGCGCATGGCCACGCCCCTGATCGTACCCGGCCTGTATGGAAGTTGTCGGCAACATTGGCAGAGCTGGCTCGAAGAACGCCTGCCCTTCGCGCATCGCGTTCTCCAAGCCAACTGGGACACGGCCGACATGACGGCGTGGTCAGAGGTCATCGAGAGGACGGTTCTGCGGGAGTCCGACCGCGTAGTTCTCATCGCGCACAGTTTCGTATGTCTCGCTGCGGTGGCGGCTACAAAGCGGCTCGCGCCCCGCATATCGAGCGCACTCCTGGTGGCGCCATGCGACACTCAACGGGTCGGAGTCGACGAGCGTCTCATCGATTTCGAGTTGCCTTTTCCGAGCACGCTGGTCGCCAGTCGCAATGATCCCTGGATGAGCTTTTCTCGAGCGGAAGCTTGGGCGGAGCGTTGGGGGAGCCGTTTAGTGGACGTCGGTCACAAAGGCCGTATCAACGTGGCATCCGGCCACGGCCCGTGGCCCGACGTCCTGCCCTTGATCGCTGAACTATCAGGCAACTCGGGCGCTCTGGTGATGCGACGTTCGGATCGGCCGCAGCTCGATTGTGCTGTCTAGCCGAGATCCCGCATCGCCCTCCGAGATAGCAGAGAAGCGCATATGGATCGCACTTCTTCTTGGTTGTAGGCGGGCGCTGCCCGCTCGCATCATTCCCGCAAGCAACGTTTAACAGTGAGCCCCTCATGAGCACGCGCAGCACCTTGTCGTGGATAGGATTCCTTCTGTCCTTCAGCTTTCTTCTCGCGGTCGCCGCCCTCGCGCAGCAGACGCAGCTCCTCAATGTTTCCTATGACGTCGCGCGCGAGCTCTACAAGGACGTGAATCCCGCGTTCGTCGCTTACGCGAAAAGCAAGTTCGGCACCGACGTCACGGTTAACCAGTCGCACGGCGGCTCGAGCAGGCAAGCGCTCTCGGTGATCGGCGGCCTCGAAGCCGATGTGATCACCATGAACCAGTCGCCGGACATCGACATCCTCGTCGAGCGGGGCGGGCTCGTAGACAAGGACTGGCGCAAGAAGTTTCCGCATGATGCGACGCCCTACACGACCACATCTGTCTTCCTCGTCCGCAAAGGCAATCCAAAGCAGATCAAGGACTGGAGCGATCTCGTCCGTCCCGGACTGCAGGTGATCGTGCCGAACCCAAAGACCTCGGGCAACGGGCGGTACACCTATCTCGCCGCCTGGGGTTACGCGCTCATCAATGACGGCAGCGAAGACAAAGCGCGCGAATTCGTGACGAAGCTCTTCGGCAACGTGCCTGTACTCGATGGCGGCGGACGCGGTGCCACGACCACCTTCACGCAGCGCGATGTCGGCGATGCCCTGATCACATTCGAAAACGAGGCCATCTCCATCCAGAAGGAGCTCGGTGCCGACAAGTTCGATGTCGTCTATCCCTCCATCAGCATCGACGGTTCCGCTCCCGTCGCCGTCGTTGACAAGAACGTCGACAAGAAGGGAACGCGGAAGTTCGCTGAAGCCTATCTCGAGTTTCTCTTCTCTACGGACGGTCAGCGGATCATTGCCAAGCACAACTTCCGTCCGCGCGACCAGAAGGTCCTTGCCGAGTTCGCCGAACGCTTCCCGGCCATCAAGACCTTTTCCGTCGATGAGAAGCTCGGTGGCTGGGCTGCTGCGAACAAGAAGCACTTCGGCGATGGCGGCATCTACGATCAGATCGTGGTGAAGAAGTAGATGTCCTTGACGACCACGCGACGGGTGCTGCCGGGCTTCGGTCTCTCGCTCGGCTTCACCCTCGCCTACCTGTCCTTGATCGTGCTCATTCCACTGGCGACCGTATTCATCAACACGGCCACGCTGTCGTTCGCTCAATTCTGGGACATCGTTTCGACGCCGCGGGTCGTCGCAACCTACAGGCTGAGTTTCGGTGCCTCTCTGCTCGCGGCCGCGATCAACGTCGTATTCGGCGTGCTGCTCGCCTGGGTGCTGGTGCGCTATTCCTTCCCAGGCAAGAAACTCGTCGATGCGCTTGTGGATCTTCCCTTCGCGCTCCCGACCGCAGTCGCAGGCATCTCGCTCACCGCGATCTATGCCAAGAACGGCTGGCTCGGCCAGTATCTGGAGCCCCTCGGCATCAAGGTGGCCTTCACGCCGCTCGGCGTTCTCGTGGCGCTGATCTTCATCGGCCTGCCATTCGTCGTGCGCACAGTCCAGCCCGTGCTCGAAGATCTCGATGTCGAGTTCGAGGAAGCGGCCGCCTCGCTCGGCGCCACCCGCTGGCAAACGATCGTGCGTGTCGTCCTGCCGACATTGCTTCCGGCCATCTTGACCGGCTTCGCGCTCGCCTTTGCCCGCGCCGTCGGCGAGTACGGCTCCGTGATCTTCATCGCTGGCAATCTGCCGATGATCTCGGAGATCACGCCGCTCATCATCATAACCAAGCTCGAACAGTACGACTACGTCGGCGCCACGGCCGTCGCTGCGGTCATGCTCATCTTCTCGTTCGTCCTGCTCCTGCTGATCAACTTCCTTCAGGCTTGGACGCGGCGCAGCTCTCGGAGGATCACCTGATGGCAGGCGCTGCTGCTGCTGCGATCCCGGGCTCCCGCCATGGCTCGGCCAAATACGAGAGTAAGCCCGCCGTCCGCGAGACCGGCCCGGTGCGCTTCGTGCTCCTCGCGGTATCGCTGATCTTTTTTCTCACGTTCCTGCTGCTGCCTCTGTTGGCGGTCTTCGTCGAAGCCCTGCGGCGCGGCTGGGGGGTGTATGTGGCCGCGCTCGTCGAGCCGGACGCCTTGGCGGCCATAAGGCTCACGTTGCTCACCGCAGCCATAGCCGTGCCACTCAATCTGATCTTCGGGCTTGCTGCTGCCTGGGCGATCGCCAAGTTCGAATTCCCCGGCAAGCAGTTCCTGACCACGCTCATCGATCTGCCATTCTCGGTATCGCCTGTCATTGCAGGCTTGATCTTCGTGCTGGTCTTCGGTGCGCAAGGCTGGTTCGGACCTTGGCTTGCCGATCGTGACATCAAGATCATCTTTGCCGTGCCAGGAATTGTTCTAGCGACCGTGTTCGTAACCTTCCCATTCGTTGCGCGCGAGCTGATCCCGCTCATGCAGGCGCAAGGAACCGAGGAAGAAGAAGCGGCCCTAACCCTTGGCGCCAGCGGATGGCAGATGTTCTGGCGCGTCACGCTACCCAACATAAAGTGGGCGCTGCTCTACGGCGTCATTCTTTGCAATGCGCGCGCCATGGGTGAGTTCGGCGCGGTTTCCGTTGTCTCCGGGCACATCCGCGGCCTGACGAACACGATGCCGCTGCACGTGGAGATTCTTTACAACGAATATCAGTTCGCGGCTGCCTTCGCAGTTGCGTCCCTGCTTGCGCTGCTGGCCCTGGTGACGCTCGCACTGAAATCCTACATCGAATGGCAGGTGAGCCGTCAGACCTCCAGCAGAGAGGGAGAACTCTCATGAGCATCGCAGTCCGCAACATTCAAAAGAAGTTCGGAGCCTTTACCGCCCTGGACGGCGTCTCCCTGGACTTTCCCTCGGGCGAGTTGATCGCACTGCTCGGGCCTTCGGGCTGCGGAAAGACAACGCTGCTACGCATCATCGCGGGTCTCGAGTGGCCCGACGTGGGCCAAGTGCTCCTCGACGGCAGGGACGCCTCCGACCAGCATGTGCGGGAGCGCCAAGTGGGCTTCGTCTTTCAGCACTATGCACTGTTCAGGCATCTCACGGTGTTCGAGAACGTCGCCTTCGGCCTGCGCGTCAAGCGCCGCGCCGAGCGGCCGTCGGAAGCCGCCATTCGCAAGCGCGTGCACGAGCTTCTCGATCTCGTTCAGCTGGACTGGCTGGCCGATCGCTATCCGACGCAACTCTCCGGTGGCCAGCGCCAGCGCATTGCGCTCGCCCGTGCGCTGGCAGTCGAACCGAAGGTGCTCCTCCTAGACGAGCCCTTCGGCGCTCTCGACGCGAAGGTGCGCAAGGAGCTACGGCGATGGCTGCGTCGACTGCACGAGGAGCTGCACATCACATCGATCTTCGTCACCCACGATCAGGACGAAGCGCTGGAGGTCGCGGATCGCATCGTTCTGATGAACAAGGGGCGCGTGGAGCAGGAAGGCGCCACCAGCGATGTCTATGAGCGACCGGCGACCGCCTTTGCCTACAGCTTCCTCGGCGCCGTCAACCGGCTGCCCGGCTCCGTCCAGGGTCAAGCTCTGAAAATCGGTGACGATCTGATACCGGCCAGCACGAGCAGCCTCGCGGCGGGGGATGCGGCAATCGCGTTCGCGCGTCCGTACGAGCTGAAGATCTCGACCGAGATCAACAGCACGGGCCTCTCGGCGCGCGTGAACCGCGTCCTGCTCAGTGGTGCCGTCGCACGCGTGGAGCTGACAGGAGAGAAGGTGCTGAATGGATCGGGCCGCCCTCCCGAGCTCGAAGTCGAGCTGACGAGAGAGGAGCTCGCACAGCTCAGCCTCTCAATCGGCCAACGCGTCCGCCTGGTATCGGACAACCTTAAGGCCTTCCCATATGCAGCAGGCAGTTGAGACCGCGGTCTTCTGCTTGGCTCACGATACTCGTCTGACGTCCACGCCTGCGAGCGCGAGAATTTCCGCGACGCCGTCAGCGCGGCGTTGATACTCGGGCGATAGCGGCGTCAGTCCTGCGCAGACCACTTTCGCGAGCATTGCCGTCGTCAGGACGAACTGTGAACTCGCTTCGCCCTGTTCTTCATACAGCGCCACGACCGCACCGCCGGCGAGCGTTGCGCCTGTAAGGGCGTCGACCAGAACAACTGCGCCCGTACCTTTGTGATCTGCAAAGTTATCGAGCGTCGTGGAGCGCGCCAGCGAAACCGAGGCGAGAACCACATCGTTCTGATGGCAGAATGCGGCCTCGACCTCGCCGAGCGTTTCGAGAGCGAGCTTGGCCTTTATCTGGACTGACAAGACTGGCACGAGATCGGTCGCACTTCGCAAGAACAACCGGCGCCCGGGATCGAACGGTGCATCCGCCATCCAGAACAGGCGGGCCTCCAGCCTTCTGACTTGTCGAGCGGGCGCATCCGGTGTGCTCAACACGGCGCCGCGCGAGATGTCGAGGTCCGTGTCGAGCTGAAGCACAACGGCCTGACCGCTGTGCGCCGCTTCCAGATCGCCGTCCATAGTGGCGATGCGGCGAACTCGAGCCGTGCGCCCGCTAGCATTGTCCAGAACCGCATCACCTACTGCAATCGATCCGGAGCTGACCGTACCGGCAATGCCGCGAAAGTCGGTCGCCCCCCTGACGGTGAGTTGCACAGGTAGGCGGAAGGCCGCTGTCGCGACAGTGCCGCGCGGTGGTATCCTGTTGAGCTGCTCGATGAGTGTCGGCCCTTCGTACCAGGTCATCGTCGAGGAAGAGCGAGCAACGTTGTCGCCGGTAGTCGCAACGACAGGGATCGCCGCGGCATCCTCGAAATCGAAGCGTGCCGTAAGGCCCCGGAAGTCAGCTTCGATCTCCCGAAAGCGGGCTTCGTTCCCGCCGACCAGGTCCATCTTGTTCACGGCAAGGATCACGCGGCGCACGCCCAGCAATCCAAGGATCGCGGCGTGCCGGCGCGTCTGCGGCTTCACGCCATGGCGCGCATCGACGAGCATGATTGCAACATCGGCGTGCGAAGCGCCGGTCGCCATGTTGCGCGTGTACTGCTCATGTCCAGGGCTGTCGATGATGACGTATCGGCGCGCGCCTGAGTCGATGTAACGCCACGCGATGTCAATCGTGATGCCTTGCTCGCGCTCCGCGGCGAGGCCATCCACCAGTCGGCTCAGATCGACACGACCATCAGGCAACAGGGTCTGCATGACTTCGGCTCGCGCATCCTCGGGCAGGTCCGCGCCATCCCAAAGGAGCCGTCCGATCAGCGTCGACTTTCCGTCATCCACCGATCCGCACGTCAGAACATGAATGAGATCGCTCGATCCGTCACCGAGGGCTGCATCGGCGAGCTTTTGTGGCTCACTCCCACCTGCTGTATTGGATGTTTCCGCTGCGTCTGGACGATCCGGCGCTTCTGCCAGTACGGCATTCATCAGAAATAGCCTTCCAGTTTCTTCTTTTCCATCGCGCCCGCTTGATCGTGGTCAATCAGGCGTCCCTGCCTCTCGGATGTCCGGGCGGCTAGAGTCTCCGTTACGACCGAGAGAATATCGGAGGCCTCCGACTCGATCGCAGCCGTGAGCGGCCAGCAGCCGAGCGTTCGAAAGCGCACGCGACGCGGAACGACCTTTTCCTTATCCGCAAGGCGCAGGCGGTTGTCGTCGAGAACCAGAAGTTTGCCGTTACGCTCGATCGTGGGGCGCATCGCGGCGAGATAAAGCGGCACGACATCGAGCTTCTCGCGCAAGACGTAGCGCCACACATCACCTTCGGTCCAGTTCGAAAGCGGGAAGACACGGACGCTCTCGCCCGTTCCGAGCCGCCCATTGAGCAGGCTCCACATCTCCGGACGTTGATGGCGCGGATCCCAGCGATGCTCCGCAGTCCGGAAAGAGAAGATACGCTCCTTGGCGCGGCTCGCTTCCTCATCGCGTCGCGCACCACCGAATGCAGCATCAAAGCCATGATGGTCGAGCGCTTGACGCAAGGCCTCCGTCTTCATGACGTCCGTATAGAGCGACGGCGCGTAGTCGATTGGGTTTATGCCTCGCGCGCGTCCCTCTTCATTGACGTGCACGATCAGATCCAGGCCGAGCTCGCGCACGGTGCGATCCCGGAAGGCAATCATGTCGCGGAACTTCCACGTCGTGTCGATGTGAAGCAGGGGGAACGGTATGCGCTGAGGAAAGAAGGCCTTGCGCGCAAGATGGAGGAGGACTGTGGAGTCCTTGCCGATGAAATAGAGCAGTACCGGCTTACGAAACTGCGCTGCAGCCTCACGGAAGATATGAATACTCTCGGCCTCGAGCACATCGAGGCGGCTGATCGGCTTTGTCATGCTCATGATCCCTCAGCGATCGACCTGTTATGGAGGCCGCACTCCTTGCCTTCTTCGCTTTCCCACCACCATCGCCCCGCACGCACATCCTCGCCGGGCCGAATGGCGCGCGTACAGGGCTGGCAGCCAATGGATGGATAGCCGCGCGCGTGCAGCGGATTGGTCGGGATGTCATGCGCAGCAGCGTAGGCTTCGAGGCGATCCAGCGACCAATCGGCGAGCGGGTTGAGCTTGAGGAGACCGATCCCCGCGTCGAATTCGGCAAACGATATCGCGAGCCTGTCACTCGACTGCTCGCGCCGCAAACCCGTCAACCATGCCGCCGCACCCGCAAGAGCACGTTGCAGCGGCTTGACTTTCCGAACATCGCAGCACGCCTTGCGCGCTTCTAAGCCAAGACGGAAGCCGTTGATGCCATCGCGTGCGACGAGCGCCTCGAGCTGCTCCGAAGCGGGCGCGATCACCCGGATGCGAAGTCCGTAGCGGCGCTCGGTGCTCTCGATAGTGTCCAGCGTCTCCGGGAAGTGGCGCCCCGTATCCAGCGTGAAGACATCAAATGGCGCCCCGCTCGTCGCGATTGCATGAAGGACTGCCTGATCTTCAATGCCGAGGCTTGTCGAGAACGCTATTCGCCCGGCAACGGCACGCGCGATGAAAGCGATTCGCTGCTCGATATGAGACCGCGCGGCCAGTTCTCTCGAAATGAGATCCGGTTCAGGAACGAAAGATGACAGGTGTGCCGACACAGTAAGGATATTCCAGAAGGGCGTGCTCAATGCGCCCTCAGTAGAAATATATCCCGCCGCTCCGCGCGTATGTGCCCCCCGCTTAGAACATTATCGCGAATGCAAAGACGGCCATTGAATAAGTTGCGATCATAGAAGGTTGGTGAAGCCTACGTGTTCGCACCGCTGGTCAGCGATGCGCAGCGTGAATGGCAGCCGCTTCGCAGGACAATGAGAATCTCAGCCGCGAATATCGACGCGCACCTGCCGATCGATCATATTGCCGCAACGAACCGCTTCGAGCATCACCACAGCGATTGGTGTTCCTTCTGTCCATGCGGCGCCAATACTTAGGTGCTCCTTCGGTTCGTAGGCGACGATGCCTATTCCACTGCTTCGACCGGATTGGAAAAGAGAAACCGCGCGCGGGAAATCGCATTCAATAAGCTACGCAGAAATTGTTTGTTTGGCTCCGATCGGCTCCTGTCTAGCTTCGCTGCACGTCAACGATCATGCGACTGTGGAGCAAGAAATGGCCGGACACTCACGCAGACAATTCCTGGGAGCTGCAGCATCGGTTGCGGGCGCTGCCAACTTCCCTGCAATCTTGAGCGGAGGTGCGCGAGCGTCTGCAAAGGCACCGAAGGAGTTCAAGGTCGGCTGGCAGAAGGGATCCGCGATCCTGGTGCTCGCGAAGCACAACCAGGTTTTCGAGAAGCGCCTGAAGTCGCTCGGCGTCGAAAGTGTGAAGTGGGTCGAATTCCAGTTCGGCCCGCCGCTTCTGGAGGGCTTGGGTCTTGGCGCGGTCGATATTGGCGCGGTCGGCGATACACCGCCTATTTTCGCTCAAGTCGCCGGCGCCAAGCTCGTCTACGCCGCGACGACGCCGGCCTCGCAGAACGCGATCCTGGTTCCCAAGGACTCGCCGATAAAGACAGTCGCCGATCTCAAGGGAAAACGCGTCGCCTTCGGTAAGGGATCGAGCTCGCACAACGTCACGGTGCGCGCCCTCGCCCATGCAGGCCTTACGCCCAAAGACATCACGGAAGTTTATCTCGCGCCTGCCGATGCGACAGCAGCTTTCAATGGCGGCCGTGTAGATGCCTGGACGGTGTGGGATCCGTACTACGCAATTGCCGAGCAGAAGTATAATGCGCGCGTCCTGATCGACACCAAGGCCGATCATCTCAAGAGCCACTCTTACTGGCTGGCGAACCGGACTTTTGCGGAGAGCTATCCGGCGGTCCTCGCGGGGGCGCTCGAGGAAGTCGGCAAGCTGGTGGATTGGGCAGGCAACAGCCGCAAGGAGTTCGCCGAGTTCTACGCGAAGGAGACCGGCGTCGAGCTTGAGCCGATCCGTTCTGCATTCCAGCGCTCCGAATATGCCTGGGGGCCACTGACGGATGCGCACATCAAATCGCAGCAGGATCTAGCGAAGACCTTCCATGACCTCGGGATTGTGCCGAAGCAGATCGATCCAAGTCAGATCGTATGGAAGGCGCCGGTACTATGACAACGAGCACCAGTGGTGTTCTGCCGGTCGAGGCGCAACAGAATCATGCTGTGCCTCGACGTGATCTACCAGTGTGGTTGAAGGCGCTGCGTGTCAGGATCGCGGACGCCGGCGCAGGCTGGGTGCTGCCGATCGGCCTGCTTGCAGTTTGGGAGGCGGCGGCGCGCTTAGGCTTCATGGCCGAGACCATTCTGCCAGCACCGAGTGCGGTGTTGCTGGCAGGATGGACCTTGCTTCTGAAAGGCGAACTGTTCACGCATATTGGCGTCAGCGGCGCACGGGCTCTGGCCGGATTTGCGGTCGGCGGCTTGATCGGCTTCGGTCTCGGCCTCGCGAATGGGCTCTCCGCGGTGAGCCGCAAGTTCACCGACACGACACTACAGATGATCCGCAACGTGCCGCACCTCGCCCTCGTGCCGCTAGTGATCATCTGGTTCGGCATCGATGAAGAAGCGAAGCTCTTCCTCGTCGCGCTCGGCGTTTTCTTCCCGATCTATGTGAACACGCTACTAGGTATCCTGACGGTCGATCCACAGCTCATCGAGATGGGTCGCGCCTACGGCATGTCGAACGCGACGCTATTCCGCCGCGTGCTCCTGCCTGGCGCACTGCCATCGATCTTCGTCGGCGTACGCTACGGTCTCGGCATCATGTGGCTGACATTGATCGTTGCGGAGACCATCGCGGCTTCGTCCGGCCTTGGCTACATGGCGATGCAGGCGCGAGAGTTCCTCCTGGTCGACGTCGTCGTACTGGCGATCATCATCTATGCCCTGCTCGGCAAGCTGGCGGACAGTGTCGCGCGCGCACTCGAGCGGCGCAGCCTGCAGTGGCACCCATCATTCCGCGTGAACTGAGAGGACGCGACATGAGCACACCTCACGATCGGAGCGACGGCGCGCAACTTCGCCTCTCCGGTGTTGGTCGCGATTTCGGGCCGAACACGGTTCTGCGCAGCGTCGATCTGCAGGTGTCTGCAGGCCAGTTCGTCGCCGTCATTGGGCGCAGCGGTTGCGGCAAGAGCACGCTGCTGCGCCTGCTCGCTCACCTTGACCAGCCTACACGCGGGCAGATCTCTCTAGGGGTAGGTGAGATGGCTGGCGGCACGCGCCTGATGTTCCAAGAGCCGCGACTTCTGCCATGGGCACGCGTCGTCGAGAATGTCGAGGTCGGCGTGTCGGATAGCGATAAGGCGACCTCACGGCGCGAGCGGGCACAGGAGCTGCTCACTGAAGTCGGCCTCGCTGGTCGGGCAGACGATTGGCCGGGCGTGCTTTCCGGCGGCCAGCGCCAGCGCGTCGCGCTCGCGCGAGCCCTCGCCAGCCACCCGCAACTGCTGCTGCTCGACGAACCACTCGGCGCCCTCGATGCGTTGACCCGCATCGAGATGCAGCGCCTGATCGAACGCCTCTGGCAGGATCAGGGTTTCACGGCCGTGCTCGTGACGCACGATGTCAGCGAGGCGCTGACGCTGGCTGATCGGGTTATTTTGATCGATCGGGGCGAGATCGCGCTCGACCTTAGTGTTGATCTGCCGCGTTCACGCCGGCGCGATAATCCGGAGATCGGCGCGCTCGAGGAGCAGATCTTGTCTCACCTATTCGATGGGGGAGAAGCGAACGTCGGCACAGCTGCTGCCTAGCGTCGCAATCGAGCTTTAAGGCTGGTTGGGTTTTGAAAGCATCGCCTGACGAGCAACATGCCGCTTGAGCTTGCCCTTCGTGGCGATCCTCGCCTTCCACAAAACTGGCCCATGCGAAGCGTCCCTGATGGATTGCAGGAAGCATGGACTGATTTGCTCTTTTCACACACTCACGGGATATCGCGCACACCCTCGCTGGACCGCGATCAAGATAAAAGCACCGTGGGTCGGTAAGTGGCGCGGCGCTCCGAGTTTGATCCGCGCGTGGCTGGCTAACGGCAAAAATGCGCAACATCGCATGGTCACTCGACCCTGGTCCCTCATCACTGCAGCCTCGCTCCAACGCCACCTTAGGGCCTAATCGTGGTGCCGCGCAGCGTTCCCCCACTTTCCGCATCGATATATTCATGTAACTATATCGAGATCACGGCCAGGCGCAGTGAACGAGCCTTGCGAAATTGCCGAGGCTATGAGGCGTTGAGGCCACCGATCGCCTGCCTGTTGGAGACCAACCACAATGAACGCTCAAGCTCCGATCAACTATCCTGATCTCTTCTTCATTGACGGAAAATGGACCAAGCCATCGAGCGCGTCCAAGATCACTGTCCTGAACTCCGCAACCGAGGAGCTGTTTGCCGAGGTCGCGGAGGCACAAGAGGCCGACATCAACCGGGCTGTCGCTGCTGCGCGCAAGGCCTTTGACCATGCCCCCTGGCCACGCATGCCTCATGCCGAGCGGGCCGGATATCCGGAACGCCAAGGCCATGACCATCACGGTCACGCCGTCTGGCGGCGGCGAGCCCGTGGCGCTTGCCGTGGGGCTCGACGGATGCGCGGAAGCCCTCAACCGGGTCACGGAGCTTGCGAAATAGCGCCTCAGGCCGCCATGCTTCTCGGGACTGCTACGGCTCCGCCAAACCGGCGCGCACTGCCGGAGGAGGCCTAGAATTTGTAGCTCACCCCAATTCTCCCGACATCGATTGACGTATCGCGCCAGTAGAAAGTGACAGTCGTATTCGGAAACACCGCGTTATTGCGCGTGAGCTGCTCCGCTCCGCCGAAATCAAAATGCAGGTACTCGGCGCGAAAAATCCAGCTGTCTGCAAACGCCCATTCCATTCCAGCGCCGGCGACCCATCCCATCTGCGTTTGGGAGAATGATGCGCTATTGCAATTGGGGCATAGCGAAAAGAACTGATCCAGTCCGGTGTACTTCACGCTTTGCCAAGCGGCTCCCCCGGTAACATAGAGCAAGGTGGTTGGCGCGATGGCGAAGCCGAGACGTCCGCGCACGCTTGCAATCCAATTGACCTCACGGTTCCAAGAAATCTCGCCGGTCGCGATCACGGTCCCGTCGACGAAGCGGTTCTGGTCGCTTGCCGAGCCGTCAAGTCCAGCCCAGGTGAAGTCCGCTTCGACGCCGGCAAGCCACGACGGTGCGACTGTCCAATTGAACCCGCCGTGAATGCTCGTCTGGACGCTGCTGTCCGTCAGTCTCCCGGCTCCCGGGGCCTGGCCGCAAATCGTGCATGTTGTCCGCACATCCTGGCTCGACCATGTGCCGCCCATGGCCACGCCGATGTAGAGGCCGCTCCAGTCGTAAGCTGGAGTGACCGTCGTGCTCCTGATCGGCGTTTGGGCCTCCGCCGGAGAAATACAGAAACCTAGGAGGGTTGCGATGGAAGCCGCAGTCCGCCACCAAGTCATGCCTATATGTCCCCCCGCATTTGGATGTGCCACTTTCGGGATGCAAATATAGGCGTGGAAGTGAATCGTGGCTTGGTTTGGAACGAAGCGAATTTTGTCCTAAAGCGAAGTGGGTGCGACCGCGAGATCAATTCGCGCTTATTCCACATAGACTGGGACGCTTAGGCCACATCTTCGCCGACGCAATCCTGTCGTTCATCGATGCGGTTTGTGCACCTCCGTTTCCCAACGCTTCGCGAATCCGCTTCTGCGCTCCGCGTTGGTCCACACGAGTGGGGGACAGCGGGCAATGGGACGACATTCCCCTGCCAAGCACAACTGGCCAGTCTTTCCTGAGATCTCAATTTTGCCGACACCCTGCGAGTCCAGCCCCTGAGCCGGCGCGCCGGCGAAGATCTGACAGGTCAGGTCCGGTGCGCACCGCAAATGCAGGATCGTTTGGGGCGGCTCGGCGCTTTCAACTTGGAAAAAGACGATCAATCCATCACCGTTGATCGTGATAGGCCCTCTCATGCATCGCTCTCGGGTGATCTCGGGCGCATCCGAGGGATCGAAATTCGCGAACCATAGACCAGCGAAGCTTTCAGGCAGTCTCGTGGCTGCAAGCCTGGCCCACATGATCCCCTCGACACTGCCAATGCTGAAGATGCGGTGACCATCGGGTCCGAAGGTGACCGAATTGACAGCATAGAGATGGCCCTTCATCTCGGCGACAGTGCT
Source organism: Pseudomonadota bacterium (assembly GCA_023410905.1). GTDB lineage: Bacteria > Pseudomonadota > Alphaproteobacteria > Rhizobiales > Hyphomicrobiaceae. The sequence continues at coordinate 112,486 of JAEYPL010000064.1, forward strand.
GCCACTGTCGGTATCGAAGACGCGAACGCCGCGATCGTCAGATGCCGTGGCGACGCGTTTGCCGTCGGGGCTGAAGGCCGCATCATTCACGCCACCTTCGTGTCCTTTCAAGATGACGATCTCGCGGCCTGAAGCAGCGTCGAAGATGCGCGCTTCCTTGCCGGCGCCGATGACGATTCGCGCGCCGTCCACACTGAAGGCGGCCGAGACGACCTGCGACGCCTGCTTGAGGACAAGCATCGCGCGGCCGTTTGCGGCATCCCAGACACGCGCGGTGTTGTCGCTGGAGGCGGTGATAATACGCTTACCGTCCAAGCTGTAGCGGGCCTTCGTCAGTTTACTCGTATGGCCCTTAAGGACTGCAATTTCGCGGCCCGTGGTTGAGTCCCAGATATGGCTCAGGCCGTCCCAGCCCGTCGTGACGAGTTGTCTTCCGTCGGGACTGAAGACGACAGAAGTCATGAGGGATGGAGGCTGGAAGCCGGCACGCTCGCGGCCGTCCGCGACATTCCAAATGCGCACGATCCCGTTGTTGGTCGCCGTGGCGAGACTCGCACCATCTGGACTGAGAACGACGGAAACCACGTGCGACGTGTGTTCGATCGTGATGAGTTCGCGACCGTCGGCAAGATCCCAGATGCGCACCCTCCGGTCGCTGGATGCCGTGACGAGGCGAGTGCCGTCCGGGCTAAACGCGAGAAAGCCAACGAGATCGTCATCCTTGCCGAGCGAAGTAGGCACGGGAAGCGATGCTGTTTGACGACCGCTAGCCGTGTCGCAGATACGGACGATGCGCCCTTCGGTAGCGATGGCTGCTCGTGATCCGTCGTTGCTGAATGCGACAGATGAGATGGTTACGCTCGCGCCTGCTCTCGTATCCGGCACTCCACAGAAGGTGAACTTGCGCATGGCGTAGAATTCATTCGCACTGACAACGCCGATCGGAGAGGCGGCGCACAACAGTACAACGGCAAGCTTTGTCGCCGCTTTCAGGGACATCATCTGCTGCTCTCCGGGATCACGCCGCGTTACCGCACGGAAAATAGCTAAGTGGCCAATGCGGAGCTTGGGTGAAAGCGAACTGAGGCTTGGGCCTCAGCGAATCGTTCTTCTCGAAGAGTGGCAGTGGCGCCCGAAGAGGAGCAGAATACTTCCCGAGGCGACTTAAGCGCCAATGACGCACTATGATGCTATCCGCACGCGTTCGAGGATGAGGCCAATGCACTGTATCAACCTGTTTGCGCTTGCTGCTGCCGCGAGCTTGCTGGCTATTGCATCAGCGGGTGCTGAAAACCTCAGTGGCTGGAAATGGAGCGTATCGGGTGACGACACGCTCCCCTATCTTGTCTTCGAGAATGCAGCGCGCGACGAAAGCCGCTTTGTCCTGATCTGCGACAACCAGAGAGAAGAAGCGAGTGTAACGGTTGCGGTTGCAGACAAGCAGGCCCGACACGGGCAGCCAGTTAGGATCGATCTGATCGGCAACGGGCAATCGGTAGCAATGAAAGGAAGAATAGCGACCGACAACGGCGTCTACGGTCACGCACAGAATGTTCCGTACAAGACGTTGGTCACGTTGTTGCGCCAGCCCGGTCCTCTAACGCTTGAGCTCAATGGGAGAACCTACATGTTGGCGGAAAGGGATCGCTTAAAGCAACTCGATACTTTCGCCGATATCTGCAAGTTGAGATGACGGCGAGATAGTGCCGCGGCGGTGAGCGCCGGAGGATGCGTGAAGTCGCACGTCTTTCGGGTCTCGATCTCTCTCAGGTGGCTTTGCTGCGCGGGCCGATGCGGGCTCTTACATCGGACGGGGTCTCACCGTAGAGGCGTCGAAAAGACTTGTTGAAATGAGACAAGTCGCCGAAGCCGCAATCGATGGCGATCGCGCTGATCGGTTGAGACGATGTGGCGGGATCGCTCAGGCGGCGGTGTGCAAGAGCAAGCCGCGATTGCAGAAGAAACGCGGAGAACGTTCTGCCTTCTCGCTCGAATAGGATCTGGACGTATCGTGGCGTGACCCCCTGCGCGTCGGCCACATCCTGCACGGAAAATGACGCATCACCAAGCTGGGCGAGAGCCTGCTTCTTGATGGCGTCAAGGCGGGCAGCAGGGAGGCCTCGCGCGGAGGCCAGCTCCGCAGCATCACCCGTGGCGCCTAGTGAAAGTGCAACCAAATCGTATATGTGGAGAACCATGACGCGCTGCAAATCTGCATCGGCCTTGTCATGCTCGGCGCGAAGCGTTTCCAGATAACGCCTTAGCAGACGTAATGCACCCGCTTCCGCAGGGACCGGTCGCATGAACGCATCTTCGACATTGGGGATGAGCGGCTTGATAGCCGCTCGCGGCGCCTTCAATGTCACATGCTGGATGGGAAGCGCATTTTCAACCACGGCCTTGTCCGCGCACGACATCAGCACCGCCGGCCCGGCATCGACCGTCATCTCCTTGCCGAGATGGCGGAACTTGCCAGGGCTCGTCGCCCACACAAAGAGGCAATCGTCGTCGGATTTTCCGAGGTCGCGGCCTTTTTCAAAGCGATGCGCGCTGTTGCTGCCCCACATCACACTAGCGCCGGGAAACATGCGCAACTCGATCTCGGCGCGACATTCCTCTCCAAGCGGCGTGATGTCCATGTTGGCGACACCACGACCGAACATCTCGCGAAACATCACAAGCCGGTCACGTTCGGGGAAATGAGCCGTAGAGAACCGCAAGGTCGATGGCAGACTAGGCGTCATCTGGCGTTCCCATTCAACCTGATAATAGCGATGTCACAGGACGAAACGATTGCCGACGTCGCCGAGGGGGAGAGATGATTGGCAAAGTTCACTATGCCCGCAACGTGACGCTTCCAGCAGCTTACGTCACAATCTACAGGCGGCGATCACTCCCGGTGCTCCAGCCACAACGCCTGCCGTGCGGTGACGTCCAGCATGCAACCGATCTCGAGTGGGCCGATCGAGCCGCCTTCATTGTCGAGCCCCGGCATCCTACATCTCTTTTCACGCCACCGCAGCCACGCGCGTTGTGTTTCTCGCAGCGCCTTGACGAGCCTCGGTGAGGCATCCTTCAATGCATCTCGGTAAGCGCGATTGAGGCGTTCGTTCCAAACAGCCCATTCGCGTGTGGTGCAATTGACCATTCCCATCGTCGAGGCGCCGCCCGGCTCGTCCTGGCACGGTATCGCGACAGCGCCGACGCAACTTTCCCGTTGGGTTGCGGAATCTCTTGCCGCCGCCGCCAGTCGACCTTCGGCCCCCGGCGGGTCTTTATCGATTTTCGATTGCGCCTCTTTTTCCGCATTTCGAGCGACGAGTTGGAGGCACGCTTCGACGGCAGTTCTATCCGCGGGCGTGGCCCGCGCTGTTTCCGCGTGTGCCGGCGCGGCTTTGTTGAGGATCGCCAGAGCTGCAGCCAGAAATAAAGTGCGCAACTGAGAACGCGATTTCATGGAAGTCTTCCTTCCACATTTGGCGTGGGTGATTTCGGGCATTTGCATCTCGCCCTGTGGTCGCGGATTGACGCGAGTGATTGAGGCACGGCGGTTACATTACTTCTCGGGCCGCTTATCTAACATGATCGTGTATGGCGGAGATTGGTGAGGTAACGCGTCCTTGGGCAGGGTCTCCTTTGTCTCCGCCCAGTAGATCAGCTCTGCTTTGCCCTTCTTGAAGCGCCATATGGCAAGTACGTTCTTGATGTCAGGCTGATCGGGCGGCACGATCCTAGTCGAGATCATGAACTCGCCCGGTGGATAGGTTGCTGTGCCGGTCACGTCAAAAAAGGCGACGCCGCTGATCGAGCTGGTTTGTGCACGCGTCGACCAGCCTATATCGAGATCTTCGTAGAATGCGTCTGTCCTCAGCGTCGACCCGTCGGCGCGTGGATAGGGCAGCACGATCCTCACAGCGTTCCGCCCGCGCGCGTCATCGGCGAGATAGTAGACCGTACTGTAGAACTGATCCGGGTCGTCATGCGGAGTGCGGACATGGCCGCTGTCGTCGCGGTGCGGCAGAGGCGTGATATTGCGGGCATTCTCCGGACAGCCGATCCTGAACATCCTTCGTTTCCCGACATGCCATAAGCCGGGCTCGCGCAAAGTGCGTTGGCGTGGACCGACACAGGTGTGCAGCTTTGCGATCGGAGATGGCAGTTCGTGGCGATAGACGTAGATCGGCCCGCTCGCGGAAGCGGTCGATGGAAGCGCCGCAAGGGCGAGGCTCAAGACAATTGCAGCCAGAACGATCATTGGAGCCTCCTTCTCAGGCTTCGTCGCAGAAACCGGATCTGAGGTTCATGGAGCATCGCATCAGCTCAAAAATCCACAGCGTAACAACTTTACTTGAAAAGTATACTTATGCCCCGTATCAGCTAAACTTCGTACCAAATTCCGGTTGGTGGGTCTCGGACATCTCAGACGACTGAGATGAAGAGGGAATTGGGGGAATAATGCTTCGTATTCTGTTTGCCGGCGCGGCGCTCGTTGTAGCCGTGCCACTGGCGTGCAACGCGGCTGAACCTGAACTCGACACATATGATTTCGGCGGCGCGTTGTTTACCTCCTGGACCAGCCGCAGCCCGCATGAGGGGCATACGGCGCTCATCGCCATAACCAACAAACAACGCGTTCGGGATGTTGCCTACAGGGTACTTGTCGCGGGCAAGGACAACTCTACGGTGTTGGCGGACGGCCAACTGAAGAACATGCGCGAGGACACCTACCAGATCCTGACCAGCCAGAAGCAGCCGATCCCGGATGACGCTCAGATCACTGCGTGCGTGACCTATTACAACATCGGCAGGTCACAACACTTCGCGAGTGTCTCGTTCTATCGCGAACCCGCCATCATTGCCGACGGCAAGACCCAATACGTCGGCGGACCGTCACTCGAGACTGCGATCCCGATCCGCCTGCGCCATGACGGCAGTCTGACGTGCCAGGCTCTCCTGGAGCCAAGCCGTCTGCGGACCTACCTGGATCAGGAGCGCTTGCCGCGCCAGTCTTCGCCGGCGAGATCGCAGACCGAGCGCTCCGACAACCCCGACAACATCAGCCTGATCTCGATTAGTACCTGGCTCGTCAACCGGACCGAGCATTCTCTCGAAGGCATGATCATGCCGCCGGAGGATGTGGCAGACGTCGAGTATCGCGTGCGTGTAGCGAATCCACCCTCGACGCCGGGGCCGTCACAATGGGCGGGACAGGTCCCCTTCATCAATCGGCATACGTCAATCGACTTCACGATCTCGAACCCTGCCGGCAACTACGGCAAGCGGCTGCCCGCGCAGAACGTCACCCTCGCGGTCTGCCTGTCCTACTATCAGCTCTCGGAAAAGCGCCACGTGCGAGAGCAATGGGAAGCCTTCGCGGACTACAAGAAGGTGCTCTCGTTCAAGGACACGACCTTGCCGCAGGGAGCCCACCCGAAGGGCGATATCGTGCTCGAATACAGCGCGGCGCCGCGCGGTTGCGCGAGCGGCTGACGACACAATCAGCAGCTGCCGTAGCACACAGAAAACAACAGAGACCAGGGATGAGACAGAATCCTAAGACCCAATTTGCGCGCGCGCTGATTGTCGTATTGGCGTTCCTCTCCGCAATTGGACCGGCGTGGATCGCGAGCGCTCAGGGACCAGCCCCACCTCCCCTTCACACTCTCGCTCCAAATATCGGCTTCCTGGAACCCGTCCAGTTTTCGCCCGATGGCCACCTCCTGCTGACAGGCGGCGACGACGGCACGCTGGTAGTATGGAATGCCCAGTCCGGCGAGGAGGTGCGCAGGCTTCGAGGACATTCCTCGATGATACAGGATGCGGTCTTTCTTCCCGATGGGCGCCGCATCCTGTCGAGCAGTGCCGACAAGACGATGAAGCTCTGGAACGTCGAGGACGGCCGCCTCCTGCGCACGTTCCGAGGGCATAGCGATCGCGTCTTCTCCGTTGCGATTTCCCCTGACGGCCAGCGTGCGCTATCCGCCAGCTTCGACGGAACGATACGTCTATGGAACGTTGAAAGCGGCACCGAGTTGTGGCGGGTTCGGGGACACAGCATGGCCGTCCGGTTCTCCGGAGATGGCCAGCGCATCCTCGCCGGCGATGGAAGCATCCGTGTCCTGGAGGCATCGAACGGCAAGGTGGTCCGCACATTCAAAGGCGACACGATGGCCATCCAGGCGCTCGTTTTCGCGCCGGACGCCCGTCACGCCATTTCCGGCGGCCAGGACAGAACGCTCAAGTTCTGGGATGTCGAAACAGGAAAGCTCGCCTTCAGCTCTCCGCAGCGTGACACCTCCATCAACGACATCGCGATCTCTGCCGATGGGCGCCTGCTCTTCGTCGCCTACATTGGCGATGTCGAAGTCTGGGATGCTCCAAGCGGCAAGCTTCTGCGGACGTATGAAGTCGGAAGCGTCAGATCGGTCGACGTCGCGCCTGATGGGCGCAGCTTTGCGACCGCCAGTCCGGATGGACTTGTGAAGATCTGGCGTATCGACGACCTGACAACGCCGGCAGTCGCAGCGCAGACGAGCCCTCCGGCGAAGCGCCCACCATCGCCATCGACGGCTGCTGCCACACCTGAGTCCGTTGCACCGCTGAAAGGCACATCTGCTCAACAGATCGACAATTCGGGACTTACGATCCGGCGACACTCAGTCCAGATCACCGCCATCGCATTCTCCGCCGATGGGAAACGCATCGCCAGCGCCGGCATGGACAATATCGTGCAGGTGTCGGATGCGACGACAGGCGACTTGGTGCGCTCATTGGAAGGGCATCAGGATCAGATCAATGCGGTGACGTTCTCCCCCAACGGACGCCAAGTGCTGACCGGCTCCGGTGCGCAAGGTGGCGGCCGTCTCTCACCGGAGATCAGGGACAATACGCTGCGCATCTGGGACCTCGAAAGCGCTCGGACCGTCCAGACCTTCCAGCGGCATCGAGAGTGGACTGATGGCGTCGCCGTCTCTCCCGACGGCTATCATGTTCTCTCGGCTGGCCGCAGCATCCGGTTGTGGCGTGCCTCGAATGGCCGTCTGGTGCGCACCTACAAGGGCGCTGCGGCTTCGGTGGCCTTTTCGCCTGATGGAAGCCGTTTCGTCACCGATACCGCCATGGCGGACAACACGCTGAGACTGTGGGACACGCAGAGCGGCAAGATCCTGCGCACGTTCAGCGGTCACACGAGCGTTGTCATGGCCGTGGCCTTTTCCCAGGACGGACGGCACGTGCTGTCCGGCAGCGATGACGGCACGGCCCGCCTGTGGGACGCGGAGAGCAGTAATCTTCTCCAGACGTTCACCGGTCACACGGCGCGCGTTGCTTCCGTTGCGTTCTCACCCGATGGACGCCACGTGCTCACGGGTAGTTGGGACGGCACCATGCGGCTGTGGGATGCGGGAAGCGGCAAGCCCCTGCAGAGCTTCACGACCAATTCCAAGTTAACCCAGCCCGTCGCCTTCTCGCCAGATGGCGGGGCGATCGCTGCCGGCACCGATGACGGCGATCTCAGGATCTGGAAGATCGAAGCAGCAAAGCCCGCGCCCCCAATACTTCCGGCGCCAGCTATTGGGACCGTCGCACCGCCGGCGGGAAAGCCTACGCCACGGGCAGAACAAGGCGCATCGGCGTCAACCGTCCGGACACTCACCGGGCATACCGGCTACGTCAATTCGGTCGTGTTCTCCTCGGATGGTCGGCAGCTCGCATCGGGAAGCGAGGACCGCACAATTCGTGTATGGGATCTGGCGAGCGGAACACAGGTACGCACGATCGAAGGGCACGATCTCGGTGTCACGGCGGTGCGGTTCACCAGCGACAATCGGCAGATCATATCCGGCAGTCTTGACGACACCATGCGCCTCTGGGACGTCGCGACCGGCCGCGAGCTGCGGCGCTTCCTCGATCACATCAACGACGTCAACACGATCGCGATATCTCCCGATGGACGGCTGGCGGTATCCGGTGGCGAAGAGAAAGTCGCCCGCGTTTGGGATGTTGCTACGGCCAAGGTGCAGCACAGATTGCGCGATCATTCGGAAATGGTCTGGTCCGTTGCGTTCTCTCCCGACGGCAGGCAGATCCTCACCGGCAGCCAGGACCGCAAGCTCAGGCTGTGGGACGCGGCGAGCGGCAAACTGCTGCGTACCTTCCAGGGCCACGCGATGTGGGTGAGCGCTGTCGCGTTCCTGCCGGATGGCCGCTATGTGCTCTCCGGCGGCTACGATCGCACGCTGCGGCTGTGGGACAGCTTCACCGGACAGACGGTGCGTAACTTCAATGGTCACACCTCCCAGGTGACTTCGGTTGCCGCTTCTCCCGACGGAAGCCGGATTGCCTCCGGCGATATGGGCAACCGCGTACTGCTGTGGAATGCAGCGACGGGCGAACTGCTGCGCACGTTCGAGGGGCACACGCAGATGATCACATCCGTCGCTTTCTCGCCGGACGGTCTGACCGTCGCCTCCAGCAGTTATGACCGAACCATTAGAGTTTGGGCGATAAGTGAAGACAGCACGCCCGCGGAAAGGCAACAGCGTTGATTGAGCTAAGCGGCTTGCGAGCATACGGCGTCGGTGAGCCGCTGTCGGTCTCGGACGTCGATGTGTCACGAGCCGCGGTGAAAAGGACCCGTCTCAAGCGTTTTTTGCGCAATGAGATCGAACTGCTGCTGCGGGTGGGCCAGGCCGGCGCCGATGCTTCGCTCTCGTCAAATGGCCACCAAAGAATCAGCAGTCGTCGGCTTCTGAGGATGTTGCGGATTAGTCGTCTCCTTCTCACTACGTTGGCTTCTCTGCCCAGCGATGCTGATCGGAGCGCGCTATCCCGTCTAGCGTTCCACGCTAAGGATTTGGGTTCGATTGACCTCGGCTCCACCAACCAAATGGGATTAACCCACTGTTATAGCTAAGAAATATCGTCGATCCCAAACCGTCAACCCCACATTCTACCCCACATTCTTTCTGCGCTTCGGTGAGCCCGTGAGCGCGCGCATGAGCACATCATGCGACGGATCGCTGCGGCCATAACGAGCAAGATCCATGGTGGGCTCGCCGACGTCTTCGACAATGGCATTTCCGGCACTCTGACCGGCAATCCCGTCTTCAATCGCTTGCTCAAGGAACAGCTCGGCAATCCGGCACTGCTGATGAGCGACCAGGAGCGCACGGCGCTGCTGCTCCAAACGCTGCACAAGGCTACCCGCGATCCGAAACCCGATATTCCCAAACCGGCGCGGCCAGCCGTCGTGCCGGCGCAGACGGACCGCAGCTTCTGGCAACGTCGCAAGGGCGGGCAATTGACGGGCGCAGCACTTGCCTCGGGAGGGCCCAGCCATGAGCCACTCTGACGAGGAAGGAGAACGCCGCCGGCAGAAGAAGGAACCCGAGAAGATGTCGCCGCGGGATCGCCTCTACGCCGAAAAGCCGAGGACGACGAAGGACGGCTTCGAGGACCAGCGCAGCCAGCACCGCACCGGCCGCGTGCTTCTGATCGCGCGGCGTGCAGCGCGTAGGGCCGCGCTTGATGCGCGGCTGGCATCGCTTGAACGCGATGCCGAAAAAGCGACGGACAAGCTGAAACGGCTCTATGCGATGGTCGAGGATGGCATCGCTGAAATGGACGATCTCCTTAAGGACCGCATAACAATTCTGAAGCTGACTGCGACCGGGCGCAGGAAGCTCTAAGCCGTTCTCGGGCGATCATGAAGGCGAGGGCAGAGGTTTCGCCGGAGGCCGCAGAGCGGTTCGGCGCCGTTATGCGCGGCCGGCTACTGGAAGGTGATACGCCCGCAAGGGAGGCTTGCATCGGCGCCCTTGCTTGGGTTGCAGATAGATCAAGACAACTCAGACCTGGGAAGCCGCCGGCCTTCATCAACGTGCCTAACCGCATTGTGGCGCGCTGGGCGGAGCGGTCGGTTACCGGCATTCGCCGCCGGGACATCATTGCCCTGCTCGATGAATCCCTCGCCCGCCGGGAGACGACGACGGCCAATCGAGAACTGTCGGCGCTGAGCAGGTTCTTCTCCTGGTGCTGCGAGCGCGACATCCTGGAAGTGTCGCCGACCATGGGCGTTCGCAAGCCATCTCCCGAAAACCAGCGCGAGCGCGTCCTCACAGACGCCGAACTCGTGCTGATTTGGAAGGCATCGCTTGGGCGCGACGATCTTAATCACACTGCTCGAGTGCAGAGCAGCGAATTGTGGGTCGAGTAGCAGGCGGAAACATCGATGCTCTCACTGGCGCGCAGGCTTTGTCGATCATCGGATATCCGTCCGGCTACATTTACGGCTTGGCGGTCTCGAACAACGTCACTGATGCGACCAATGACCTTGACATTGCTGCAGGCGCCTGCCGTGCCTCTCCCAGCAGCTCTGTCGTAGCCAACATTGATCTCAGCTCGGCTCTTACCAAGCGCCTTGATGCGGCTTGGGCAGTGGGGAGCGGAAACGGCGGTCTCGATACGGGTTCGATCGCCGACACCACGTATCACGTCTTTCTCATCCGCCGTTCTGATACGGGCGTCGTCGACGCGCTGTTCTCGGCGTCCGCCACATCGCCCACCATGCCGGCGAACTACGACAGCTTCAGGCGCATATATTCGTTCCGGCGGATCAGCGGGGCGATATGGGTGATCAAGCAGGACGGCGATCAGACCATGCTGTCTGTTCCTATTTCAAACTACAACTCGGGTGGGGCTAAAGCCTCTGCGCTGCCGACGCTCTCGGTGCCGGAAGGCATCGAGGTTGAGCCCATTCTTCAGCTCGTGCATACGCAGGGCACGGCAGGCTTCAGCGGCGTCTATTTTGGTGGGGCTGCGGCGGGCTCTGCCAATGTCATTTACTTGGCAACGTCACTGGCCTCGGACATTGCAGGAGCGGGCGTTCTGATCAGGGGAAAGACGAACACCTCCCGCCAAGTCTATCACATGGTGTTCGTTTCCGGCGGCACGGTGACAGGCTCGACTGTAAACACAGTGGGCTGGATCGACCGCCGTGGTCAGGATGGTGGCGCTTGATGGGATATGCCGGCAGTCCAGACGACGAACTCGTCGCCCAGCCGAGAGACCGTCTCTCGAAGCACATCCCGAAAGCCCTCTCTGCTGGCATCGAGCCCATCGACTATGACTGCCTTTCTTCCCGCCTCGTCGGCAATCTCGCGTATTTCGGCGGCGAGGCAGTCGGCCATATACGCCGCGCCATCGGGGGCCCGATAGAACAGCTCCAGCACCCCGTTGGTTTGGAGCGGATCAAACGGAATTTCCGGGTACCGCTTCCTGAAGGCGTCTTGGCCGATCACATCGACGCAAATGTACCGGTCGTAATCGTAGTCACAGACGGCAAGCGACATAGACGTTTTGCCGTGGCACGTATCGCCCGTCAGAAAGAGGACGGAGGGCTTGCGGATGCGACAGTGCATCACTCGGCGCGGCACTCGGTCTTCGGGCTCAGAGTATCCCATGAAACGGTAAGCCAGTCCGGCTTCGCGAAGCATCTCCTCCAGCAGCCGAAAGGTCGGGTAGAAGATCACCGACCCATCACTGCGCTTGTGCTCCGTCAGAGCTGCGCCGAGCCCGGGCATAACTCCGGCTTCCAATACGAGAACCCCACCGGGCGCGAGGCAATCCCTTAACCTCGTCAAGTGCTCCGTGATTTTTTCTTCAGTGCGGATGTAGTGCAGGGCCGACGCGAAAAGAACCACGTCAAACTTGTTGTCGGGAAGTGAATTCCAAGACTGACAAATGAAATCAGCGGCTGGAAATCGCTGTTTCGCGCGGACGAGAAATCCTTTGTGTGAGTCGAGACCAACGACGCGAGACGCGCCTTGTTGCAGAGCGGCTCCGCAATAATAGCCCTCGTTGCACGCAACATCGAAGAATGATTTGCCGCGGAGTTCCGGGAGCTTGAAGGCATCCAGCTTGGCGCGGCTGTCTACCATCCCGGGAGCATCGTCAAATGACTGGTATTGGAACATTTCCGCTTTCCCCTCCTACCGAGCCTACGCGTAACAATGCGCGTCTGAGGAATAATTCATGGACGTAGGCTTTCAGTCAAACGCCTTCCAGAACGACGCCTTTGCCACGGATGCCTATGTGTATTTAAAGCCGGACTTCACGGCGAAACAGCCTCGTGCTCTCATCGCGGTGCTGGAAAGCTGGCTGGAGTACGGGGCAGCGACGCTCAGGAAGTTTGCCGAGCAAGATCCGGCCGCCTATGTGCGCCTCGTCGTCGAACAGCTCCCGCCCAAGGATGCGAAGCTCTGCCAATGCGAGGGCATGTGCGAGGAAGATTTCAATGCCCTATCGTCCATGATTGTTGAGGCGCTCCGCGCAGATCGTGGGCCCTGTAGGCCAAGGCCTGCGGCAAACTCGGTGGTCTATCGATCTAAAGTAGACCGCGAATAGACGTCATCCCCTCACGTGCTCATCCCAGGCCGCCATGAGCGAGCTCGCGCCGGCGCTCAAGCGCGTCCGTCCGCCGGTAGGCTCTTTCGACCTGGTTGCCGGTCACGTGCGCGAGAGCTGCCTCCGAAAGCTCGTTCGGGAACGACGTCGCCTCTGTCGCCCAGGCCTTGAACGACGAGCGGAAGCCGTGGACCGTCACAAACGTCTTGAGGCGGGCGAGCACGTTATCCATCGACGACGAGACCAGTGGCCGGTTGTGCTTCCTTCCGGGGAACACGTAGGGGCTGCCCGTGCTCTTGGCCTTCATGTCAGCCAGGATGGCGCCTGCCCGGGCTGTAAGCGGCACGCGATGCTCCTTGGCGCCCTTCATGCGCTCGGCTGGCACGGTCCAGATCTTCGCCTCGAGGTCTATCTCAGGCCATTGGGCGCCAAGCGTCTCGCCCGTGCGCGCCGCGGTCAGGATGGTGAACTCAAGGGCGCGTGCGGCCGCGGCATCGACGGCTTGCAGCTTCTCCACGAAAGCCGGCACATCCCGCCAGGGCATTGCCGCATGGTGGCCGCGACCGAGCTTCGTTTGCTTGGCGAGCAGGTTGTCGAGGTGGCCGCGCCAGCGCGCGGGGTTGTCGCCCTGGCGATAGTTCTTGGTCCGGGCAGCGTCCAGCACCTTCTCTATGCGCCCTCTGAGGCGAGCGGCCGTTTCCGGCTTGGTCGACCAGATGGGCCGCAGTACCTCGAGCACGTCATCGGTGCTGATCCTGTCGACGGCCTTGGCGGCGATCGGCCCGCAGTAGGCCTTGAACGTCGACCGCCGCTGCGCCGCGTGCTTGTCGTTCCGCCATCCATCCTCGAGGGCGGCCACCACATCTTCGGCCATGGCCTCGAACGTCGGCGCCAAGCGCGCCGGCACCTTCCAACTCCGCGGATCTTGCCCAAGGGCCTGCAGTCGGCGGCATTCGGCCGCCCTGTCGCGCGCCATAGGCAGATCGACGCCCTTTATCGGACTGCCGAGGCCGATCTCAGTCGGCTTGCGGTCGCGCCAGTACATGAAGGCCCAGCGCCGAGCGCCGGAGGCGTCGACGACGAGATAGAGGCCGCCCCCATCGCTGTGGCGTCCGCGCTTGGCTGATGGGACAGTCCGCGCTGGGAGCCGATGAAGTCCACGTGCCATGGAAATTCCCCCGTCTATGTGAACTGGCGGAATGGAGTCGGCATACCGTCCGCCGCAATGCCCCGCTAACATGCCGTAAGATCACGATCTGCGGCGCCGTTTTAATTATGCATCCTAGTATTGACGCTCGAGCAAGCGCGCAGGCGGCTTGACAGAGGTCTGTTACCCGCAGCGATACCCGGCACTAGGAGGAGACATCAAAGGAGATGGATAAGTGCTTGATTTTAATGGCGCGCGGGGAAGGATTCGAACCCACGACCCCCAGATTCGTAGTCTGGTGCTCTATCCAACTGAGCTACCCGCGCGCGGCGCCCCCCGCATGGTGCGTTGGAGCGCAAAACACCGACGCGGGCCCGCGGCCCGACGTCGAGGTTCGCCCTAATACACGCTCGTCACAGGAAGTGCAAGCCATGCTCGACGAGCTGCCAATCGGCCGCGCCCAGGCCCCAAAACAGGCGGATCCGGTACCCTGCCGCCGCCCCTCACGGACGATGCCGGAAGGACGCCGAAGATTGCGTTTGCAGGCACCGGTTCGCCGCTGCCTGCTTAGGCCAGGAACTGACCGCCGTCGGCCGTGATCGTCTGCCCGGTCACCCAGCCCGCCATGTCGCTGACGAGGAAGAGCGCGACCGTCGCGATCTCTTCGGGCGCACCGAAGCGGCCCCAGGGGATGGACTTGAGTGTCGCCTCGTAGAGCGCCGGGTTTTCCGTTTTGCGCTTCTCCCAGGTACCGCCGGAGAACTCGATCGAGCCGGGTGCGATCGCATTCACGCGGATGCGCTTGCCCGACAGCATGACCGCCTGCGACTGCGTGTAGTTGATCACGGCAGCCTTCACTGCCGCATAGGGCGCCGAGCGCGCGCTCGCGCGATGGCCGGAGATCGACGAGATATTGACGATGGAGCCACCGCCCGCCTTCTCGATGTGCGGGATAGCTGCGTGCGAAGCGCGCACGGTCGCCAGCACGTCGATGTTGAGGCTGGCCGCCCAGCCCGCTTCGTCGTCGGCCATGCCGAAGCCGGACGCATTGTTCACCAGGATGTCGATGCCACCGAGCGTGTTGGCCGCGCTCTCGACGTAGCTTGAGATCGCCTTTGCATCGCCGAGGTCGCACGCCCCCCAGTGCACCTGTCCACCATAGTTGCCGATGTCGCCCGCCGCCGCCTTCAAGCCCTCGGCACCGCGCGCGCAGATCGACACATTCGCACCGGCCTCAGCGAACGCAAGCGCGATCGAGCGACCGATGCCTCGGCTGCCGCCCGCGATCACCGCGCGCTTGCCTTTGAGTGAAATGTTCATTCCGACTTTCTCCCTGCTCTCATTCGGCCCTCGCGGGCTCAGATCCATTTGTTCGCGCGACGGCGATGGCCGCCTCGAGCGTCGTGCGGTCGCCGATGTGGTTCATCAGCAGCAATATGAGGCGAACATTCAGGCGCGCGCTCTCCGCCTCCGAGAGCCCCTCGTGGGCCGCCATCAGCAGAGCATAGACGTCATCGCCGTGCGTGCCGAGATTCCAGTCCGTCGTGAGGGGGGAACCTGTCATGCGTCGAGCCTCCCATTGGCGCGGGCGAGCGCACTGGCCAGATCCGCAGTCGTCGGATTTTTCAAGCGCGCCGCCACGTGCTGATCCGGCCGGATGAGATAGACGACACCCGATGCGACGCCGTAGCGGGCGGCGAGCAGGCCATGCGCATCCACGAGATCGCCGGTTTCGCCGACAGTAAGCCGGCGCACGCCGGGAGGCGTTGGCGGCAGGCGCTCAAAGCCCAGCGCGATGAAGCTGCCGCCCAGGTGGTCGAGCAGCCAGCTATCGCGGCCCTGAGCAGTACGTATGGGCGCGTCGAGGCACGGCGCACCAGGCACCATCGCGCCGCCAATGCCCGCCTCGTCGGGCGAGCCGAGCGAGAATCCCGCGAGCGAGCAAGGCCGCGACAGGCGTCCTGAATTCACCAGCTGGCGCGCAAATGGATGCGCGCCGGCAAGCGCCAGCACCTCGTCGCGAAAGAGGCACTCCGTGGGCGATTTCGGCGTCATGAAGCTCGTCGCGCGCGCGGAATTGAGGATGTTCTCGTCGGCGCCGTGAATGCGCTCCAGGTTGTATGTCTCGAGCAGAGCCGGCGGCGCCTCCCCTTTCACGACGGCCGCGAGCTTCCAGCAGAGATTATCGACGTCCTGGATGCCGCCATTACCGCCGCGTGCGCCGAACGGCGAGACGATGTGCGCGCTGTCACCGGCGAAGATCACGCGGCCATGGACGAAGCGCTCGAGCCGCCGGCACTGGAAGCTGTAGACCGAAATCCAATCCACCTCGAAGGGCCGTTCGCCAACCATCGCCTTGATGCGCGGAATGACACGCTCCGGCCGGCGCTCCACTTCCGGATCGGCATCGGGGCCGAGCTGCAGGTCGATCCGGTAGATGTTGTCGGGCTGCTTGTGCAGGAGTGCCGACTGGCCATCGTGAAAGGGCGGTTCGAACCAGAACCAGCGTTCGGAGGGAAACTCGGCGGTCATCTCGACGTCGGTTATGAGAAAGCGTTCCTCGAACGCGCGGCCGACGAAGTCCAGACCCAGGCTGCGGCGCACCGTACTGCGGACACCGTCGCAGGCCACGACATAGTCGGCCGAGAGGCGGTAGGCGCCCTCCGGTGTCTCGACATCGATCCAGGCATGGTCGAGCTCCTGCCCGACAGCCCTCGCGCGGCTCTTGAAACGCAACTCGATGAGATCCGGGAAGTCGCGCGCGCGCTCGACCAAGTACTCTTCGACGTAATATTGCTGGAGATTGATGAAGGCTGGCCGCTTGTGCCCGGCCTCGGGGAGAAGGTCGAAGGCATAGACCTCGCGATCGCGGTGAAAGAGACGGCCGACTTTCCATGTCACGCCCTTCGCGACCATGCGATCGCCGACGCCGAGGCGATCGAAGATCTCGAGTGTCCGCTTCGACCAGCAGATGGCGCGTGAGCCGGTCGAGACGATATCGCTCTCGTCGATGACGACCGAGGCAATGCCATGAAGCGCGAGGTCGATCGCCGCGGCGAGGCCGACGGGACCTGCGCCGACGATGGCGACATGCCAGCGGCGACCCGCGCGGCCGTCGAGCTCGGGCGGTCGCACGAACGGAAATATGGGTGAGCGATAGCGTGGCATCTGGCCTACTCCACCGCGCGCCTGCTTCCCCTTCTCCCCGTGCTTGTCGCGCTGGAAGCGCGCCTTTGGCGCGAAGAGAAGGCCGGGATGAAGGGGCACAATGGCAGACGTTTGTGTTTGCCGCCGCCCCTCACCCTAGCCCTCTCCCGGCGCGCGGGGAGAGGGGTTGTGGCGCGCTCCAAAATTCTGTCGTCAATCTTTCAGCCAGCGACTACCCCTGCAGCGCGGCCCACATGGCTTGATCACGCTCCGCCGTCCAGATACGCGGCGTGTCGATGCCGAGAGCCTCGTCGTAGGCACGCGCGACATTGAAGGGCAGACAGTGCTCGTAGATGGCGTAGCTCGCAAACTTCGGATCGCACGCGGCGCGGCAGGCATCCCACGCTTCCTTGAGTGAACCACCGCGCCGCGCAACCTGCGCGACCGGACGATAGGTCGAGCGCACGAACTCGGCGGTGAGGTCGAGCGCCTCGTTCACCTGCGCCGTGCCGACGAGTGCGCCACCACGGCCCGGTGCGATCGAGTCCGGCGCATAGGCGCGGATGGCTTCGAGCGTTCCCGGCCAATCGTTGAAATGCGCGTCGCCGCAGTAGCAGGCAGAATGATACTCTACGATATCACCGGTCATCATGACGTTGGCGTCCGGCACGAAGGCGACGATGTCACCCGCTGTATGCGCACGCCCAACAAACATAAGTTCCACGGGGCGCCTGCCGAGGTCGACGGTCATGCGCTGCTTGAAGGTCATGCTCGGCCACGTCAGGCCAGGAATGGACTCATGTCCCTGGAAGAGACGTGGAAAGCGGCCGAACTCGGAATCCCAGTCCTCCTGTCCCCGCTCGTGGATCATGGCATGGCATTTCTCGGAGGCTATGATCTCGCTCGCCTTGAAGGCGGAGGCACCGAGCACGCGCACGGCATGATAGTGGGAGAGCACGACATACTTGATCGGCCGATCCGTGACCTTGCGGATGTGCTCGATGACCTTGCCGGCAAGGCGCGGCGTCGCCTGGGCATCGACGATCATCACCGCGTCGTCGCCGATGATGACGCCCGTGTTGGGATCGCCCTCGGCGGTGAAAGCATAGAGATTGCGCCCGATCTCGGTGAACGAAATCTTCTTCTCGGTCATGTCGCCGACCGATGCGAAGGCCTTGCCGCTCATGTTTCCTCCTGATGTTGTTATCATTGGTTCTGGCTAGGGCCAGGACTAGGGCTTGCCGTTGAAGCGCTTCTCGAGGCCATCCCAGCAGGCGGCATAATCGGGCTGCAGGGACTCGAGCTCGGCCGCAAAGCGCGTGAGATGCTGCGGAAAGCGCGTCTCGAACATGAAAGCCATGGTGCCCGTCAGCTTCACCGGTTTGAGCTCGACCGTGCTTGCATGACGGAAGGCATCGGCATCCGGACCGTGCGGAAGCATGCAGTTGTGAAGGCTCATGCCGCCCGGCGTGAAGCCCTGGGGCTTGGCATCGTAGACACCGTAGATGAGCCCCATGAACTCGGACATGATGTTCATGTGATACCACGGCGGTCGGAACGAGTGCTCGGCAACGAGCCAGCGCTCCGGGAAGATGACGAAGTCCACATTCGCCGTGCCGGCTGTTTCCGACGGCGCAGTAAGCACCGTGAAGATCGATGGATCGGGATGGTCGAAAAGGATGGCGCCAACGGGCGAATAGGTTCTGAGGTCGTACTTGTAAGGCGCGTAGTTGCCGTGCCAGGCGACGACGTCCAGCGGCGAGTGACCGATCTCCGTTACATAGAATTTCCCTGCCCACTTGACGGTGAGCTTGCAGGGCTGATCCTTATCCTCGAAGGCCGCGACCGGCGTCTTGAAATCCCGTGCATTGGCGAGGCAGTTGGCGCCGATCGGACCACGATCCGGCAGTGTGAACTTGGCGCCGTAGTTCTCGCAGACATAACCCCGCACCGGGCCATCGATCGGGGATGCCTTGAACTTCACACCACGTGGAATGACGCAGATATCACCCGGGCCGGCCTCGATGATACCGAACTCCGTGAAGAACCGCGCGCGACCTTCCTGCGGAACGATGAGCAGCTCGCCGTCAGCATTGAAGAAGTACTCGTCCTCCATCGGCCACGTCATGAGCATGATGTGCGCCGCCATGCCCGCCTGCGTGTTGACGTCGCCTGCGGTGGTCATCGTGCGCAGTCCATCGATAAACGACACGCGTTCGTTGGGGATCGGCACCGGTCCCCAGCGCAATTGTCCAAGGGGAAGCTCGTGCTCATCGAGTGCCGGCGCCGTCTTCCAGTGCGGCACCGCGATCTTCTTGAAGTGGCTCGCATGGCGCACGGAAGGGCGAATACGATAGAGCCACGAGCGCTCGTTGGTGCCGCGCGGCGCCGTGAAGGGTGAACCGGACAACTGCTCGGCGTAGAGCCCGTATGCGCAGCGCTGCGGCGAGTTCTGACCTTGCGGCAGCGCACCCGGCAGGCTCTCAGTCTCGAAGTCGTTGCCGAAGCCCGGCATATAAGCGAGGGTCATGGCGACCGTCCTCCCACGTTTCCGAGGTGCTGAAGCGTACGCCATCACGGCGCGCTGACCTCGTTTTCCGCGATTTTGCCAAGGCCGCCCGTCACGTGGCAACCGCATTCCATTTTCACACGCTGTGTGGCCCTGCTGCATCTCGTCCTGAACGGATCGGTTACGCATGATCCATTGTGCTTGCGTCACTCCATCTCAAATGCAAATCATTCCTAATAAAAGATGCCAGTGGGAGCCGTTACCTCATGAATTTGCGTCCAGTCGCAGCAAAAGTTCTGGTGGGCGTGCTTATCGCCGCAATCACGGTGCCGGCCACTGCGGGCCCGCTCGACGTCAAGGCGCCCGAGGTCGAGAAGGGCGAAACTGAGATCCTGACGAACCACTCGTTCAATTCGGGCTTTCCGGCCAATGCCGATCGTATCAGACATTCATTCGAGTTCGTCGCCGGCTATGCCTTCACCGACCGTTTCAAGGCAGGCGTAAAACTGAACTTCGATAGACCCGTCGGCGAGAGCACCGATCTCTCTACCGCAGGCGTCGAAGGCCAAGTGTATCTCGGCAAGCTTGGGCCGAGCATCACGCTCGCGTGGTTCACCGGGGTCGACTTTCGCGCCCACCGCGACGAAACCAACACTGTCGTCTTCGGTCCGCTAATCAAGTTCGGCGACGACGCGCTCTCGCTTACGCTCAATCCGCTGTTTGAATAGACCTTCGGCCGAAACCGCGAAGACGGACTCGCATTCGCCTATGCCGTAGGTCTCAAGGCAGAAGTGCGTGAGGGCTTGGCGCTCGGCCTGGAGGCTTTCGGATCGATCCCCGATCTTGGTGACGCGCCTGGGACGAGTTTTCAGGAGCATCGTATCGGCCCCGTCGTCTATATCGATCGCGAGGTCAGCCCGGCGCGCGGGGATCGCGGCGCAACGAAGCTTGCAATTGAGATCGGCGCATTCGCCGGACTAACGGACGCAACGCCGGACTGGACCGGCAAAATCAAGGCGGCCCTCATCTGGTAGAGACTACGCCGCTCTCTGAATATTGTTGCTGATCATGCACATGCCGTAGATCGACCACGCGGCACGATGCCTCGCCTGTCGCATGCGCCATTGGTCTGCCAACCTTCCTCGCTATGATCTCACATGAGAGTAGCAAGCAGGTTTGAGTCGATCATGATTTCGCGCAGCGTTTCACTTGGACTACTGGCGACGTCGCTGCTTGCAGGCGCGGCAACGGAAGCTCTTGCGGGACCACCCAAGAAAGAGCGGCTGAATTTCGACTATGCCGAGGAGCTTCCCGCTGACCTTCAGTTGGAGCTCGACCCGAACTGGCCGTTGCCTGATCAAGCCGTGCAGCCGAGCATTGGCCTCGGTGCAGCCCCTTCCGTACCCGGCGCCGCGGCGGCTGCCTTTTCTCCGCAGGAGACGCAGAGCGCTATCGCGCGCGCCATCAAGTCGGGATACTCCGTTGCTGCCGCGCCTGAGCATTTCCCCGCGGAGATGAAGCGAGGCTACGCTGTCACGAATAACTTCAGCACCGCTGTCCGCGCCGGTTTCGATGCCCCCGTCGGCGATGAAATGCGCTTCACAGCCGCGGGTGCCGATGCACGGCTCAATCTCGGTCGCCTCGGCCCGGCCATATCTTGGGGCTGGCATACAGGCCTCGACATGACTCTGCAGACGGCCGGGACGAATGCCATCGAATCCGGGCCCCAGTTCAAGATGGGCGGTGATCAACTCGCGCTGACACTCAGCCCGAAAGTGGCGCACAGCTTCGGCCCCCAACACGAGGGGGGCGATGTCGCGTTCGCCTATACCGCAGGCCTGAAGGGCGAGATCGCCAGTGGCGTCGCGCTCGGCATCGAGGCATTCGGCTCGATATCAGACGCCGCCAGCGTTCCCGGCACGGCCCTGCAGACGCACCGTTCAGCCCCCGGACTCTATGTCGGCCTCGGCATGGCGCCGCGTGCGCTCGGCGATCCGCTCGGCTCGAAATTCTCGCTCGAGCTCGGCGCATTGACCAGCATGAGCGAAACGCAGCCGGACTGGACAGGCAAGCTGAAAGCCGCAGTGACCTGGTAGGACCTTGCTCCAATAAGCGCGACCCGGCTGCGCTTGAGGTTTGCGCTGTATCCCCACCCAAAAATAAAGCGGGGTCCCGAAGGACCCCGCTTCGACTGCCGCCGGGAAGCGGATGCTATGCTCAGAACGTGGCCTTGGCCGTCGCGACGAAGCGCGCGCCGCAGTGCAGAAGCTTCGTGTCCTGGCAGATATCCAGGTCGCTGTCCCAATAACGCAGGTCGAGGCTGAAGCGCTCGTGGAAGCCCAGCGTCACGCCGGCGTTCCAGTATGAGTAATGGTCGTCGCCGAACGTAAAGGCGTACGCGCTGCTGTCACCCGACTGGTAACCGTAGAGGGCACTGAACGTGACGCCAATGTCGCGGATCTTCGGCAGTTCCTGCGCGAAGGTGCCTTCAAAGGTCCAGACATCGCCCGTCTCGCCGGTGTAGTCGGGTGACCAGTAGCCGATCACACCGACGGTGCCACCTTTCCACGGCGATACGCTCGCGCCCGCCCTGAGCTCGACGAAGTTCAGCTCAGTCAAACCATCGGAGGCGCTGTCATGTGCGCCCGGGTAGGTGTAGTAGATGACGCCAAGGTCGAAGCTGACCGGGCCGAGCACCGGCCTGATGCCTGCGCCAAAGGTCAGCTCCGTGGTCGCCACGTTCCGACCGCTGACCGGCGCGTCGCCGAACTCAAGGTTCGAAACGAACACGTTGCCATACAGAATTCCGTACGTGGCCTCGAACGTGGCCTGCACGGCGGGATCCTTCGAGGTCTGGCTCATGCCACGGAAGACGTAATCGTTCGTCAAGGCGAAGCTGGCCGACCACGCGAAGATGCGGTCGGAAGGCATCGGCTCGTCCTTGAGACCGCCCGCGGCGGCGGGGCCAGCGAGGAATGCAAGTGCCATCGCCCCCGCGATGCTCTTTGCCAGTGTCCCGGTCGTGCTCATTGTAGCTATCCCCTCGTTGTCCCGTCGGAAGTCCCTGAGAATTCCCTGTATGTGACGGCAATGTTGCGGATGAGGTGTCACCGACGCAAGCCGAGGTTGCGCGTTTATGCGACGTAGCGGGGGGAGCGTGGCGCCCGCGTAACACTCTGGTGCTTATGGGCAATTTATCACTCTCGAATGCCTCCAAATTAGTCAAGATGGCCTCGATTGGTGCCTGTTTTGGCGCCATCGGAGTTCGCAATGGCGGCGGACGCCCGGTTTTCTATCGGACTTGTTAGTGGTCGCCGGGCGCGTCATGATCCCGGACGCCCTGCAGAGCGCAAGCAGACGCGACTCAGCTCGCACCTGAGGCTCCGCAAAATGCTGTCGCAGAAGTTCCCCGAGGCAATCGGAGTTGCTGGTGCCAAGCATGGACCAAAATGGCCCCCGCATAGCGCTGGTTACCGGCGCCGGGCGGCGGATCGGGCGCGCAATCGCACTCGATCTTGCCCGCTCTGGATGGCGGGTCGGCGTGCACTACGCGACCTCGCGCCATGAGGCCGAGGCCGTTGTCGCCGAGATCAGGGCCTTGGGGAGCAAGGCGCTGGCGATCGGCGCTGATCTGGCCGATACCGGCGCCGCCGATGAACTGATTGAGCGCTGCGTCGACGCGTTCGGGGCCCCCCAGTTGCTTGTGAACAGCGCCGCGCTCTTTCTGGACGATCGCATCGAAAGCCTGGATCCCGCCCAGTGGGACCGCCAGATGGCCGTCAATCTGCGCGCGCCCGTCCTGCTGGCCAAGGCTTTCGCGGCACGCCTGCCCGCCGATCGCCAGGGCCTGATCGTCAACATCATCGATCAACGTGTCTGGCGCCTGACGCCCGAATTCTTTTCCTACACGATCGCCAAAGCCGGCCTCTATGCCGCCACGCAGACGCTCGCCCAGGCACTCGCCCCCCGCATCCGTGTGAATGCCATCGGCCCGGGACCGGTGCTGGCCAGCATCCACCAGACGCCGGAGGCCTTCCGCGAGGAGGTGGCCGACACACTACTCACCCGCGCGACGCCGCCCGAGGAGATCGCCGCCGCCGTCCGCTTCATCATTGACGCACCGTCCATGACCGGCCAGATGATCGCCCTCGATGCGGGGCAGCACCTCGCCTGGCCGGCAGCAAGACCATGATCCGACAAGAGCCAACACCATGACAGAGCCGCTGCAGTCCTCGTCCGCCGGCTCGAAGGCGTCGGGAGAACGCCCCTTGAGGCGCGTCTTCGTGCGCGATCTGGAGCTGATGGCCTCTGTCGGCGTGTACGAGCTCGAGAAGCGTTACGAGCAGCGCATTGTCGTCTCGGTCGATCTACTCGTCGTCGATGACTACGACGGCCAGTCCGACAACCTCGGCGCCGTGCTCGACTACGGCTCCGTCGTCGCGGGTATCCGCTCGATCATCGAAAGCGGACACACGAACCTGCTCGAGACATTGGCGGAGCGCATTGCCCAGCGCTGCCTCGCGGACGCTCGCGTCATGCGCGCCGTCGTACGTCTTGAGAAGCCCGATATCGTTCCCGGCTGCCGCACGGTCGGCATCGAGATCGTGCGCGATCGAGCCTAGAGAATAAACTTCGAGAGATCCGCATTGCGCGCGAGATCGCCGACGCGCGCGCGCACGTAGGCGCCATCCACCCCCACGGTGTTTCCACTCCGATCGGAGGCATCGAACGAGATATCGTCGAGCACGCGCTCAACGACCGTATGCAGCCGCCGCGCGCCGATATTCTCGACCGTCGAATTCACCGAAACCGCAATATCGGCGATGGCATCGATGGCATCGTCTGTGAAGCTGAGCGTCAGCCCTTCGGTGGCCATGAGCGCAATGTACTGCTTGATGAGGCTCGCCTGCGGCTCCGTCAGAATGCGGCGGAAATCTTCCCGCGTCAGGGGCTTCAGCTCGACGCGAATGGGCAGGCGGCCTTGCAGCTCCGGCAGCAAGTCCGAAGGCTTGGCCAGATGAAAAGCACCCGACGCAATGAAGAGAATGTGGTCGGTCTTGATCGGGCCGTACTTGGTCGCGACGGTCGTCCCCTCGATCAGCGGCAGGAGATCGCGCTGCACGCCCTCGCGCGAGATGTCGGCGCCGGCGCGCCCGCCTTCCGAGCGCGCGCAGATCTTGTCGATCTCGTCGAGGAAGACGATGCCGTTCTCCTCGACCTGCCGCAGCGCCTCCTGGACGAGCGCGTCCTGATCCAGAAGCTTGTCGGATTCCTCCGCGATCAGCGGCTCGTAGGCCTCGCTCACGGTGGTGCGGCGCGTCCGGGGCTTCGCCCCGCCAAAAGCCTTGCCGAGCATGTCCGAGAGGTTGATCGCGCCCATCGAGGCGCCCGGCATCCCCGGCAGCTCGAACATCGGCGTGGTCGGCGCGCCACCGGCGGTCTCGATCTCGATCTCCTTGTCGTCGAGCTCGTTGGCGCGCAGCTTCCGGCGAAAGGAATCGCGCGTCGCGGCACTCGCCGTCGGGCCGACGAGGGCATCGAGCACGCGGTCCTCGGCCGCCAGATGCGCCTTGGCGCGCACCTGCCGGCGCCGCTCGTCCTTGACGAGGCCGATCCCGACCTCGACGAGGTCGCGCACGATCTGCTCGACGTC
>JAEYPL010000075.1 GCA_023410905.1 Pseudomonadota bacterium
GTACTCGACGGTGTGGGTCTTGCCGACGACGATGGCGCCTGCGGTGCGCAGTTTCGTGACGACATGGGCATCACGCTCGGCGGGTGCGGCCTGCTTGCGCGTCAGCGATCCGCAGCCCGAGACGAGCCCCTCGACATCGGCAATATCCTTAATGCCGACGGGCATGCCGTGCAGCAGTCCGTGTGCGGCGCCTTCAGCGACCTGCACATCGGCGAGTTGCGCCTCGGCGAGCGCACTGTCGCGCGTGATCTGCGTGAAGGCGTGGATCTTCTTGTTGGCAGCCTCAGCGGTTTCGAGGGTTTTTTCCACGGCGGCCGTGTTGGCGCCGGCGGCTGCTGTTTTGGGCGACTTGGACATGAGGCTCACGGCTCCGGTTCGAGATGCTGGCTGGCGGATGAGCGAGCCTAACACCCCCGGTGCAGCTGGTGCGAGGGCCTATGGCGCAGAGGCGCCCTGCGGATTTGCTTTTGCCCGCGCCTGCTGGAAAGCTTGCCAGGATCGCACCTCCCGCCATGGCGCGGGACGTCATCAATTGTTGGGCTGGCTCAGCCGGGGCCGCAGCTGGCGCGAAATAGCCGTATTGCCGCCCCTGCCAAAGCACGACAGCGGTCAGGCGACCTCTTTCCCGCAGGCAGGGGCAAGCTCAAGAAGTCGGCAGCCTGCACTGCTCGTCGGCGGGGAGCGGATCGCATTCACGATCGCGCGTGCAGGTGTGTAGTGCCGTCTTGGTGTCGGCATTATAGATGCCGTCCATCTGCCCCCGGTACAGCCCACGTTCCGCGAGCCCGCACTGGTAGAGCTTGATCATGCGCTCGCCGCCGAGGTGGATGGCCATCTCGTAGTCGCGAATGGCGCCCTCGATATTGCCCATGAGCTGGCGGATGTGCGCGCGCGTGTCCCAGGAGTGCTCGCTATCCGGATTGAGCATGAGTGAACGCTCGACATCCGGCAGCCCCTCGGACCCGCGGCCGGCGCGGAAATAGGCCCAAGCGCGATTGTTCAGCGCGGAAGGTGAATTGGGGTTGATTGCGAGCGAGGCGTCATAGTCCTGGATGGCCTGATCGAGCTGCCCCTTGATGGCGAGCGCGAGACCGCGGATCGCGAGGGCATTGCTGCGCTCGAGGGGCGGGGTGCCTGGATTATCGATGATGATCGAGCATCCGACGATGCGGCGCTCATTATCGTCGCTCAGGCAGTCTGTGGCGCTGCTATCCGCGCCCGCCACACTCGTCGCCGCAACAACAAGCCACAGGGCGGCAATGATTTTGCCTGCTCGTCTCATCAAGTGCTCCTGCCGGTGCGGCCTGCCCTTCCCCGGCAAACCGGCGCCGATGTTCAACAGTAGTGCGACACAAGTATGTCCTGCCCCACCGCGGGCCGGACCTGCGTCCAGAAACCTCGGCAAGCGCCTATCCTGCCTGCATTTTCAACGAGCCCCCGCCGACATTGGGCTCATCCTGCCCGGTTGTCGGGAACTTCTACATCGAGATCGAGGACGAGGAAGCTCCAGGATTTACCGTGGCTGTCGAGGCCCAGTGAGGTATTCACGCCACCCTCCAGCGCATCATGCATAACAAAGTTCAGTCCATGCAGGTGGTCGAGCGTGTAGCGCTTGATCGCGCCGCGGATGAGATCGGGATAGGCGGCATTAATCCGCTCGGCTGTAAGCTGCTCCTTGACCAGCGGATAGTCGCCCGGATCGAACACCCAGATGGATACGTTCGACGTGTTGCCCTTGTCGCCGGCGCGCGCGTGCGCGATCTCGTGCAGCTTGATGCGGCGGCTCATGCACGGAACATCCTGACGCTCGGGCGTAGGGCGTCGCGATCGATGAGCGCGGAATGCGTGATGACACTCGGCGTGATCTGGCCGCGATAGCCGCCGCCGGCAGCCGGGCCGCAGCAGAGCAGGGATTCGACCTCCCAGAGCAGCGTCGCGACATCATCGCGGCTGGCCGAGCGCATGGCGGCGTGGACGCGTACGTCGTTGCTCTCGGCGCGGGGCCCGTGCGCCGTCGCATGCAGCGAATTGATGCCTATGAGGTCGATGCGGAGTGCCTCGAAGCCGGGGCGGCGCGCCAGACGCTCCAGCAGAATGTCGCGCGCCAGCGCAGCGCGCGCCGTCGCATTCGGGCCCGCGTAGCTGACGCCCGCCTCGCCGAAGAAGCCGCCATCGAAACCGACAGTCACCTTGAGCTTGTCCGGGCGCTCGTGACCTGTGCCGTTGGCGACCGACACGCGGTCGCGTCCAGTTTCCTGCACGGTCGCGCGGCTGAAGTCCGCCGTCACGTCCGGCGTCAGGTAGGCCGCTGGATCGTGCACCTCGTACATGAGCTGCTCTTTTACCGTGCGCGGCGTGACCATGCCGCCCGCATCGGCGAGCTTGGTGATGACGCAGTTGCCGTTCTCATCCACTTCCGCGATTGGATAGCCGCAATCCGCGAGACGCGGCACATCCTTGCGGCCGGGATCGGCGAAATAGCCGCCCGTGATCTGCATGCCGCATTCCATGAGATGCCCGACGAGCGTGCCCTGTCCGAGCTTCTGCCAGTCGTCGCGCTTCCAGCCATAGTGGTGCACGAGCGGCGAGAGAAACATCGAGGGATCGGCAACGCGGCCGGTGATCACGACATCGGCGCCCGTCTCCAGGCCGGGGATGATCGCATCAATGCCGAGATAGACGTTGGCGCCGACGACAGGCCGCCCGACTTCCGCGACTGTCTTGTCGTGATTGTCGAAGAGGACAGTATCGGGGCCGATCAGATCGGAGACATCATCGCCTTCGATGGCTGCAACGGTCACACCGCTGAGCCCCTGCGCGCGCGCGACATCGACGATGACCTCGGCAGCCGCTGCAACATTTGCGACGCCCATATTCGTGACAATGCGCGTGCCATTGCGTTTACAGGCCGCCAGCGTGCCACGCATACGCGCCGCGAGCTGCGGATTGTAGCCGCGCTTGGGATCGAGCTGGCGGTCGCGATGCCCGAAGGCCAGCGTACGCTCGCCGATCGTCTCGAAGACGAGATAATCGAGCGCGCCCTTCTCGGCGAGATCGATGGCCGGCTCCAGCCGGTCCGAGGAGAAGCCGGCACCACATCCGAGTCTCAGCAAAGCATCCTCCCGAATTGTGGTGCCCGTTTCAGCTCAGCGCCTACAGGCACTTCGTGATGGTGGAGCCGCACTTCACGTAGTTGATGAGATCCCACGCGCAGCAGGGCTCCTCCTGCTTGCAGACCCAGGCGCGCTTCTCACCGCTGGGGAATGTATGACGGCAGACCTTCTCGCCCTTGCCGGCCTTCGGCGTCGACTGCGTGGTCTTCGCCTTTTCCTTCGGCGCGCTCTGCGCCATCACGGGCGCACTGATCCCAAGCGCGAGCGCCAACGCCAGTCCGATCTTCAGCATCTGCATGATGTAGTCCCCCTAGAATGATCCAATAGTCCCGCCAGCGGAGGCATCATGCCGCGCCGGAGGTGACGCGACAAGTACCGGTTGCCCCTTGGCCACAGGCGGCTATCATCCCGGCAAATCAAACTGAACGCCCAGGGAGCCGCCCCATGAAGACCCGCGCCGCCGTGATCCACGAAATGGAAAAGCCGCGCCCCTATGCCATGTCCAAGCCCATGGTCATCGAGACGCTCGATCTTGATCCGCCGGGCGAGGACGAGGTGCTGATCCGCATTCGTGCGGCGGGCCTCTGCCATTCGGATCTCTCGACCATCAACGGTGACCGCCCGCGGCCCCTGCCCATGGTGCTCGGCCACGAGGCCGCCGGCGAGGTCATGGAACTCGGCCCTGGCGTGAAGGATCTCGCAGTCGGCGATCACGTCATTCTCGTATTCGTGCCGAACTGCGGCCGCTGTGCACCCTGCCAGGAAGGCCGCCCCGCGCTCTGCGAGCCGGGCTTCAAGGCGAACGGCGCGGGCAAGCTGCTCAACGACGTCACGCGCCTCTCGCGCAACGGCAAGACCGTCTATCACCACGTCGGCGTGTCGGCGTTCTCGGAGTACGCGGTCGTTTCACGCTGCAGCGTCGTGAAGATCGACAAGTCCTTGCCCTTCGAGGAAGCCGCGCTCTTCGGCTGCGCGGTCATCACGGGCGCAGGTGCCGTCATCAATACGGCGAAGGTGCCACCCGGCACGACCGCCGCCGTCGTCGGTCTCGGCGGCGTCGGCCTCATGTCGATGCTCGGTGCGAAGCTCTCCGGTTGCCGGCAGGTCGTCGCCATCGACATGCTCGACGACAAGCTCAAGCTCGCCAAGCAGCTCGGTGCCACGCATACCGTCAACGCGCGCGATCCGAACGTCGTCGAGCACGTGAAGGATATCACCGGCGGCGGCGTCGACTTTGCCTTCGAGATGGCGAGCTCCATCAAGGCGCTCGAACTCGCCTACAAGATCACCAAGCGCGGCGGCACAACCGTCACCGCGAGCCTGCCGCATCCGACGCACACCATGCCGCTGCCCGGCACGCACCTCGTCGCGGAGGAGCGCACGGTAAAGGGCAGTTACGTTGGATCGTGCATTCCCTCGCGCGATATCCCGCGTTTCATCTCGCTCTATCAGCAGGGACTGCTGCCCGTGGATCGCCTCATGAGCGAGCGCATCAAGCTCGAAGAGATCAACGAGGGCTTCGATAAGCTCGCGGATGGCGGGACCGTGCGCATGATCCTGGTGCCTTAGTCGCTGCGCGAGTGGGGCCGCAGGCCCCACGCCCCGCGTCGCGCCAAAGGCGCGCCTCCGGCGCGACGGACACCTCCGCACCCCCGTTTTCTATCACTTTGGCGGCCCCTCGCGGGCCGCTTTTGCATTTGGCGGTCGCCTATACCCAAGTATGCGCCGGGCAAACCCGAACGTTAGCGGAATGACCTCCCGTAGAATGTTTTCGGTGGGGCTTTGGGGGCATTTTTTGCTCACCGGCCAAGACGAGCTGGTGACGATCATGGGCACAGACCGCAGCCTGGATCGCCCAACTCCAGCGGCCAAGAAATCAACGGAGAACTCCTATGAAGACGATCCTGAGCACCCTTCTCGCAGTCGGCGTTCTGGCAGGTGCCGCGCACGCCGAGACCTTCAACCCCTTCAATGATCCGTCCCAGGCTCTTCCGCGCTCCGAGATCAGCAATGACGACTATCGTCAGGCGCTGCCCCGTTCGGTGATCAGCGGTGATGAGCACCGCGATGCCGTCCCGTTCACCGAGACGGCCTTCCCGGACATCACGGTCGCGACGCCCTGATAGGTTCGCCTGAATGACCGAGAAAGCACGGCGGTCCGGAGCTGGCTCCGGGCCGCTTGTTGTTTATAGAGGTGGGTGGGTCCGGGAGGGTGTCCCTACCGGTTGAGGCCAGGCGCGAGCTACTGACGTCCCTTCGAGAGAAACGCATTCGCGCCGGCGCCGAACAGCTTCGGCAAGTGCGTATAGATATAGCGGCAGCCGCTGGCGATGACCTGATCGAGGTTATCGGCGGTCGCCGGCATCCCCGGCGTCTTTCCGGCCGCAACAATGCGCGCGAGTGTTTTTTCGATCGCGTCTTTCACTGGCGGCGCCTTGGGATTTCCCGGGTGTCCCATGGATTGCGAAAGATCCGACGGCCCGATGAAATAAACGTCGATGTCGTCGACGGCGAGCAGCGCATCGACATTCTCGATGGCCTTGGCGTGTTCGAGCTGAATGCAGACGAGGCTCTGGGCGTTCGCTTCGCGCACGAAATCGGGCATGGCTTTGGCGAGGCCATAGCTGTCGGGACGCGTACCGGCGGCGAGCCCGCGATTGTCGCCGGGTCCGAACTTGACGGCGCCGAGCGCGCGCCGTGCATCATTAGCGGTATTGATGTGCGGTACCTGCACGCCGGCCGCGCCGCGATCCATGACGGAGGTGATCTCCGCGCTCGCATTGTTGCGCGGGCGCACGATCGGCGTGATGCCGCGCGCTTCGGCGGCCATGCACATCAGCTCAGCGGTCTCGAGGCCGATCGTGCCGTGCTCCATATCGATGAGCACCCAGTCGAAACCGGCGTGCGCAGCCATTTCGACCATCTGCGGCGAGGGGATCATGATCGAGCAGCCGAGCGCCGGCTTGCCCGCCTGGAGCCGCGCCTTCATCTCGTTCTTGCGCATGGGCGCGTGCTCCTGACGTGGCAGTCGCATTTATTGTGCGATCGGCGCGCCGTCCTCGCCGTTCTCGCTGCCGTTTTCACCATTCTCGCCGCCATCGTCGGGAATGCGCTCGACGGATGCTACGGTCTCTTCAGCATCAGTGCGGAAGATGCGTACGCCTTGGGTATTGCGCCCGGCCGTTCGCACATCGTCCACGGGGCAGCGGATAAGCTGGCCGCCGTCCGTGACGAGCATGATCTGGTCGCTGTGCTCGACGGGGAAGGACGCGACGAGCGGTCCATTGCGGTCGTTGACGACCATGGCGAGGATGCCTTTGCCGCCGCGTCCGCTCACGCGGTACTCGTAGGACGATGTGCGCTTGCCGAAGCCACGGCTGGAGACGGTGAGTACGAATTGCTCACGCGCGCCGAGCTCGGCATAACGCTCGGGCGTCAGCTCCTCGCTCGTCACTTCCTCGGCGTCGGCATCGGGTGCCGCCTCGACCTCGCCGCCATTCTCCGCGCCTTCGCCGGTCGCGCGACGCATGGCGCTCGCCTGCTTGAGATAAGCCGCGCGCTCGGCCGGTGTCGCCTCGACGTGCGTGAGGACGGCCATCGAGATCACGCGATCCTCGTCATCGAGGCGGATGCCGCGCACGCCCGTTGAGTCGCGCCCCTTGAAGAGGCGCACGTCATCAGCCGGGAAGCGGATGCACTGGCCGACCGCACTCGTCAGCAGCACGTCATCGCCCGGCGTGCACAGCGCGACGTTGACGATCTGGTCGCCCTCGTCGAGCTTCATGGCGATCTTGCCATTGCGATTAATGTTCTCGAAGTCCGCGAGACTATTGCGGCGTACATTGCCGGAGCGCGTCGCAAACATGAGTTCGCGATCGGCCCAGGTGCTCGCGTCTTCCGGCAGCGGCAAGATGGTCGTGATGGCCTCACCCTGCTCGAGCGGCAGGAGATTGATGAGCGCCTTGCCGATGCCCTGCGGGGTCGCGGCCGGAAGCCGCCAGACCTTCATGCGGTAGCACATACCGCGCGAGGAGAAGAACAAGAGCGGTGTGTGTGTCGATGCAATGAAGAGCTGCGTGACGATATCCTCGTCGCGCGTCGTCATGCCGGAGCGGCCTTTGCCGCCGCGACGCTGCGCGCGATAAGTGGCGAGCGGCACGCGCTTGACGTAGCCCTTGAGCGAGACCGTGACGACGCAATCCTCGCGCTGGATGAGATCCTCGTCTTCGAGATCGCCCTCCATAGGAACGATCTCGGTGCGGCGCGGCACAGCGAACTCGTCGCGGATCGCGGTCAGCTCGCCTTTGATGATGTCGATGATGCGCGCGCGCGATGAGAGGATCGCGAGATACTCTTTGATTTCCTCCGCGATCTTGGCGAGGTCATTGCCGATTTCGTCGCGGCCGAGCGCGGTCAGGCGGGCAAGGCGCAATTCGAGGATGGCGCTCGCCTGTTCGTCGGAAAGCTTCGTCGTGCCTTCGTGCGATACGCGATGGCGCGGGTCCGCGATGAGCTCGACGAGCGGCGCCACGTCCTTCGCCGGCCAGTCGCGCTCCATGAGCTGCTCCTTGGCAACGGCAGGGCTCGGCGCGCGACGGATGAGATTGACGATGTCGTCGATATTGGCGACCGCGATCGCGAGGCCGACGAGGATATGGGCGCGATTACGCGCCTTGGTGAGCAGGAACTTGGTCCGGCGGCTCACGACTTCCTCGCGGAAGGCGTTGAAGGCCTGGATCATGTCCTTGAGGTTCAACTGCTCGGGACGTCCGCCGTTGAGCGCGATCATATTGGCGCCGAACGACGTCTGCAGATCGGAATAGCGCCAGAGCTGGTTGAGCACGACGTCGGCCACGGCATCGCGCTTCAGCTCGATGACGATGCGCATGCCTTCGCGGCTCGACTCGTCCCAGATGTTCGAGATGCCCTCGACGCGCTTGTCGCGCACCAGCTCGGCGATCTTCTCGATGAGGACGCGCTTGTTCACCTGATAGGGAATGGCGGTGACGATCAGGCCTTCACGGTCGCGGCGCAGCTCCTCGACCTCGACGCGCGCGCGCATGATGATCGAGCCGCGACCGCGATGGTAGGCGGCCATGGCGCCGGCCTGCCCGAGAATGAGCCCGCCGGTCGGGAAGTCGGGACCGGGAATGATCTGCACCAACTCGTCGATGCTGATGTCGGGATTGTCGAGGTGCGCGATGGCGGCATCGATGACCTCGCCGAGATTGTGCGGTGGGATGTTCGTTGCCATGCCGACGGCGATGCCGCCCGCGCCGTTGACCAGCAGGTTCGGGAACTTCGCCGGCATGACCGACGGCTCTTTGCGCGAGCCGTCGTAGTTCTCCTGGTACTCGACCGTATCCTTGTCGAGGTCGTCCAGGATGTACTGCGTGACCTTCTGCAGGCGGCACTCGGTGTAGCGCATGGCCGCCGGCGGATCGCCGTCGACGGAGCCGAAGTTGCCCTGGCCGTCGACGAGCGGCACGCTCATCGAGAAGTCCTGCGTCAGGCGCACGAGTGCGTCGTAGATCGCGCTGTCGCCGTGCGGATGGAAGTTGCCCATCACCTCGCCGACCACTTTGGCCGACTTGACGTACTTCTTGTTCCAGTCGAGGCCGAGCTCGTTCATGCCGTAGAGAATGCGGCGATGCACGGGCTTGAGGCCGTCGCGCACGTCCGGCAGCGCGCGCGATACGATCACGCTCATGGCGTAGTCGAGATAGCTGCGCCGCATCTCATCGGAGATCATTACCGGGCGGATGTCGCTCGGCTCGGAGCCACCGGCGTCACCGCCGGTCTTGTCATCGTCTGCCACGTTCGGTCACCCGCTGCAGGTCAAGGAGGGCGCATGAAACACGCTCCGATCAGGCGAATCGGATGCGTGCAGCGCAGGATTTGGCGAGAGGTATAGCACGCCCGGCCCCCGCCGCAATGGCGCGAAAGCGCCCACTCTCGAGCGAGCAAAGTGAGTTATATAGATAAGTAAAATCAATATTTTAGATCAGATGCGTCGCCGCGCCATTTGTGCAGAAGCTTGGGACCTGCCTGGACCAGCAAAACGGCCCCCAGAATGAGGCCCGCGCCACACCACCCAATGAGCGAAAGACGTTCACCTAAAACAAGGTAGGCGGCCAGCGCGGCGAACAGCGTTTCGCTCGACACGATGATCGCGGCCTCGGTCGGCGGTGTGTACTTCATAGCGATGGCCAGCAGCGTGAAGGTCAGCGCGCTGGACAGAAGACCGACGAAGGCGATCTCGCGCCAGGCCGCCGCAAGCGCCGTCAGCGAGATCGGCTCGAACATTATCGCCCCGGCCGCCCCGAGAAGAGCGACGACGCCAAATTGAATGGCACTGAAGGCGACAGGGCGCGCGTGCCGCGTCGCCTGCGCAACAACTACGACGTGCGCCGCCCAGAACACCGCGGAGATGGCGACGAGGAGGTCGCCGCGGGCAAAGCCGCCCATGGTACCGCCGCCGAGCAGCCACATGCCGATGAATGACATCCCAACGGCAGGCCAAACGAGCCATGCCGGCGGGCGTCGCATGACGAGCCACACCAGGAAGGGTGTGAAGACGACATATAGCGCTGTCAGAAAACCGGTGTTGGTGACGCTCGCGGTGATGATGCCGGTCTGCTGCGCGATGGCGCCGAGGAAGAAGATCCCACCACCCAGTGCGGCTATCGAGACGAGCCCCGCCGGGAACTGATCGGGTGCGTGGCGGCCCTCGCGCCATGCGAGCGGCGCCAATGCGAGCGTCGCGACTGTCGCGCGCGCGGCGACGAAGAGCAGCGGGCCGATGTGGTCCATTGCCGTCTTCTGGAAAACGAAGGCGACGCCCCAAACGACGGCGGCGAGAATGAGCAGGAGATCGGCGTGAATGCGGCGCATGGGCAAACTTTGGCAGCTTGGGGAAATTCCGGCGTGAACGAGGTCGCAGTGCCGCCGCGATGCAATTGGGGGAGGCTTATATCGTGAACTGCGCGGAAGTCACGCCGGGTCTTATGCTGCAGTGCGCTGTGGGGCTGATCCTTGCAAAGCAGGGAAGCGGCCCTAGAGTGCACGCTTCGTATGACGTTCTTGCGGGTGTTCATGATGTCTCGTAACGGCCCTCTCTCCGCCATAACCGTGCTCGACATGAGCCAGGGTATCGCCGGTCCGTCTTGCGGCGGCTACTTCGCCGAGCACGGCGCGCGCGTGATCAAGCTCGAGCCACCCGAGGGCGACTGGATGCGCCATCTCGGCACGCGCATCGACGGCATGTCCTCGCAGGCGATCGCCTATAACCGCGGTAAGGAGAGCGTCGCGATCGACATCCGTAAGCCAGAAGGCCGCGATATCGCGCTGAAGCTCGCCGAACGCGCCGATGTCGCGATCGAGAGTGCCCGCCCCGGCGTCTTCGAGCGTCTCGGCCTGGGTTTCGAGGCACTCAAGGCGCGCAGTCCCGACATCATCTACGTTTCGGTCTCTGGATGGGGGCAGCGCGGGCCAAACCGCGAGCGCCCGATGGTCGACACGATCGGGCAGGCCATTTCGGGCTTCATGGCGGCGACGCGTTCGCGCGAAGGTGCGCCCGTGAAAGTGGATGTGCCGTTCATCGATGCCTTCACGGGCCTCTATGCCTTCCAGGCCGCGAGCATGGCGCTCTGGGGCAAGGTCAAGGGCAGCGGCGCGCGCCACATCGATATTTCGCTCATGCAGTCGGCGGCGCATGTGCAGTCGCCGAATATTCTCGAGTACGGTTTTGTCGGGCGTCCGCCCGGGCTGCTCAATCCGCCGGCCGGCAACTATCGCACGCGCGATGGCTTCATTGCGATCACGCTCGTCAATCAGGCGCAGTTCGAAGGCATCTGCCGTGCTGCAGGGCGCGCCGATATCATTGCCGATCCGCGCTTCACGACCGTTGCGGGCCGCAAGGAAAATGTCGCGGCTCTGCGTGCCGTTCTCGACGAGGCCCTCGTCACGCGCACGACTGCCGAGTGGGTGCCGATCTTCGAGAAAGAGGGTGCGCTCGCGAGCGGCATCAATACGTATGGCGACTGGCTTGCCGATCCGCACGTACAGGCGATCGAGGCCGCGCCCGGCTATGAACTGTCGGACGGAAAGGCCGTACCGCTGCCGCACCTGCCGGGCCAGGTGCCGAACGAGGCGCGCGTTCCTGCGATCGGCGCGCACACGCGCGCGCTGCTCGCCGAAGCCGGCATGGGCGCCGCCGCGATCGACGTGTTGCTGGCGTCCAAGCTCGCCCGCCAGTCGGGTGAGGAGCGTTGATCATGACACCGCAGGAGCATCACGATCTCGCGTCGAAGAATTTCGGCCCGCAGCGCTACTTCGAGGATTTCGAGATCGGCGAGACGTTCTACATCCCGTCGCGCACGATGACCGAGGCGCTGTTCGCGGCCTTCCAGCTCGCGTCCGGCGACAATCATCCCATTCACTACGACCGCGAATTCTGCAAGTCGCATGGCCATCACGATCTATTCGCACACGGCTTTCAGATGCTCATCCAGACGGCTGCGGGCGCGGGCGTCTTTCCTTTCCTCGTGCAGGAAAGCCTGCGCGCCTTCATCGAGCAGTCCTCGCGCTTTCTCGCGCCGGTCTATGTCGGCGACACGCTTTATCCGCTGCTGACCGTTGCCGATCTCAAGCCGCAACGCACGACGGGCGTGCTCAGCCTCGCCTCCACCATCCACAATCAGAATGGCGTACTCGTCATGGACGGGATGCAGCGCTATCTCGTGCGGAAGCGCACTGTTTAGCTTGCCGCGGACTGCTGGAAAGGGGTGCTATCGCATTCCTCCGTGGTGCTATGCCCGCGGCGGCCATGCGTATAGGGCATCATCGCTGCGGCGAACTCCCAGTCCATAAAAAACGGGGGTTCGGGGGTGTCCCCCGAGCGGGTTGCAAGGGCGGCAGCCCTGCTCGCGCTGGAAGCGCGATCTCACGACGCCGCCTCCGGCAAATCCACGCCGAGCGGCAGAATGACTTCCCGCATGGTCGGATCATCCGGCACGACTTTGATTTCGAAACCGAGATCGGCGCACATCCGGAGCATGGTCGTATTCTCCGCGAGGACGTCGCCGCTCAACTCGCCGATGTCGCGCGAGCGCGCGTGCGCAATGAGGTGGCTCATGAGCGCCCATCCGAGGCCGCGCCCCTTGAGGTCCGAGCGCACGAGCACGGCATACTCCGCGCGCGCGAGATCGGGATCGGCGGTATAGCGCGCAACGCCGAGCAGGTCGCCGCTCGCGGGCTCGATGGCGACGAAGGCCATTTCACGTGCGTAGTCGATCTGCGTGAGACGGGCGAGGAAGCCGAAGCTCAGCCGCTTCATGGGAGCGAGGAAGCGCAGGCGCCGATCGTTCTCCGTGACATGCGCCATGAACTCGCCGTAGAGCGCCTCATCCTCGGGTTTGATCGGCCGCAGCAGAATGCCTTCGAGATCACCGGCGGCAATCTGTTTCTCCCAGTTCGCGGGATAGGGCGCGATGGCCATGGGCACACGCGGCTCGACCTGCTCGGACTTGAGCGCGACGCGCGCATCGAGCGCGATGACACCATTGGCGTCGGCGAGCAGGGGATTGATATCGAGCTCGCGGATCTCCGGGTTCTCGGCAATCAGCTCGGAAAGGCGCACTAGAGCTGCTGCAATGCCTGCGCGATCTGCAGGCGGGCGATCGCGATAGCCGTGCAGCAGGCGGTCGATGTGTGTCTGGCGCATGAGCCGATCGGCGAGGCCGAGGTCGAGAGGTGGTAGCGCGAGCGCCGTGTCGGCCACTGCCTCGACAGAGACGCCGCCTGCACCGAACATGATGAGCGGGCCGAATGTCTGATCGACACTCATGCCGAGAATGAGCTCGTGCGCACCGGGCCGGCGGATCATGGGGGAAATGGTGAAGCGCAGTGATTTGGCGTGCGGAACAGCTTTGCGCACGCGCTCGAGCATACGTTCGGCTTCGCGCACGGCATCGTCAGCCGTCGCGATGTTGAGACGCACACCGCCGACGTCGGATTTGTGGATTACGTCCGGCGAGAGGATCTTCAGCACGACCGCGCTGCCCGACGTGACGATGCGCTCGGCGATCGTGCGGACCTCGGCCGTATTGTTGGCCACCTCCGTCGGCACGATCGGGATGCCGTAGGCGGCCATCAGGTCCTTGCCGTCGGCCTCGTTGAGCATCTTCGTGTCCTCTTTGAGCGCGCGCTCGATGATGTCGCGCGCCTTTCGGCGATCGACCTTGATATTGCGATCCATGGCCGGCGGCGTCCGCATGAGCTCGTTCTGCGCACGCGTATAGCGCACGAGCTGCATGAAGCCGCGCGCGGCTGCGGTGGGTGTTTCGTAGGTCGCGATGCGGGCGGCGGAGAACGCGCGGCGCGCCTCCTCGGCGGCGGGATTGCCGAGCCAGTTGGTCAGTATGGGTTTGTTGATCTTGCCGGCGGCCCGGCGCTTCTGGAGCGTATCGACGAGGCGCGCGGCAATGTCCGCGCTCGACGCCAGCGCCGTCGGGCAGTTGATGACGAGCATCGCCGAAGGATCCGGATCGTCGAGCAGGACCTCGAATGCTGCGTTGTAGCGATCCGGCGTCGCATCGCCGATGATGTCGACTGGATTGGCCTTGGACCAGTTCGCCGGCAGCACGGCGGAGAGCTTCTCGCGTGTCATGTCTGCAAGGGGGGCAAGCTCACCGTCGTAGTCGGCCAGACGGTCGGCCGCGAGGACGCCGGCACCGCCGCCGTTCGTGAGGATCATGAGCTGTTCGCTCGCGAGGCGCGGGACGCGCGTCAGAGTTTCTGCGGCCTCGAAAAGCTCGTCGAGATCCATGACGCGCAGCACGCCGGCGCGGCGGAAGGCGGCCTCGTATGCATTGTCGGCACCGGCGAGGCGGCCCGTGTGGGAGGCGGCAGCGGCAGCGGATGCGGCATGGCGCCCCGATTTTACGACGACGACGGGTTTGACGCGCGCGGCGCGGCGGGCCGCCGACATGAACTTCGGCGCGTGCGTGACGGCTTCCATGTAAAGGAGGATGGCCTTGCTGCGCGTGTCACCTGCGAGATAGTCGAGCATGTCGCCGAAATCGACGTCGCTCATATCGCCGAGCGACACGACGTGCGAAAAGCCGATGCGCCGCTCGGCTGCCCAATCGACGATCGCGGTCACCAGCGCGCCGGATTGTGACAACAGCGCGAGTTCGCCAGCCGCTGGCGCGATATGCGAGAAACTTGCGTTCAGGCCGATATGAGGGAGGATGAGGCCGATATTGTTCGGCCCGAGAATGCGGAAGATCTTCTCGCGACCTGCCTGAAGGGCAGCGAGCTTCTGTGCGTCGCTCAAGCCTGCCGTGATGACGATGGCCGCACGCGTCCCGCGCTCCGCGAGCTCGGCGACGATGCCGGGAACGGTTGCAGGCGGCGTCGCGATGATGGCGACATCCGGCGCGGCGGAGAGGCGACCAATGCTCGCGTGACAGGCGTGGCCCTCGATGGAGCTGTGCTTCGGGTTGACGAGATAGATGTCGCCTTTGAAGCCGCCGCCGAGCAGATTCCGCGCGACCGTATTGCCGATCGAGCCGGGGCGGGGGCTCGCGCCGATGAGAGCGACCGAGCGCGGCTCCAGCAGCGCGTCGAGATTGCGCATTGTCATGGTCAGGTCTCCTTGGCACCCGCGTGGCCGAGCGCTTCGATCAGCGTTTCAGCGTTCGCGCATGTTTTCTCGAATGGCTGGCTCGCATCGAGCCGATGCCATGTGATGTCGCCGAGATCGTAGGTCAGTTGCTGCGTTATGACATCGGCGGTCGCGTCGGACGCATCGCCTTTGCGCATGGTTACGCGATCCTTGAGCACAGCGCCCGGTGCATCGAGCCAGAGGCCGAGGAAGGGCAAAGCCAGCTCCTGCGCGACGCGCTCTACGGTCGCGCGCTCCTCTGGCGCGGAATGTACGGCATCGACAATCACGGCATAGCCCGCGGCGATTACGGAGGCTGCCTTCTGGTTCAGCGTCGCATAAACCGTTTGCGTGACCGTGCGCGCATAAGCTTCGTCTGGCAGCCGTTCGGTCTCGCCGATCTGAAAGAGCTTCTTGCGCTCGAGATCACTGCGCAGATGAATGGCGCCGGGTGCGACGCCGAATGCGGGTGCCAGCGCCGCGGCGAGTGTGGACTTGCCGCTTCCGGAGAGCCCGCCGACGGCGATCAGAGCCGGTCGCGCGGGTGCCAGATATTGCAGCGCCTGCCCGAGATAGCGCTGTGCATCGGTCAGCACATCGGGCATTGGCGCATCGGCACCTGCAATGCGGTGCAGATCGACCATGGTCCGGATGCCGGCCCTGAGCGCGAGGAAGAGCGGCAGCGCCGCAAGTCCCTCCAGATTGCGCACATCGGCGCGCCAGAGGTAGCGATTGAGGATGTCGTTTGCGCGCGGGCGTAGCTCTCTGTGTTCGAGATCCATGATCAGGAAGGCGAGATCGTAAAGAACATCGATCGTCGCCAGATCCTCGTCGAACTCGAGTGCGTCGAAGGGCAAGGGCTGCCCATACCAGAGCACCATGTTACCGAGGTGCAGATCACCGTGGCAGCGGCGGCGAAAGCCCGCGCGGGCACGCTCGGCGAGGAGCGGTCGCACGCGGTCGAGATGAACGCGGGCCTCATTCGCGAATGTCGCGCGTTGCGATCGGATCTGCGCATCGCGGCTCGCGGCGCAGGTCTCCGCTACATCGGCGATGATCTTCTCGAAGCGCGCAATGCCGTCGCCATCCCTGGCAACGGGGGCTGCCTCGTGCGCGGTGAACACGACGTCGGCCATCGCCTTGGCGAGCGGCCGGCCGATGCGCCCATCGACGGCGGCTTGGCCCAGGACGTCCTCCTGCGCGAAGCGGCGCATGTGGAGCGCAAACTCGACGGTCTCGCCCGCGCCGTCGAAGGCGAGGCCGCCGCCGCTGCTCTCGCGGGTAATGCGCTTGATGCCGAGATAGATGTCCGGCGCCGCGGGGCGGTTCAGCTCCAGCTCCCGCGTCAAGGTTGCTTCGCGCGCAGAGAGCGTCGTGAAGTCGAGATAGGGCAGGCGCACGTGCTTCTTGATCTTGAGCACGTCCTCGCCGGCCAGGAAGATGCGCGCTGCGTGCGTCTCGATCAGGTCCACACGCTCGGGTCGCTCCGGATAGCTCGACGGATCGGCCAGAAACGCGGTGATCTCCGCTTCGCTCGGCAATGAGGCTGCCTGGGGGGCTGTTCGCTTGGGCCCGATGATGCCGCTCCTCATGGTCGTTGCAGTCTGGATCGTCATTGTGACCAGTGAATACTTTGAAGTCGAGGCGCTTTGATGGGCATCAAGGATCGTCGATCCGTCTGTTTGACCGAGCTCGAACCGGCGTGGCAGTCTGCGCGGGAACAAACGCCCGCATAAGAGAGGAAGCCCCCATGGCCATGGACGCCGAGAAGCTGCGCAACTGGAAGTTCGAGGACGTGATCCAGACGTTCACGAAGCGCGACACCATGCTTTATGCGCTGGGCGTCGGTTGCGGCAGCGATCCGCTCGACGAGAGCGACCTCAGGTACGTGTATGAGGACGATCTGGTGGCGCTGCCGACCATGGTCACGGTCCTCGGCTATCAGGGCTTCTGGCTCAAGGACAGCGGCACCGGCGTCGATTGGCGCAAGGTCGTGCATGGCGAGCAGTCGATCACCATCCACGCGCCCGTGCCGACAGCTGGTACGTTCATCGGCCGCTCGCGCATTACGGGCCTCATCGACAAGGGTAAGGATCGCGGTGCACTGCTCATCTCCGAGCGCGACATCATAGCGAAGGAGAGCAATACACATATCGCGACGCTCGTCTCGACGAGTTTCCTGCGCGGTGACGGCGGTTTCGGCGGGCCCTCGGGACCGACACCGACTGTTCATACGCTGCCCGAAAAGGCACCCGATGCCACGCTCGATATCCCGACGCTGCCGCGCCAGGCGCTCATCTATCGCCTGTCGGGCGATATGAACCCGCTCCACGCCGATCCGAAGGTCGCGGCAGTTGCCGGCTTCCGCGCGCCGATCCTGCACGGGCTCTGCTCGTTCGGCGTGGCCGGGCGTGCACTCGCCCAGCTCGCCTGTGGCGGTGACGCGAGCCGCATCAAGCACATGCAGGTGCGCTTCTCCTCGCCCATTTATC
Source organism: Pseudomonadota bacterium (assembly GCA_023410905.1). GTDB lineage: Bacteria > Pseudomonadota > Alphaproteobacteria > Rhizobiales > Hyphomicrobiaceae. The sequence goes on from JAEYPL010000075.1 coordinate 17,274, forward strand.
CGGGAGAGACCATTCGTACGGAGATCTGGCGCAATGGTGCGGAAATCTCGTTCCGCTCGCGCTGCGTGGAGCGCGATGTCGTGATCCTCAACAACGGACTCGCGCGCGTCGCGGCGTAGCGCGCGCGAATGGGCATGCCGGTACTGGTTTGCCGGTATGACCCGGCAAGCCGCGCCCGCGCGTCAGGTCTTAAAGTCGATGAACGTGAGGAACTCGCGCAGGACGGTCGACCACCAGCCGACAGTCTCGTCGAAGTTGGCATTGCAGACGCCGCCGCGCAGATTGACGTTCAACTCGATCGTCGCATCGCCGGTTTTGTCGATCGCCGCCTTGCCGAACCGCTTGCTCACATTCCATTCGTTCATGCGTTCGACGGTCTGCTTTACTTGCTGCGTGAAGCCCGCACGGAACTGGACCGAGCTGCATTTCTCGCCGTTCTGGCAGCCGTAGAAATAGATCTGATAGCGGGCGCCGTGCATTCGGCCATCGATCTTCGGGTCGCCGCTGCTGTCCGTGCTGATCTCTGCGGAGCCGTGGCCACGCGCCAGATGGAAGATGCGGGATGGATCACTGCCGTCGACGATATTGGTGCAAGAGGTCGGCGGGGACTGGGCAGCAGCCGGGGCGATTGAAATCACGAGTGCGAGCAGCACGGCGAGGAAGTGCATGGGGGACCTCCCGAGGAGAATAGGCGGGCGCATCTATGCACCTCCGTTTTGTACGATCAAGACGGTGCACGACAGCTTCTACAGCCCCGTGGCCGGCCTCCAACACTACCGCATAGGGGCCTGCGCGCCTGCGTATTGACTTTGCGGTGGCTGCGCGGTCAGCTGGACTTAAGACTCCGTATGCGCAGCAAAGCGCCTCTCAATCGGGGTTACACAAGGGAAGGAGCGATCGTGCCAGGCATGGAAACCAAAGAGTCGAGAGAGCCACACGCGGAGGCGGGGGCCGGCCGCAGTGCGAGCTACGATGTCATCATCGTCGGTGCCGGTTTTGGCGGCATGTACATGCTGCACAGGCTGCGCGAGCTTGGGCTCAGCGCGCGCGTGCTCGACGCGGCAACCGGCGTCGGCGGTACCTGGTACTGGAACCGCTACCCGGGCGCGCGCTGCGATGTCGAAAGCATGCAGTATTCGTTCTCCTTCTCGAAGGATCTGCAGCAGGAGTGGCACTGGAGCGAGCGCTTCGCCGGCCAGCCCGAGATCCTCGCTTATGCGAACCACGTCGCCGACCGCTTTGACTTGCGCCGCGATATCCAGCTCGAGACGCGGGTGACGGCAGCTCACTACGACGAGAAGGCGCGGCGCTGGCAGATCACGACGGACGGCGGCGAGCGCTTCTCGGCGCAGTTCTGCGTGATGGCCACGGGCTGCCTTTCGACGGCGAAGCTGCCGGAAATCACAGGACGCGATTCCTATCGCGGCGCCACCTACCATACGGGCTACTGGCCGCATGAGGGTGTCGATTTCACCGGCCTCAAGGTCGCCGTGATCGGGACGGGCTCGTCAGCCATCCAGGCCATTCCGGTCATGGCGGAGCAGGCGCAGCAGCTCACGGTATTCCAGCGCACGCCCAATTATTCGATTCCCTCGCGTAACGGACCGATGACACCGGGCTACGAGGGGCCATGGAAGTCGGACTATGACAAGCGTCGCGCCAAGGCGCGCACCATGCGCACCGGCATCCTCTACGATGCGAGCGATGCCAACTACGGCGTCAATGACATCTCCGCGATGGCCGTCTCGCCCGAAGAACGCCAGCAGACCTATGAAAAGCGCTGGGCGACGGGCGGCACGTCGTTCATGGCGGCCTTCAACGACCTCATCACGAACCAGGATTCGAACGATACGGCCTCCGACTTCGTACGCTCGAAGATCCGCGAGATCGTGAAGGATCCTGCGACCGCCGAGATCCTGTGCCCGAAAGACTATCCGATCGGCACCAAGCGCATCTGCGTCGATACGAATTATTTCGAGACCTACAATCGGCCGAACGTCGAAATCGTCGACCTCAAGGCGACGCCGATCGAAGCCATCACGCCGGCAGGCGTGCGCACGACCGACGGCGAACGCACCTTCGACGCGATCGTCTATGCAACTGGTTTCGATGCCATGACGGGCACGCTCATGAACATCGATATCCGCGGTCGCGATGGTACCGAGCTTCGCGAGAAGTGGGCCGCCGGTCCACAGACCTATCTCGGCTTGATGTGCGCGGGCCTGCCGAACCTCTTCATGATCACGGGGCCGGGTAGCCCATCGGTGCTGAGCAATATGATCCTGTCCATCGAGCAGCACGTGGACTGGCTCATTGGGGCACTGGCGCACATGCGGGCGACGGGCACTGAGACGATCGAGCCGACGGCCGATGCCGAAGTTGCCTGGGGTCAGCACGTCAACGAGGCGGGGCACCGGACGCTCTACGTCAAGGCGGCGTCCTGGTACATGGGTGCCAACGTGGCGGGCAAGCCGCGCGTCTTCATGCCGTACATCGGCGGCGTCGGTGTCTATCGCCAGGAGTGCGACGAGATCGCGGCCAAGGGTTACGAGGGCTTCGTTCTGACACCGCGTGACGCGGCGGCCGTTGCGGCGGAGTAGAACGCTCACCATTCAGCACAATGAATACGACCGCTCCGGGTGAACCGAAGCGGTCGTTTTCATTTCCGCATTAGCGTGTCAGTTACCGACCGCGACCTTCGCCGCCGCCACCACGGCCGCCACCGCCACGGCCTTCGCCGCCACTG
>JAEYPL010000094.1 GCA_023410905.1 Pseudomonadota bacterium
AGGGCGGGGAGGGCCCCGCACCCGTTAGGGCGCGCGCATGCGCGAGGGCTTGCCCCTTGCGGGAGACCCGCACCGGGTTAGGCGCAGGAGTTCGAGCCGGACAGGGGAGGGCGGGAGCTGCTGCGGAGCGCCTGGGCAGCAGCGAACGTCACGCTACGTTCAAACCCGGTGCAAAAGAATGACGTGGACGAAGGCAGTGGGCGTTACGCTGTGAACCGCCCGTCGTAAGATTCGGCGCATGGCATTGCGCGCGCGACCTATGGTGAGGCTGGCTCCGGAGCCGGACGGATATGGCTTCGTTTACGGCAAAGTGTGGGATGAGCAGGGGGCCATCCACGACGTAAATGTTTTGCCGCCAGAGTCTGAGTGGCGAGGGGACACGAGGCTTGCGGGATTTGAGCCGCATGCGCTCGAATGGATAGTTTATCTGGACGGTGAGGAGGTTGCGCGACTAGGAAACGGCACCCAGCTCGAGCGCGACGTTCTTGCGTTTCTCGTGAGGCCTGAGCACGAGCGGTGACCTCTTTTCGCACTTCCGGCAAGCGCAACGCCCTTTGCGCTGCGCCCGCCGGTATCTGTAGAACTAAGCGAGAAAGCTCTCGATTTTCTGACCCTTTTTTAGAGCAGCGGTGAGCCAGTTGGGCTTGCGGCCGCGGCCCGTCCAGGTCTGCGAGACATCCTTTGGATTGCGGTACTTCACTGCAACCTTGGAACCTTTGAGTTTGCTTGTGCTGGTAGGGCGCTTGGCGTCAAGGATGTCAGCGAGCGTAAGACCGGATTTCGCAGCCATCCCTTCCATCTTAGCGCGCAACTCCTGTTTCTCAGCAGCTTTCGCGGCCGTGAGTGCGGCATCAACCCGATCACGCAGCTCGAGAAGCTGGGCATAGCTCATTGAACCGAGCCCGTTGAGTTTGGTCATTGGATTTCTTTCAGACGCAGAGGTACGGGGCCGAGTGCAACCGGCCGAAGCGCCATATGGGGCAAGTCTCAAGGCGAACGCAACTGCATTGACGTTTCGAAACGCTGGGCATCGCGCCCGGCTATTTCATCTCTATCAAGATCACGTGCGTGGGCGTGTCGCCCACGTTTTCGCCGACGTGCGTCTGCGCGCCCGATTGGAGCATATCGCCCGCTTTAAATTCGCGGGTCAGGACCTTCCCATCAGGGAGCGTGATCGTGCGCTTGAAGGGGCTCAGCGCGAACAACACAAACGCGGGGTGATGGTGCTGCTTGGTTATCTGGCCGGGCTCATCGCGGTACTCTAGTATGCGCATACGGTCGTTCTCGAACCGCACTTTGTATTTGTCGCCGTCTGTGTCGATGGGATCAGCGGCCATAGCAGCTGAAGTAAGTCCGAGGACGCTAGCCGCAGCCAGAAAACATGCTCGCGCTGGTAACTTCATGATCACCTCTCTGATACATGGCCGGATGCTTGCGGAAATTAGCGCAAAGAGAACGCCTGCAATAGATCCATCACCGGCGCGATGGCCTCGCTGATAAGGCGCTCAATTCACTTTCGTGAAAGCGCGTGGGTCATCGACCGCGCCCGACTGAGCCACGGCATCCTCAACCGCTGAAACATATCGGATAAGCGGCTTGCGAAGCCCGGCTATGAGCAAGGTACGCCTGACAGGCCTCGCAGCGCCTGCGATATAGATCCGCGTGCCGCTGCGTGAGAGCTTTTCGATAAATCCCTTGAGTGCGTTTGCCGCCGTACTGTCGACTAAGGGCACGTCAGAAAAGTCGAGCACCAGCACCTTCGGGTGCTCGCCGATACGGTCTAAAACGCTGCTTACGGCCGCGGTGGCGCCGAAGAAGAACGCTCCCGAAATGCGATAGACAAGCACGTCTCGACCGAGCGGCTCGGCAGCGTAGGCGGCGCGGTTGGCGTCTCGGGTATCAGCCCGGTCCTCGGGAACGACCGCATGGCCTGTTTCCACTTCCACGGCCTCGGCCATGCGGTGGAGGAAGAGGAAGGAGCCGAGTGTCAGACCGATCGCAATGGCGGTCGTGAGATCCTCAAAAATCGTGAGGAAGACGGTTGCCAGCAGGACAATCGCGTCTCCCCATGAGGAGCGCAACAGCTGCCAGAATTCCTCCTTCTCGGCCATGTTCCAGGCGACGATGGCGAGAACGGCTCCGAGGCTCGCCAGGGGAATGTAGGCCGCCAGCGGGGCCGCGACCAACATGAAGAGCAGAATGTAAAGCGCGTGCATCATGCCCGCGATGGGCCCGTACGCGCCAGCGCGGACGTTGGTCGCTGTGCGGGCGATGGTGCCGGTCACGCACATGCCGCCGAAGGACACGGCGGCGATGTTGGCGGTCCCCTGGGCGACGAGTTCGCAATTAGAGCGGTGCCGGCGGCCGGTCATGCCGTCGGCCACGACCGCCGACAGCAACGACTCGATGGCGCCAAGGAGCGCGATCGCAATAGCATCGGGCAGCACCGCGCGCATGTTGGCTAGATCGAACGCCGGTAGGCTCGGGGCCGGCAAGGTCTGCGGAATGCCGCCGAAGCGGCTGCCGATGGTCGCGACATCGAGTTGGAAAACGTAGGTTGCGAGCGCGGCCGCGCCGACGGCGATCAGAAGTCCCGGCCATTTGGGCCGGTAGCGCCGCAGAACGAGGATGATGGCGATGGCCGCGAGCGCTACCGCCACGCTCGCCGGGTTCAGCGTATGGATACGGCCGGCTATGGCTTCCAACTTCGGGATCAGGGCCGCTGGTTCTTTGGCAATGTCCAGCCCCAGGAGTTCCTTGACCTGACTTGCGAAGATGATCACGGCGATGCCCGCCGTGAAGCCAACAGTCACCGGAAAGGGAATGTACTTGATGTAGCAGTATAGAGCCCCTTGTCGGGTGAGAGGCCGGAGCCGATGGCGATGGCCATGGACAGAGGGAGCGCGACGATCGCAACGGTGAGACCGGCAATTGCGTCCGCGCGGAAGTGCGGCCAGCCGTAG
>JAEYPL010000204.1 GCA_023410905.1 Pseudomonadota bacterium
GTTTTTTTCTGGCCGTTTCGTAGGCCTCGAGTGCGCCGGCTTGATCATCCGGACGCTCGGCGAGCTCCTTGGCGAGGACGAGTGCGTCCTCGAGAGCCATGACGCCACCCTGGGCGAGAAAGGGGAATACGGGATGCGCGGCATCGCCAGCGAGCGCGATCCGCCCCTTGGCGAGGTGCTTCAGCGGGTCGGTCTCGAAGAGGGCCCAGCGCCGCCATTCCGGTGCGCGCGAGAGAACAGTGCGCAGGACTGGTGCGAAACCGGCCAGATGAGGTTCGAGCGCCCGCCAGTCGTTCGGCGCGGCCCAGTCATCGGTCATGCGGTCATCGGGTACGATCGCCACAACGGCAATTTGCTCACCGGCAGCCACCGGATAGTGGACGACGTGTGCGCCGGGCGCGAGCCACACGCCCATGGAAGCCGTATTGCCCAGAGCTGCGGCATCTCCTGGGGTAAGCAGGGTCCGCGAAGCTGCTTTGCCGGAAAAGCGCAGTTGAGCCTCGGGTGCGAGCATTGCGCGCACGCGCGAGCGAATGCCGTCGGCGCCGATCAGCACCCGACCGCGTGCGATCTCGCCTGAGGCTGCGCGCGCGGTGACGTGTTCGGCCTCCTTCGTGATCTCGGTGACAGCGAAACTGGTCGTGATCGTGATGCCGGTTGTCGTGCTGGCGCCCGCGAGGAGCGCCTCCTGCAGATCCCGGCGATGGGCGACCCAGTACGGTGCGCCGTGGCGTTCGGCTATCCAGTTCCCGAGCGGCATCCGCGTGAGCACGCGCCCCGTGGCGCCTTGATGAACAGTGATTTCCTCAGGTGCGCTGACGCGCGCGGCGAGGCCTGGGGCGACGCCGATCGCCTCCAGCGCGCGAACGCCGTTCGGACCGATCTGAATGCCCGCGCCGGCTTCGGAGAAGCGTTCACGCTTCTCGAGAATGTGGGAAGGAATGCCGCGCTTGGCGAGAGCAAGTGCGGTTGCGAGCCCGGCGATGCCGCCGCCGGCGATCAGGACGGGCTCATCTCGTGCCATGCGGGGTGCTCAAACCCCCTCTGCCTCCGCCTCGACGAGGCAACCCTTCGGTTCCGATTCGCCGGCGCCGAGGCGAGGATCATATACGTAGAGCGTCGAGCAGTAGGGACAGAGGACCTGGGAGTCCGCCCCCATGTCGAGATAAACATGAGGATGATCATAGGGCGCCCGCGCACCCATGCACTGGAGCTCCTTGGCGCCGATGTAGATTTTCTCGACGCCGAGGTCATTGGCAAAATGCGGCACGACGCTCGCGGCCATCGGCAGGGTCCTCGGGGCTGGGCGGCATCGGTAGGCCGCTTCGGATAAACGTGCGGCGCACCATAGCGGCTGACTTGCCAAAATGGTAGGGGAGCCCTTAGCGGGCAATGTCGCAGCTCGAACGTCACTGTGGGGGCTGGCTAGCTCGCCGGAAGGAAGACTTATGCAACGCGATCATACCAAGGAAATCGCGGAAATCCTCCGTGACCCGGCCTTCAAAAGGGCCGTTGAAACACTTGACGCCGAGCACGAGCGGACCGTCGCCGACATCATCACGCTGACCGAGATCCCCTCTCCGCCATTCAAGGAAGACGTACGCGCCGCAGCCTACCTCGACATGCTGCGTGCGCACGGCCTCGATGACGTCGAGCAGGACGAGATCGGGAATGTCATGGGCGTGCGGCGGGGGATCGGCAACGGATCGCTGATCGCCGTCGCTGCGCACCTCGATACGGTCTTTCCCGAAGGCACCGACGTGACCGTGCGGCGCGAAGGCACCAAGCTCTTTGCACCGGGAGTCGGCGACGATACCCGCAGCCTCGCCGTGCTCCTCGCCTTCCTTCGCGCGATGGACGCCGCCAAGATTCGCACGCGCAACGATATTCTCATCGTTGGGGACGTCGGCGAGGAAGGCCGCGGCGACCTGCGCGGTGTGCGCCACCTGTTCACGAAGGGCCGATACCGCGACAAGATCGAAGCATTCTTCACCGTCGACAGTCCCAACATGGACACGATTGTCGTCGGTGGCGTCGGTTCGAAGCGCTATTCCGTGCGTTTCAGGGGGCCTGGCGGGCATAGCTTCGGCGCCTTCGGCATCGTCAATCCGATGTATGCCATGGCACAGGCAATCGTCGCGCTCAGCCGCATCGAAGTCCCCGCCGAACCGGCCACCACATATTGCGTCTCGATCGTCGGTGGAGGCACATCCATCAACGCGATCCCAGAGGAAACCTGGATCGATATCGATCTGCGGTCCGAATCGGCGAGTGAGCTTGCGAAGCTCGATGCCCGTTGCCGCGAGATCCTCATGGCGGCCGTCGAGCAGGAAAATGCGGCCCGCTCGACGAAAGAGGGTGCGATCACGCTGGAAATCAAACAGGTCGGCGATCGTCCGGCGGGGAGCACGCATCGACACGCGGACATCACGGAGTACGCGACCGCCGCCTATCGGGCCCACGGATTCGAGCCTGGGCATGAGCCGTCATCGACCGACGCCAACATCCCGATGAGTCTCGGCATCCCCGCCATCAAGATCGGGTCGGGTGGGACCGGCGGTCGGGCGCATTCCCTGGCGGAATGGATCGACGTCGAAAAGACGGCCAGCGTCGCCGGCATGAGTGCCAGTCTTGCGGCCATCCTCGCTGTGGCAGGCTTTGAACGCGGTCAATAATCGGGATACCGGAAGCTTCATGCCGACATTCGACCACGATGGGATCGAGATCGCCTACCTGGATGAGGGGGAGGGCGAGCCTATCCTGCTTATCCACGGATTTGCTTCCAATCGGACGGTGAATTGGGTTGATACGGGCTGGGTGAAGGCGCTTGTCGCGGACGGCCGTCGGGTGATCGCCATCGATAATCGTGGACACGGCGAGAGCGCGAAGCTCTATGATCCGGCGGCCTACACGGCACCCGCCATGGCGGAAGACGCACGCGCACTGCTCGATCATCTCGGCATCGCGCGGGCCGATGTCATGGGCTACTCCATGGGTGCGCGCATCACGGCATTCCTCGCCATGGCCCATCCGGCGCGCGTGCGGTCCGCGATCTTCGGCGGGCTCGGCATCAATATGGTGCGTCCCATGGCCGGCACGGGGCCGATCGCTCACGCGCTCGAGGCGCCGACGATCGACGACGTGACGAGCCAGACGGCCCGCACGTTCCGCGCCTTCGCCGAGCAAACACGCAGCGATCTCAAGGCGTTGGCTGCGTGCATTCGTGGCGCGCGCGATCCGATCCGGCCAGAGACACTGGCAGCGCTCTCGTGTCCCGTTCTGGTCGCGGTCGGCAGCGAGGATGTGATCGGCGGCTCGGCGGAAGATCTCGCGGCGATCATTCCTGGTGCCGAGGCGCTGGTGATCGAAGGTCGGGATCACATGAAGGCGGTCGGGGATCGGCGCTACAAGGACGGGGTCATCGCTTTCCTGAAGCGCCGGCCCTGAGACTGCTGCATGAACAGCCGAATTTCCGCCACCTTGCTCGCGCAACTTTTTTAACGAGCGGCCTGTAGATTCGTTAGTGATTCCGGGGATGGCCGCAGCGAGGGGGACAGATTGGCCGTGTCGGGGTGCGACCACTGCTGGTCGCCGAAGCCTGTGACGGATCCGGCATGAGCACGCTCTCACGCTACATCTTCCGTCAGGCAGCGGTGACGACGGTGGTGATCGTTTTCTCGCTGACCTCGCTCGTGTGGATCGCGCTTGCGCTCCGCCAGCTCAATCTCGTGACCGCGCAGGGCCAGGACGCGCTGGCGTTCCTCAAGATCACGCTGCTCGGCCTGCCGGGCCTGATGACCGTCATTGCGCCGGTCGCGCTGTTGATCGCTGCCATCCAGCTCCTCAATCGCCTGAGCGCCGACAGCGAGCTGATCGTCATGACGGCGGCCGGTGCCAAGGTCTGGGCGCCGGCGCGGCCGCTTCTGCTGCTTGCTGTGCTCGTCAGTCTCGTCGTTCTCCTCTTCAATTTCCTCGTGATGCCCTGGGCGAATCGCGAGTTGCGCGAGGCCATCGTCGCCGTGCGCACGGATCTGATCACGCAGGTCATCCAGCCCGGCCGTTTCACCAGCCCCGAGCGCGGCCTCACGTTCCATGTCCGCGATCGCGCGCACTCCGGCGAGTTGCTCGGTCTCGTCGTCAATGACGCGCGCGACGGCAAACAGACGACGACGTTTCTCGCTGACCGCGCGCGGATCGTGAAGCAGGGTGGCGAGACGTTCATGCTCATGCAGAACGGGCACATCCTGCGCCGCGCGGCACCGGGAGAGCCGACCCAGATCATCGTCTTCGAGACTTATGGCGTCGATCTCGCGCACTTCGAAGCTCGGGCGGAACAGCGCGGCCTGCGCCCGCGCGAGCGCTACATCGGTGAGCTGCTCTATCCCGATCCCGAGGACATAAAGACGCCGCGCGCACGCAACGGGATCATCGAGGAGCTGCACGAGCGCCTGTCGAGTCCCCTCTATCCGCTCACATTCGTGCTCATTGCGGTGGCGATGCTCGGACAGGCGCGGACGACCCGGCAAGGTCGCGGGCAGGCGCTGGTGCTGGCTTTCGTGCTGGCAACCGCGGCACGTGTTGCCGGTCTGACGGTCAACAACCTCATCAGCGTGAGCCCCTCGGCGGTGCCGTTCGTCTATGCCATCCCGCTCGGCGCGGCCCTGCTCGCGGCGCTGCACGCGAATGCCGGCATGCGCCCACGCCGCACGAATACGCCCCTCGCACGCCTGGGGCTGGCCATAGGGGACATGGTCGACCGGGTTCGCGAGCGCTGGAACGCTCGGCGGCAGCCGACGCCCCAGGCGCGATCTCATCGTATGGGGGCGCCCGGCAGATGAGAGGAATATTCGGAACGCTCGGCCGCTATGTCGGGGGACGGTTCGTCCTCGCGATGGTGGGTACGCTCGCCGTCTGCTCGTCGCTGATCGTCATGATCGATCTGGTCGAGCTTCTGCGAATGACCGGGCGCCAGGGGAGCATTCCGGTCCTCTCCGTCGCCTTGATCGTCGGGCTTCGCCTCTCGAGCTACATCGAAGTGCTGCTGCCATTCTGTGTCCTGGTCGGCGCCGGTGTCGCGCTCATCCAGCTCAACCGCCGGTCCGAGCTTGCCGTCATGCGGGCGGCTGGAATGTCGGCGTGGCAGTTCATCGGGCCAGGAATTCTGGTCGCAATGATCCTCGGCGTGCTCGCGACCATCGCCTTCAATCCGCTTGCCGCCATTACGCGGGCAGAGGCTGACCGTCTGCTGGCAGAGCTTTACGGGCGCGAGGCGTCGGTGCTCGGCGGCGGGGCGAGCGGCGCCTGGTTGCGACAGCAAGGCGTTGACGGATCATCTGTTCTTAGTGCGAGCGCCGCGTCGCGCGATGGGCTGATCGTATACAACCCGACGTTGCTGCAGTTCGATGCCGACGGGCGGTTCGTGGAGCGCATCGAAGGGGTTCGCGCCGTGCTCCGCGACGGGTACTGGCAGTTCGAGCAGGCCAAGGTTGCTCGCCCCGGCCGGGAGCCCGAGCATTTCGATCTCTACGCGGCCAGTACCTACCTGACGCCGGATCGGATCGGAGATGCACTCGGTTCAGCCATTTCGCTGTCGTTCTGGCAACTGCCGGGCGTTATTCGTGAAACGGAGCGCGCAGGCCTCTCTGCAGCCCGATTCCAAGTCCAGTACGATCTCCATCTGAGCCGCCCTATGTTGCTGGCGGTGATGGTTCTTTTGGCCGCATCTGTGTCTTTGCGGTCATTCCGCTCAGGTGGCTTACAGACTATGGTGGGAATGGGGGCGATCGGGGGCTTAGGATTTCTCCTTTTCTCCGAAGTTTCTCGGCAGGTTGGGGTGGCCGGACTGACGCCGTCTCTTATGGCGGTATGGGTGCCGGTGCTGGTCGCGTTGTGCGGGTCGTTGACGGTGCTTCTGCACCAGGAGGACGGCTAGGTGGAAGTAACGGGGCATGAGTTTCAGGCGGGCGGTAGCGCCTCGCGTAAGCCAATGCGGCTGCGCGTTCGCCTGATTCTGTGTGCTCTCTCCCTCGTCGGGCTCCTCGCGACCGTGGCCGTGCTGCTGGCGCCGACGCCGGGTGTTGCGCGCGATCCCGTCGATCAGCTGACGCGGGGCACGGGCATCCGCATTCAGGATCCGGTCCAGAACCTCACGTCGCAGAAGAAGCATTTCAAGCGGGAGCCGGGCGGCATCTTCGGCAAGTCGCCCGGGAAGATGGACCGAGCCGCGCCGCTCTATCTGCAGGGCGACGAACTCATCTACGATACGGCGAACAACCGCGTGATCGCGGTCGGTAACGTCGAGATCGTTTTCAACAACTACGTCCTGACGGCGGACCGGGTCGTCTACGACCAGGGCGCGCAGACGCTTACCGCTGAAGGCAATGCGCAGCTCAAGGAGCCGAACGGCAACGTCGTGCGCGCCGACAAGCTGACGGCGACCGACGATTTCCGCGAGGCCTTCGTGCAGGCGCTGAGCGTGACGGCGAAGGACGATACGCGCATCACGGCGCGGCGCGCCGTGCGTCGCGAGGGCAATGTCACCGAATTCGAGCAGGGTCGGTTCACGCCGTGCAAGACCGACGGCAGCAGCCCGCCGCTGTGGTGCATCAGTGCCGCGCGCGTGATCCACGACCAGCAGGGCGGGACCATCACCTATCAGGATGCGGCCTTCGAGCTTTTCGGCGTGCCAGTCCTCTACATGCCGTACTTCGAGCACGCCGATCCGTCGGTGAAGCGTCGCACGGGCTTCCTATCGCCGGAGTACGGAAATTCGACGCGGCTCGGCACATTTGTCGAGGTGCCTTACTATTTCGCGCTCGCGCCGAACTACGATTTCACGTTCAACCCGCGATACCTGTCGGAGCATGGCATGCTTTGGCAGGGTGAGTGGCGGCATCGGGTGAACTGGGGTGACATTCGCGGCGCGTACAACGTGAAGATCGCCGGTATCGATCAGGACCTGAGCACACTGCCTTCCGGCTCCGATCCGAATCTGGATGGCTGGCGCGGTAGCGTGCAGACGCGCGGCTTGTTCTCGCTGTCGTCCTGGTGGCGGTTCGGCTGGGATCTCACGTTCGAAAGCGACGACGACTTCCGCCGCTTCTATGGCCTCGACAGCATGCTTCAGACGGACCGGATCAACTCGGTCTATCTGCAGGGCATCAGCGAGCGGAACTACTTCGCTGCCACCTTCTATCACTTCGGCGGCTTGCTGGCTGAGGACACGCCCGAAGCGAAGAGTCGCGTCCTGCCTGTCATCGATTACAACTATGTTTACGATCGGCCGATCGCGGGCGGCGAGCTGAGCTACAGCATGAATGCCGTATCCCTTACCCGCAGCGGCAGCGATACCACGGAGATGCACCGCGCTTCGTTTGACGGGCGCTGGCGTACCAAGGTTGTCGATGGTATCGGGCAGGTATGGACGCCCTACCTTGGTGTGCGCGCGGACGTTACGAATTTCGCCAACGCGTTCGATGTCGATACCGGCACGTTCACGGACGACGGTACTGTAACGCGCGCGACGGGCGTTGCCGCGCTGACTTACGCGTATCCGTTCGTCAAGCACACGCAAGCAGGCAGCCACATCGTCGAGCCGATCGCGCAGGTGGTGACGCGCCCGACGCACATCTCGCAGAACCGTATTCCGATCGAGGATGCCAAGAGCCTCGTTTGGGATGACACCCTGCTCTTCGACGTCGATAAGTTCTCGGGCTGGGATCGCATCGAAACCGGAACGCGTGGCAACGTTGGCTTCCAGTACACCTATCAGGCAGCCAGCGGCAGCTACGCGCGCTTCCTTGTCGGGCAGAGCTATCAGCTCGGCGGCGACAACGCTTTCCGCGATCGGAATGCCGATCAGCTCGGGCCGTTCGCTGCCGATAATTTCGTGTCCCTTCCGGACAGTGGCCTCGAGACGCGTCGATCGGACTACGTATTGGGTGCGTATATTGCACCGACCGACACATTCCGCCTTGTCTCCCAGGCGCGGTTCGACGAGCGTGATCTCTCGCTGCGCCGGAACGATACCTATACTTCGTTCACGGCGGGCCCACTCACCGCCCAGGTGCAGTATTCGTTCATGCGCGTTGATCCTGCGGACCCATTGCAGTCGTTACAGCGCGAACAGGAGCTGCAGTTCGGCGGCGCGCTGCGATTGTCTGAGCACTGGTCGCTGCTCGGCGGCATTCGCTACGACATCGATACGCAGGAGCGGCTGCAGGATACGATCCAGATTCGTTATGCGGATGACTGCTTCGTCTTGACCGCGTCGTATACGGAATCGTTTATTACCAACGATAATATTCAACCCGACCGGGCTGTCATGCTGCGCTTGGAGTTCAAGCATCTCGGACAATTTGGGCTGAGCCCGAGCATCGGCGGTCTGGAAACTGAGAACCAGCCCTGAGTTCGCGGGGCCTCGTAGCTGTTCCCTCTTGAATGCCTCCCTGAAACGTCGGACACAGGTGGGCCGCGGCGACGCCGCTGCGGCTGGAGCCGTCGTGCGGTCCGAGGTGCGCCGATGCTGAAAAAGATCCTGATCGCCAACCGCGGCGAGATCGCTTGCCGCATCATCCGAACGGCACGCCGACTCGGGATTGCGACGGTCGCCGTCTATTCCGATGCCGATCGCGAGGCTCTTCACGTCGCGGCAGCCGACGAGGCCGTGCACATCGGTCCCTCACCATCGACCGAGAGCTATCTGCGCATCGACCGCATTATCGAAGCCGCGCGCGCGACCGGCGCCGACGCTATTCATCCAGGTTACGGCTTCCTCGCCGAGAACGCGGACTTCGCCGATGCCTGCAAGGCGGCGAGCATTATCTTCATCGGCCCTTCGGGGGCCTCCATGCGCCAGCTCGGCGGCAAGGCGGCGGCCAAGGTCGTCGCGCGTGCCGCGAGTGTGCCGGTGGTACCCGGTTACGATGGCGGCGATCAGACACCTGCCCTCCTGCGGCGCGAGGCGGATCGCATCGGATATCCGGTGATGATCAAGGCCGTGGCTGGCGGTGGCGGGCGCGGCATGCGCCTCGTCGAAAGCGGCGACGCGTTCCTGGCGCAGCTCGAGAGCGCGCAGCGCGAGGCGTCGTCCTCATTCGGCAATGCGGCTGTGTTGATCGAAAAGGTTGTTCAGCAGCCGCGCCATGTCGAGGTGCAGGTCTTCGGCGATCGCCATGGCAATGTGGTGCATCTCTTCGAGCGCGACTGCTCGCTGCAACGGCGTAACCAGAAGGTCATCGAGGAGGCGCCTGCGCCCGGTATGAGCGCGGCGCTGCGCGAGAAGATGTGCGGCGCGGCCGTCACGCTTGCGAAGTCCGTCGGATATGAGGGCGCAGGCACGGTCGAGTTCCTCGTCGAAGGCGGCAGTCTCGGGCCGGAGGCACCGTGGTACTTCATCGAGATGAACACGCGCCTGCAGGTCGAGCATCCGGTGACGGAGGCGATCACGGGGCTCGATCTCGTCGAATGGCAACTGCGTGTCGCGGCCGGCGAGCCGCTGCCGCTCGCGCAGGATGCGATCACCATGCGCGGCCATGCGATCGAGGTGCGACTCTGCGCCGAGGATCCGGCGCAAGGCTTCCTGCCGAGCATCGGGCGCGTGGCGGCTTTCGCACTTCCCGATGACGTCGACGTGCGGCTCGAGACGGCCGTGCGCGCGGGTGATGTCATCTCGCCCTTCTACGACAGCATGATCGCGAAGCTCATCACGCACGGTGTGAACCGCGACGAGGCGGCCGATCAGATGGTCGCGGTGCTGAAGGAACTGGTCGTTGCCGGTCCGCGCATCAATGCGTCGTTCCTTCGTGCGCTGTTGGAAAATGCCGATGTGCGCGCCCTTCGCATGGATACGGGGCTCATCGGGCGCGATATCGCCAGCCTAGCGCACTCACATATCGGGACATCTGAGATCCTCTCGGGCGTTGCGCATCTGCTCGCGCCCGCGACGGAGAGTGCGGCGACCGCCGATCCATGGCGCGTGTCGGATGGTTTCCAGCTCGGTGTGCCGCGGATGCTGACGGTACCGCTTGTCGTGAATGGAGAGGCCAAGTCGTTTGTCGCCTCGTGGCCGCGCGGCGAGAGCGCGCCACACGTCGCGCTCGCCGGTGCGGCGGGCACCGGGAGAGAGCCTCGGCAGCCGACGGCGTGCGTTGTCGTGCCGGACGGCCTTTATGCCGTTTTCGAGGGTGAGCAGGTCGAGATGCGCTGGCCGACCTACGACGCTGATGACATCGACGATGGCCATGCGGGCGACGTCGTGCGCGCACCCATCAACGGTAAGGTCGCGCGGGTGTTCGTGAAAGTGGGCGACACGGTGGCCAAGGGTGACCGCCTCGCGGTCGTCGAGGCCATGAAGATGGAGCACGTGCTTGCGGCGGCGCGTGATGGGGTGATCGCGAGCGTCGCGGTCGGCGAGGGGCAGCAGGTCAATCAGGGCGCTCTGATCGTCAGTCTCGAAGAGGAAGCGCAGTCGTGACGATCCATCTCGTTAAGCTGAGCGTCGGCACGGACTCCGTCGAGGATCTCGCCGGCTGGCAGGCCGAGCGCCTGAAGCAGATGAAGGCGGAAAAGCAGAAGCCGGAGCTGTTCCATCGCACGTTCATGATGCCGAAGCGGCGCGAGGAGTTGCTCGGTGGCGGTTCGATCTACTGGGTCATCAAGGGCGTCATCCAGGCCCGTCAACGGCTTCTCGATCTGAAGGAAGGGGCGAGGCCTGACGGCACCCCCTGCACGCTTCTCATCCTCGATCGCAAGCTCGTGCACGTGCGCCCGGTCCCGCGCCGCGCCTTCCAGGGCTGGCGCTATCTCTCGACGGAAGATGCGCCGCCGGACATGGCTGGCGGGCAGCGGAATGAGATCGATCAGATGCCGCCCAAGATGCGCCGCGAGCTCGCCGAGCTCGGACTTTTGTGAACGGCTGCGCGTGCCGGAACATCCGGACATCGAGCGTGATGCGGCGGGACACGAAATAGCCGGAAACGGCGTTCATCGAGATCGCGGTCAGCAGCCTTTCGCCCGAAAGCCCCGCGGGTTATAGAGGGCGCACGGGTTAAAAAGGTTCGCGGCAGAGAGCCTGCCGGCAGGTAGCAAGGAAGAACATGGCCGACCAGACCGACCATTTCATGCGCGAAGTCCAGGACGAGATGCGCAAGGAGCGTCTCGCCCGTACTTGGGATCGGTACGGTATCTTCTTTATTGCCGCCGCGGTGCTGCTGATCCTCGGCGTGGCATCTTATCAGTATGCCCAGTATTCGAGCCGCGTCGCGCGTGAGACGGCAGGCCTCGAGTTTGAAAGTGCGGCGCGTCTCGCGGCGCAGGGCAAGGCTCAGGAGGCGCATCAGGCCTTCGAGACGATGATCAAGTCCGCGCCGCCGGGCTACAGCACGTTGGCGCGCCTCAGAAATGCTGCGTCCTACGCGGCCGAGGGCAAGCGCGACGAGGCCGTGGCATCCTACGACAGCGTATCCAAGGATACGGGCGCCGATCCTCTGCTCAGGGACTTCGCGACGCTTCAAGCTGCGATGTTGAGGGTTGATTCGGCTGACTGGACCGAGATGCAGAATCGCCTCAAAGATTTGGCAAGCGACGGCAATGCTTGGCGTGCGCCCGCGCGCGAGCTGCTCGGGCTTGCGGCCATGAAGGCGGGGAACCAGGACGAGGCACGCAAGACCTTCGAGCAGATCCTGGCCGACACCACGGTGCCACCTGCGGTCGCCGAGCGGACGCGAATCCTGATGACGATCCTTACGGAGGCGGCGCTCAGCAAGGACGCGCAACCGGCGGGCGCCGAGACGAAGAAATAGAGGCGGGAAGTCAAAGGCCGGGTTAAGTTCAGGGCCAGGGACTTGGGGGAGCAGATCGGTGGGGATCTTGCGAACGGAGCGGATGGTGTTCGTGGCGAGTGCACTCGCCATGCTGAGCTTTGCCGGTTGCTCGGGTGGAATGCCGAGCCTGCCGGATGTTGCCGCTCTCAATCCATTCGCTGAGAAGCAGCAGCCGCTGCCTGGCAAGCGCGTTCCGGTCATGCTTTCGGAAGGTAATACCGGCAGCATCGAGCTGGCGAGTGCGGACCGCCCGATTGCACTGCCGCCACCGCGCCAGAATGACACCTGGTCGTTTCCGGGTGGTGCTGCGACCAACGCACCAGGACATCTCGCGCTTCCGGCCACTATTCGCACCGCCTGGAGCGCCGATATCGGCCAGGGCTCGAGCAAGTACGGCCGCCTCACGGCAAGCCCGATCGTTGCCGAAGGGCGCGTGTTCACGCTCGATGCGGCGGGCCGCGTGACGGCGCTCAGCAATTCGGGCTCGGTCGCCTGGCGGACTTCGCTAGTGCCGGAGAAAGGTACTGATACCACCGCATTCGGCGGCGGACTTGCAGCCGAAGGCGGCCGCCTGTTCGTGGCGACCGGCCATGGCATCGTGACTGCGCTCGATATGCAGGGCGGCAAGAAGCTTTGGGACAAGAATGTCGGCTCACCGGTTCGCGCGGCACCGACAGTCGGTGGCGGACGCATCGTCGTCGTCACGACGGATGGCCGCACGGTTGCGCTTTCAGGGCATGACGGCGCGGAGATGTGGTCCTATCGGGGCCTGCCCGAGCGCGCGAGCCTCCTGCTGAGCGCAAGCCCGGCCATGAGCGGCGATCTGGCGGTCGTTCCCTATCCCTCGGGTGATGTCGTCGCGCTGCGCGTGGCTGACGGTACGGTTGCGTGGCAGGATTCGCTGTCGCGCTCGCGGGCGGCGTCGTCCCTCGGCTCCATGAGCGATGCGGCGAGCCCCGTCATCGACGGCGGCACCGTATTTGCGATCGGCCATGGCGGCCGCATGATTGCGACGGAGGCACGGACCGGCGAACGGGTGTGGTCCGTGAATGTGCCGGGCATCAACATGCCCTACGTCGCCGGCGACACTGTCTACGTCGTCGACACCGGCGGCCAGCTCATTGCCATGAGCCGGCGCGACGGCAAGGCGCTCTGGACGACGCGGCTTTCCGGCGGCAAGAGCTGGGCCGGTCCCGTACTAGCCGGCGGCCGCCTCTGGCTTGCTGCCGATACCGGCAAGCTCCTCGGCGTCAATGCGGCTGGCGGCTAGGTGGAGACGCAGCTCGATCTCGGAACGCCGGTATACATCGCGCCAGTCGTCGCCAACGGTCGGATGTACGTCCTCACCGACAGGGCGCGGCTGATCAGCCTGCATTGAGCGATGCGCGAGCGACGTGGATGCGCCGGGCGACGGCTTGCGCGTGTAGTCGTTCATACTCAGTTCTCCTGTCGCAGCATTTCATGCGCAGCAACGGCGCGGCGGATGACGTCCTCTGCATCGAGCGGCCGCATTTGAGCGACCGTGATAGTTTGAGGGGGTGACGGGGCGGCGACGGCCAGAGCCGGCGTGCCGGTGTCGAGTGCGCCAGTTCGCGTCGGACGGACGGAGCCGTAGTTCGGGCTCCAGGGCTCGCGCGGATCGTCGGCAATGGGCGTCGGATTGCGGGGGGCGAGCTGGGCCGGCAGGCCGTCAGCCTCTATCTGGGGGCGGACGCCGGCCATGTGCATCGGCGCCGTCGCGGAGTTGGCAGAATGGTTGGTGCCACGGTCGCTCGCGCAGCCGGCGAGGAGGGCGAGAAGGCTCATCAGGCCGGCGCGGACAGCGCTCTGCCGGATCGGGCGTGGCACGCGGCCATAACGCTTGGAACACATCGAAAACGCCTTTCACGCAACGACACAACAGGTACGGACACGAAGGCGACTATCGCGGAACAGGGTTAATGCGTACTTAAGCGTTGTGCGGGAAGTGGAAGGCGCCAATGCGGCGCGGAGTAAGGCGTCGAGCGAGCCTGCGTGTGACGCCTCGGCCACAATGAATGTGCGGCCCGCGTGCCGCGCAACGGCCGAATCAACAGCTAATCCCCGGACTTGATTCGGTTCTCCGGCCCCCGGACCTTGCCCGCGATATGCGACTCATAAACAGTTAACCCCGGGTGGCGGTGTTAGTCCGTGAATTCGCAGGGGGCGTTGGATGATCAGGCGTGAAGCTGGGCGTGCGTTTTTGAGCGCCGTCTTCGTGGACTACGACAACATCTATTTGTCGTTGAAGCGCAAGAACGAAGAGGCCGCCAA
>JAEYPL010000131.1 GCA_023410905.1 Pseudomonadota bacterium
CCTGCCGAACACCCAGAATACGATCAAGGCAATGGCGAGCGCGGCCGCTGAGGTCATAACTGTCTCGCGAACATGATCGTAGAGATCGACACCGGCAGCAGCCGCAGCAAGGTTGGCGGAGTCGGAAAGGGGTGACGCGGTATCGCCGAAGTAAGCGCCGGAGATGATGGCGGCGGCCGTGATCGCGGGGTTGAGCTCCATGCTGTGCGAAATGCCCATGAGTCCGATGCCGATCGTGCCGGCGACCGTCCACGAGCTGCCGATGCCTGCGGAAACCATGGCGCAGATCGCGGCCGCACTGACGTAGAAGTAGCTCGGATGAAGGATTTTCATCCCGTAGTAGACCATGGCCACGAGCGTGCCGCTCAACGCCCACGCGCCAATAAGCGCACCGACCGCGAACAGGATGAAGATGGCGCCGACACCCGAGCTGACGCTCGCCACCGCCGCCTCGTTGAGCGACTCGAGCGTGTGCCCTCGGTACCGGGCAACGAGAACGGTGATCATGGTGGCGACGATCAGCGCCACCTGGCTCGGCCCATTGGCCCCGGCGTCGCCGAACAGGTAATAGGACAGTCCTACGAGAACGATGAGACTGGCGATCGGAATGATCGCCTCGATGAGCGAGAGCTGCGGGCCGTGATCTGAAGCGGTCATGCGTCGCCTGCGATTGGCATTGGCAATGCCTACCAGTCGACCGCATCCCGAATAAGCGGGCACGTCATGCAGTGGCCGCCACCACGTCCGCGCCCGAGCTCGGCACCGGAGATGGTGATGACCTCGATGCCCTGCTTGCGCAGGAGCGTGTTGGTGTAGGTATTGCGGTCATAGGCGAAGACAACGCCGGGGGAGGCACAAACAAGATTGGCGCCGCTATCCCACTGCGTCCGTTCGCGCATGTAGGCATTCCCACCCGTCTCGACCACGCGCATTTTCTTGATGCCGAGGGCTTCGGATACGACATCGACAAACGGCTTGTCGTCCTTGCGCAGATCGACACCGGAGCGGTTCTTCGACGGCCGGTAGGAGAAGGCCGTGATCGTATTCACGATATCCGGATAGATCAGCACGCAGTCGCGATCCGCGAATGTGAAGACCGTATCCAGATGCATTGCCGCGCGAAGCTTCGGCATAGCGGCAACGATCACGCGCTCCGCCGCTCCCTTCTTGAAGAGTGCCGCCGCGAGCTGACTGATAGCTTGGCGCGACGTACGCTCGCTCATGCCGATCAGTACGTTGCCCTTACCGATCGGCATGACATCGCCACCCTCCAGGGTCGCGAGACCGTGATCGCGCAGCGGATCGCCCCACCACACATTGACCTTGTCGGCAAAGTCCGGGTGGAACTTGTATATGGCCGCCGTGAGGATCGTCTCCTCGTGACGGGCGGGCCAGTAGAGCGGGTTGACCGTGCAGCCGCCATAGATCCAGCATGTCGTGTCACGCGTGTACAGCGTGTTCGGCAAGGGCGGCAGAAGGTACTCCGTGACGCCTGCCGCCTCCCGCACAAGCTTCAGCATCTCGCCGCCATTGGTTTCCGGAAAGTCGTACGTCGAAAGGCCGCCGATCAGGGTCTCGGCAAGCTCTCTATTGGACAGCCCCGCGAGATAGCTCCTGATTTCCTCGACCAGACCGAGACCGACCTGATCCGGCACGATCTGGTTGTCGAGGATCCACGTCTTTGCCTCCGGTATCGCGACCGTCTCGGCGAGCAGATTGTGCATCTCCACGACTTCGATGCCGCGATCTCGCATCTTCTGAATGAAGTCGAAGTGATCGCGCTTGGCATTGTCGACCCAGAGTACGTCGTCGAACAGCAGCGCGTCGCAGTTACTCGGCGTCAGCCGCTGATGCGCACGCCCTGGTGCACAAACCATCACCTTGCGTAGCTTGCCGACCTCCGAGTGAACACCATAGTCGACTTGCACTTTCATCGTCGGACCCTCCAGCATCTAGATGGTGATATAGCCGGTCATGAGGCCGTGGATGCCCACGACGCAGCCGACAGCGGCAACTAAGAAAATGATCCATTCGATCGGCGTGAAGATTTGCTTCCCCTGCTCGCGCCGGGCCAGGAAGTAGAGAAGCGTCCCTGGCGCATACAGGATCGCCGACAGCAGCAGGAACTTCATGCCACCCGCGTAGATCATGAAGGCCGTGTAGAGCGCTGCGCCGCCGGTGATGAACAGATCGCGCTTGCGCTCTGACGATTGCGCTCCGTAGGTCTCGCCGCTCCGCGCCAGAAGAAAGCCGTAGGCCGCCACAAGGAAGTAGGGAATGAGCGACATCGCACTCGTCAGGTTCAGCATCAGCGAGAAGGCGTCCTGCGACCAGTATGTGCTGATGACGAAGAGCTGAACGATGATGTTGGTGAGCCAGAGTGCTGCCGCCGGCACCTTGTTCTCGTTCTCCGTTGCGAATATGCCCGGCATGTCCTTGGTCTTGGCGGCTGTAAACAGCACTTCGGCGCAGATCAGCGACCACGCCAGATAGGCGCCGAGCACGGAGATGAGAAGACCGACGCTGACGAAGACGGCGCCCCAATGGCCGACCACGGCTTCGAGCACCGCCGCCATCGATGGCTGGCGCATCTCGGCGATCTCACTGCGCTCCAGAACGGCATACGGCAGCAGTGTCACGAGAACCATCAGGCACATGACGCCAACAAAGCCGATGATCGTGGCCGCGCCGACATCGGACCGCGTCCTGGCGTAGCGCGAGTAGACACTCGCCCCCTCGATGCCGAGAAACACGAACACGGTCACGAGCATGGTCGCACGAACCTGCTCGAAGAGGCTCATGTCAGGCATTCCGACTCCGCCCCAGAAATTGGCGCGGAAGAGATCGAAATTGAAAGCCAGGAAGAGGATGAGGATGAAGACCAGAATTGGCACGATCTTGGCGATCGTCACGACGGTATTGATGAAGGCGGCCTGCTGGACGCCCTTGAGGATCATGAAATGGAAGATCCAGATGCCGATGGAGGCGACGGCAATCGCAACCAAGGTATTGCCGTCACCGAAGACCGGGAAGAATGCGCCGAGCGTCGACTTGATGAGCACCCAGTAGGAGACATTCCCGATACAGCTTCCGACCCAGTATCCAAGTGCGGAAAGGAAGCCCGGATAGCTGCCGAAGCCTGCCTTGGCATACGCGTACACACCGGCATCGAGATCCGGCTTGCGCTCCGCCAATGACTGGAACACGCGCGCGAGAAGGTACATGCCGCTGCCGGCGATACACCACGCCAGGATGGCGCCGAATGGGCCGGTGGCTGATCCGAATGTACGAGGCAGGGAAAAAATGCCCGCACCAACCATCGAGCCGACGACCATCCCCGTCAGCGCGAACAACGATAGCTTCTGCGATGTTCCCGTGCTGGCAATGGATCCTGTTGCGGTGGCGTCTGTCATGCGTACGCTCCATTCGCGGAAACGCCAACCGGGCCCGCAGGAAACTGCGGGCCCTGCTCAGTCACCGCAATATCGATGAGTATTGGTCTTCGCGGAATTTACTCAGGCAGCAGCCGGCTTGCGCTCGATCGCTTCGCGGAGCTTCTCTTCCTGCTTGTTGGAAAGGGACGTCCGGAGAACCCGCGGATTGTACGGCTGAAGTTCGGGAAGAACCTTGTCCGGCGTAGAACTCTTGATCAGTACGAACAGCGCGGATGAACCATTCGGAATGTGCTTACCGATATCCTTGATGAACTCATCGTTGATGCCGTAGTCGGCCAGAGAGCCCGACAATGCGCCAAATCCGGCGCCGGCAAGTCCACCCATCGCCATGCCTGCAAGAGGATTGAGCACCAGCAAGCCGGCAAGTGCGCCGATCAGCATTCCCGTGCTGGCTCCGCTCGCGGCCCCGATAGAAACGAGATGCACCGCCTGTTTGATCTGGACGGACCCTTTATCATCGCGCACGACAACGCAGGCGTCCTCGAGATCGATGAGATTTTCCTTCTTCATGCCGCGCAGTTTTGTCAGCACCTCATCAGCGGTGCCGACGCCATCGAAACCAAGGACCACGAGATCAGACATTTCTCCTCCCACCCTCTCATGCTCGAGGGATACTCAAGGCATCGGCCATGCCCGAGCTTGCTATCGCTGGGCGTCAGTTGTTCACACAGCACGTGTGATCAGAACTATCGCAAGCTGGCCCTGATCCGAGCCATACGGGAAAACCACCAAACGCCGAGGGAGATTACCGAAGTGGCTGGGCTGAGAGGATGCAACGAACAGATGCCTCGGCTGAGCTACGATGCGGCAAGCGTCAACACGGTCAACAACACGAGAAGTACGATACATGCGCTCGCCACCGACCATTGGTGCAAAGCGGCATCGATACGCTCGAATGCGCTCGCGATATGGCGCGCGGCAGGCACGCAGCGCTCCCAAAGAACCAGAAGATCACCTGGCGGGATGTTTGGCAGGCTCGCGCGGCGAGACCACAACACGGCCGTCAACAAACCCCCTGCAATGATAGGCCACGACGCGCCCGACAGCTCCTTGCCCGTCAAGGCTTGGCTCCAGGACTCGCCAACAACTGCGGGGAACAGTATCCACGGCAAGACGAGGGCCGCGAATGAGACAGCGAGCCACGCAGCGACAGGCGGATTGCTTGCCGGTTTCGCCATGCTTTGTGGATGGGTCGTATCCAGACGGAGCAGGAAGAAGAGCATCAAGAGTGCGCTCCCTGCTGCTGACAAGTGCGCAAGCGATCCGACAGCGCCATCGCCGAGCGGTCCCTTGGCAGCCATTTTGGCGAATTGGCCACCCGTCAACGGGAATCCTGCAAGCCCGAGTGCAAGAAGCGCAGCCGGCAGCAGCACGAGCCACACATAACGCGGATAACGTGCGTCCAGCAGGCCCAATGCGAGAAAGAGGCCGCCTTTGGCCAGCGCGTGATGCGCCGCATAGAATGCCACGATCAGCGGCACTGCCGTATTGCCGGTGGCCAGTCCCATGCCGAGCACGGTTGCGATGAAGCCCATCTGACTGATGCTCGAGTACGCGAGGATGGCTTTGGGATTGGTCTGCGTCACGCCGATGATAACGCCATACAGCGCCGATAGCAGGCCGATGACGGCGAGAGCTTCACCCCACGCGGGCATGGCAGTATCGAAAGGCAAGAAGCGCATCAGGCCGACGACACCAGCATTCACCGCGGCGCCGCTCAGGACGGCGGCCGCAGGGGTGGGCGCGGCTGCATAGGTGAGCGGCATCCAGACGTGAAGCGGAACAAGAGCGATCTTCAATCCAAACCCCGAAATGATCAGAAATAGCGCCGGCTCCCGCCAGGGCGATGCTAAAAGAACAGCAACGGCATCACCTATGAGAGTACTGCCGCCTGGCGCCCCCGCGGTGAGCAGAACAAGCGCCATGAGCAAAAGCGCTTCGCCGAGCAAGGCCAAGGCGACATACACGCGGCCTGCCCGGTAAGACTCCGGCGTGTCGTCATGCACGACCAATCCGTAAGCAGCGAGGCTCACCAGCGTATAGAAGAAGTAGAAGCCGATCATATCGGCCGCAAGAAACACACCGAGGCTTCCTGCCAGCGTGGTCAGCCACCACACGGCGAAGCGCTCGGCCCGCACCGTAATGCTGCTGCGTGCGTAAATTCCGCCTGCGATCCATAGCAGAGCCGAAGATCCCAGCATAATGGCACCCGGCTTGTCGATCTGAAGCGTGAGACCGAGCAGCGCTTGCGGCAGCACCACGCTCGTACCGTGCGGGACGACGATGGCCGCTATGATTGCCGGAACGGGTGCGAACGGCAGACACGCGATGAGACGTTGACGCGCGCGCGGTACAATGGCAGCCGCGACCAGGAGGAGAGGAACGGCCGGGGCGGCAGCGAGCAACATGATCGCAGTTTGATCCGCCAGCATATTCATCTGCCGATCTGCAGAAAATCAGAAGACTGCAGCGGAACGAGCCCCAGCAGGACAGCGCAGACTGCGAGGCTCAGCGCAACCAGCTCGCGCGATCTCGATATGGCGCCTCGGATAACGATCGGGGATTGCGGATCGGAGAGTAATCTCCCCAGCACCATGAATATGTATCCGCCCGCGAGCAGCCCACCCGCAACGATGACGGCGGACCACCACCATTGTCCCTCGTTGATCGTCGCAAGAAGCATAAGCCACTTCGCGACGAAGCCGCCGCTCGGTGGAACACCAATCAGCGAGAGCCCTGACAGCGCGAACGCGCACATGGTGATGGGAAGCTTGCGCCCGATGCCGCCAAGGTCCGCGATGCGATCATGCCCCAGTGCTTCCGCGATCAGCCCCGCCGCCATGAACATCGCGGCCTTCGCGAAGGCATGAGAGAAGAGCTGCGTCCAACCGCCCGTCCATGCGAGACCACTCCAGGCAACGCCCGCGGCGAGCGGGAATATGAAGAACAGATAGCCGAGCTGCGCAATCGTCGAGTACGCAATCATCAACTTCAGGCGCTGCTGGCGGAGTGCAAGAACACTGCCGACCAAGATAGCGCCAGCCCCGAGCGCTGCGAGCAACTGTGCCGCCGCAAAACTGAGCTGTCCCGGCATCGCGTCGAACCAGATGCGGACAATCAGGAAGAACGATCCTTTCACGACGAGCGCGGACAGGATCGCACTTCCGGGTGCGGGCGCGCCGGCATGTGCAGGCGGCAGCCACAGATGCAGAGGAAAGAGCGCGGTCTTCGCCAGAAGACCAACGGTCAGCAGTGCGGCCGCGATCCAAGTTGCAGGTTCCGCGCGTACACGTCCGGAAAGCAGGCCGATATCGAGCGTGCCGTACAGACCATAGACCATCACGGCGCCGAGCAGATAGAGGACGGAGCCAATGAGCGCGAACAGCATGTACCGGAGCGCAGCTTCGATCGTTTTCTTCTGTCCCTTGAGACAGACGAGAGGCACCGCAGCGAAGGTGAGGAGTTCGAGCGCTACATAGAGATTGAAGAGATCGGATCCGAGCACCAGGGCATTCAATGCGCTCCAAATGGAGAACAGCAGAATCCAGAATACGTATGGCGCGCGCGCCTCCGGACCGTCGACAGGCTGCACGAACTCTCCACGAGCGAACACACCAGTGGCGCAGATCACCACGGCCGTCGTCATCATCATGGCGGCCGATATGCCGTCGGCCCGCAGCGCGATGCCGAGCGGCGGCGCCCAGTTGCCAACAACATATATCTGCGACTGTCCTCCTCGAGCGACGGCGACAACAACGGCTGCCGCAATAGCAAATCCGATCGGCAGGACGATGTAGGCTACACGCTCGATACTGCGACCGCTTACGACAAGCGCGAGCAGAATGCCCGCGACCGGCCACATGATCGCCAGCACGAGCAGATATCCATGGGCCGTTGTCGTGACTGCCGCTGTCGACATCACGAGCGTCTCCCATCCGCGTGCTTTTCCGCGTTGGTCGTCTCTGATGCTTCCGCGCGGCCCGCATCCAGCGCGGAAAGGCGCAGCAAAAGCGCAACTGCTAGGGCTGTCGCAGCAAAGGCAACGACGATACCTGTAATGACCAGTGCCTGCGGGACTGGATCACCGCCGAGGCCTGCCGCCGCACCTCGACGCGCGACGACGCCGAACAATAGAAACACACCGCTTCCCAGTAGATTGAACGCGAGTACCTTTCGCAGAGGATGCGGATCGACGATGAGGCCGAACAGCCCGAGCCCGGTCAGAGCGGCGCTACACAGCCCGAACAGCGTCGCCGTGGTCATTTCGGCTGCATCCGTTCGGGTGGGCCGGCCGCCAGCAACCCCAACGTCGCGGCGATGGAGATCGCCAAGGCGAACTCGACGACGACAATGAGCGCCTTGGCGTAAGTCGGGGGATACGCGAGAAAGCCAGCCGCAATGAAAAAGCCGGTAAGGCCTACGATCAGGAAAAGCGCCGGCCCGGCAACGAGCATCCAGCGCAGCCGAGCACTGTTGATCGGTGGCGCGCGCATGATGCCGGCCATCATGACGAGCAGCCACATGACAGCGAGGACAGTGCCGCCCTGAAACGCACCACCGGGATATGAGGCGCCCGTCCAAGTCATGTAGATCGCGAAGACGATACCGAACGGCGGCAAGATCTGAGCGAAGAAGACAAGGATGTCGCTAGGCGGCACGTAGCTATTCAATGACGGCGCATCGCCCCACGCGCGATCCGGCGACAGCGACCAGACGCCGATCAGAGCCAGCAAAAGCACGACCTTCTCGAGAAGCGTGTCGAGCGCGCGATAGGCGAAGAGAACGGCGGCGACAGGATTTCCAAGACCGGTCTGATCCAGGTTCTGCATGGCCACAGGCGCGAGAGAGGGAGCGGCGGAGGTCGGCAGCAGCACGATCGCTGCAAGGCTCGCCGATAACATGGCGCACAGCACAGCCGCTACCGCGGTCATCGGGAAGGAGACGCGCGCGCCACTCACGCCGTCCCCCCTCAAACGCGCCGCAGCGCGCAGGAGCAGCATTCCTGTTATACCGCTGCCGATTGCAGCCTCAGTCAGCGCGACATCGATCGCCGACAGCCGCACCCAGGCCATAGCCATCAGCAGCCCATAGACCACGAAGATAATGGTGGCCACGACGACATCCCGCACCAAGATCATCCACGCACCGATGCCGAGCAGAAGGACGATCAAGCCGATGTCGAACGCAACAGCCATGATCGTGCATTACTCCTCTAACGAACGGCACGAACAATGAGCTGCGTGGCGATCGCTCCCGATATCAGAGCGAACAGCCACACGCTGACCAGCTTGAGCGCCGCGAGCGGCCCTGCCATCTGCGGCAGCAATCCCAAGGCTACGAGACCTAGTCCCAGATTGTCCGCCTTGGTCAGCGCGTGAAGACGCGTCGGGACATCTGGAAAGCGCAGCAATCCTATCGTTCCCGCAAGGAAGAAGAAGGCGCCGCCGCAAATCGCCAGAACCGTGAAGGCATCCAGAATACTGCTCATTTGTGATGGTCCTCCGTCTGCGCAGAGGACTTACCCTGCAATCCTCCGACAAAGGCGACCGAGGCGAAAGCGGCAAGCAGCGCCAGCATGAGTGCGACATCGACAATCGGCGGCGTATCCGTCGCCACTGCAAGCAGCAGCAGCATGGCGACCCCACCAGTACCAATAAGTTGCGCGGCCATCATGCAGTCCGCAGCCTGCCGACTACAGAGAATGCGCACGAGGCCGATCGCGATCGTGGCGAGGATGAAGAACGCGGCGCCAAACAGAAACTCAGGCATTGTGTATCTCCAGTCCAAGCGCACGCAGAAACCGCTCTTCCTCATCAGCGAGCATCCGTGCGACCGGCTGACCGACATCGAGGCAATGAACGACGAGATTCCCATCCGCGTCGAAGCCGGCGGGAAGCAGACCCGGTTGCAAACTCGCCATCGTGCAAAAGCCGCTTCGCAACGCGCCCATCGGAGATGCGCACGGGCACACTGCAATGCCAGGCGCAAGCGGTAAGCGAGGGTCAAGAGCTCGAAATGCGACGTCGAATCCGGCGACGACAGACTGCTGCAGAAAGTGAACCATCAATCGGGCGATCAGTATCGGTTGCCGCTTGCTCCGTCCCGGCGGCAGGAAGCGCAGGCTTGCCCAACTCGCGCACGCGGCGGCCAGTAGTCCCGCGGGAAGGTCACCAAGCCTGAAGCCGGAGAGGACCAGCCAGAACGCGAGAAAGCCAAGCGCCCGTGTCAGCGCGACAGTAGTTCGCAGGTCCCGGTCCACGGTGGCACTCAACATGGGACACTCATAGGTAAATCATGCGGCGGCGACCTGCTCCGATCGTTGAGCTTCCTTCCAACCGAACCAGGTTACGTAAAGTGTCGGCAGGAAGATCAACGTGAGCAGGGTCGCGACGAGCAGGCCTCCCATGATCGAAAGGGCCATGGGGCCCCAGAATACGGTTGGCGCAATCGGTATCATGCCGAGCACGGTCGACACTGCGGTGAGCATGATGGGCCGGAAGCGCGCGGTGCCCGCATCGACGGTGGCTCGATGGATATCCTTGCCGGCGGCCCTTTCCGCTTCGATCTGGCCGACGAGAATAACGGCATTCTTCGTGATCATGCCGATCAACGCGAGAATGCCGAGAATGGCCACAAAACCTAGCGGCTGGCCGAACAGCAAGAGGGCAGCGACGACACCGATGAGCCCCAGCGGCGCCACGCTCAGAACGATGAAGAGGCGCTGGAAGCTGCCGAGCTGGACCATCAGAACTGTAAGCATGATGAGGATCATCGCCGGCACGATGGCAATGACCGACGCTTGCGATTTGCGGCTTTCCTCGACAGTGCCTCCGGTCGCAATACTGTAGGGCCGCGGGAGCTCCTTGGCCAACGCCTCGATCGCCGGCGCGAGAGCCGTGACGACCGTTTCCGGCAATGTGCCCGGCGTAACATCGGCCTGAACGGTCAGCGTCGGAATGCGATCTCGGCGCCAGACCAGAGGAAAGTCCTGCTTGTACTCGAAGGTCGCAAACTGACTGAGAGGAACCGTTCGGCCACCCGGCAGCGGAACCTGTAGCGTGCGCAATGTCGCCAGTGAGGCGCGCTGATCGTCGGTCGCACGCGCGACGACGTCGACCAGATAGATATCGTCGCGCACTTGCGTGACGGAAGTGCCGGATATGACGGTATTGAGCACACTAGCGAGGCTTTGCGAGCTAAGACCTAGCAGGCGCGCCTCATCCTGATCGATACGAACGCCGATCTGCCTTTCCGGCTCGATCCAATCGAAGTTGACGTGCGTTGCCTGCGGATTGGCAGCAATGATCTGCGCAAGCTTGAGGGCAACTTCTCGGATCTGCGCAAGATCGGCTCCGCTCACGCGATACTGGATAGGCCAACCGACAGGCGGTCCAAGCTCCAACGGATAGACGCGACTGATCGTATTGGGGAAGTCCGCGGCAAGTACATTCTCCAGCTTCACCCGGAGACGCTCGCGCGCGGCCACGTCCTTGGCCACGACGACGGACTGCGCGAAGAAGTCGTTCGGCAACTGCACATTGAGCGGCAGATAGAAGCGTATGGCTCCCCTTCCGACGTACGTGCTCCAACGCGCGACATCCGGATCATCCTTGAGAACGGCATCGAATTTCCGGGCGGCAGTTTCGCTGGCATGGATGGAGGCATTTTGAGGAAGCCCGAGATCCACCATGAGCTCGGGGCGATCCGAAGACGGGAAGAACTGACGAGGAACCAGCGGTAGCGCCAGGACGGATGCAGCAAACAGCGCCAAAGTGACGGGGATGGTAACCCACTTTGCGCGTATGGCCGTCTCGAGGAACTGCTGATACCAGCGAATGATCGTATTGGGCTTCTCCGCCTCGGCTTTGTCCGGTGACTTGAGGAGTGCGACGCCCAGAAGCGGCGCGAACAGAACCGCCACAAACCACGAGACAATGAGCGCGATGCCGACCACAGCAAAGAGCGAGAACGTATACTCGCCTGCGGAGCTCGCGGCGAAGCCCACGGGAACGAAGCCGGCGATCGTGACCAACGTGCCAGCCAGCATGGCGAAGGCATAGGTGCGGAATGCATATGTTCCAGCCGCCACTTTGTCGTCACCGAGAGCGAGGCGATTGAGCATCGCGTCGGTTGTCGTCATGGCATCGTCGACAAGCAGTGCGAGCGCGATGATCAGCGCTCCCAGCGATATGCGTTGCATATCGATGCCGGTGGCTTGCATGATCGAGAACACGATCGCAAGCGTCAGCGGTATGGCAAACGCGATCACCAGTCCGGGGCGCACACCAAGGCTGATGAAACTCACAGCGAGGATGATCGCGATGGCTTGCCAGAGCGAGGCCATGAACTCGGCGATTGCGCTCGTCACCGTCACGGCTTGATCGGCGACACGGATTGGCTTGATGCCGATCGGTAGCTCGGCGGTGATCTCGTCGATTGCCTTTCGAACATTCCTGCCGAGAGTGAGAATGTCGCCACCATCGCGCATGGCGATCGCGAGACCGATCGCAGGTGCGCCATCGACACGGAACAAGGGTTGCGGTGGATCTGCAAAGCCGCGTCTGATCTGAGCGATATCGCTCAAGCGCAGCATGCGCCCCCCGGCCACGAAGTTGGTCTCCGCCACATCCTGCTCGGAGCGGAACGCTCCCGATACGCGCAGCGCGAGCGTCTCGTATCCGGTCTCTATGGTGCCGGAGGGTTGCACGACGTTCTGTGCCTGCAGCGCTCCGATGAGTGCTGACCGATCCACGCCGAGACCGGCCAACTCCTTCATCGAGAACTCGACGAAGATTTTCTCGTCTTGTGCGCCCAGAATCTCGATCTTGGACACATCGGGCACATTCAGGAGCTTGGATCGAATGTCCTCGACATAGTCGCGCAACTCGCGGTGCGTGAATCCGTCGGACGTAAATCCATAGATGATGCCGAAGGTGTCGCCGAAATCATCGTTGAAGCCCGGTCCGACAATACCTTGCGGCAGCGTGTGGCGGATATCACCAATGCTCTTGCGTACGTCGTACCAGATGTCGGGCACCTCATCGGCAGTCGTATTGCCGAGCAGATTGACGAAGATCGTCGTCTTGCCCGCGCTCGTGAAGCTGCGCAGAAAGTCGAGCTTGGGTGTTTCCTGCAGCTTGCGCTCGAGGCGTTCGGTGACTTGCTTCAGCGTATCCTCGACGTTCGCTCCAGGCCAGGCAGCCTGAACGACCATAGTCTTGATGATGAATGATGGATCTTCGCTGCGGCCAAGACGGAAGTAGGCCAAGACGCCGGCGATCACCATCGTGATCATGAGGTAGACGATGATCGAGCGGTTCCTCAGCGCCCATGCAGAGAGATTGAACTCGCTCATGGCGTCGAACCGAGCAGCCGGACTGTCTGCCCCGGATGCAGCGCCTGCACGCCAGCAGTGACGATGATGTCCCCGGCAGTAAGACCACCCGACACGGCCACCACCGCTTGATCGAAGCCCAGTATCTCGACATTTCTTATCGATACCGCGTGGCTCGCCGGATCAACGACCCATACTGCGGGTTGACGATTGAACTGCGTCAATGCGGTGGCCGGGATCTCGAACGACGACAGGGCTTCCCGCTCAATGCGCCCGGTAACGGTCGCGCCGAGACGCATCGCGGGCGGCGGGTCCGTCAAACCGACTTTCACCTGAAAGGTGCGTGTAACGGGGTCGGCCTGAGGCGCGACTTCGCGAACACGGCCGCGCGTGATGACGGACACATCGTCGGCGAGGGCCACTTGAACCTCCGGGCTGCTCGGCGTCGAGCGAATGAGCTGAGCCGGCACGTCGAACACGGCATCGCGACCGTCCTTGCGTGCAAGCTTGACGATCATCTGTCCGGCCTGCGCGATTTCCCCAGGACCTGGTCCCAACGCGGTGAGCACACCCGGCGCATCCGCCCTGAGCTCTGTGAAGCTCACGCCGTCCTTGGCGAGCTTCAGCTGCGCCTCGGATGCGTCCACTTGCGATTGCGCGGTCTGGAGCGCCTGCGCCGCATCATCATGGTTGGCGCGCGTGGTCCAGCCCTGCTTGAGAAGCGTGTCCTGACGCTCGAAGTGATTGCGCGCCTGCGTGAGCTGCCCGCGCGCTGCATTCAAATTGGCTTGCGCCGCACGCAATGCATTCAGCTCATTCTGCGGCTCCAGACGCGCAACGAGCTGACCTGCCTTGACCCAGTCTCCAAGACTGACGTCGCTCTCGAGTATCCGACCTGAGATCCGGAAGGCGAGAGATACTTCGTCATCCGCCTCAATGCGGCCGGTGAACGTGATCGGGGTGGCGCCGACCCTCTTCTCGGCCACTGTCGTGCGCACCGGTCTTGCGTGAGACTGGGTCGTTTCCGCCTCCGGACGGCATCCGGCCACCACTGCAGGAAGCATCAACAGAACTGCAGCTCGCCGCCAACTACACCGAAGGAGGCTCGCCAATATTCGGCGCACGTCTCGGGGGCCGGCGATCGCTGTGGGCGGGATCAGATACTGCTCCATGAACAGCGAACTCCGGTGATGAAGCAGGATGCCAAAAACGCGGACGGGATCATGCGACGTGAACTGCACTTCTGATGCAGACTGCGTTCAGAGGCGACGTGTGCCTATCAGGGCAAACCCTTGAACACGGCGCCGAGCTCACTGGAGCAATGAGTTCCCTGACAGGCCGCGACGTCGCGCCGCCGACTAAGCGGCGACACGACAGCTCGCGCGGCAACCGTCGATCATCGCTCGCGGCCCGCTAGCGCCAGCGCCAACCGCATACTCGGCGTCCGCGATGCCACCAGCACACCCACCTGCGACGCCTGCGTCGACGGGGTGCCACGACAACGACCTGCGCTTTGTCAAACAGATCGCCAGTTCCCTGCGGGGCGATGGCACGAGAAGACGGTAGTGCGGCGTGCGCGTCCTGCGACAAAACCCGTCCAAGCGTCGAAGTTGCTGCTACTGCGCCCAGACCGAGCACAAGCATCTGCCGGCGATCCATGCATGTCACGACATCATCTCCTGAAGTGATTGTCACTGCAGGAAAACGTAGTGAGTGGCAATCCGCAGAGTACATCCGAGGAAACCCGGAATTCCTGCGAGCATCCGTCTCTATGGATGTGCCGCGTTCCCTGGTGCCATCAGAAGCTTCCCACCAGAGAGCCGAGAACAATGACCGCGACGAGTGCAAGCAGAGCCCCGACAATCGCCGCCATGACGATATCGAGGTAACCCTCTTTGTGCGTGACACCGCATACCGAGAGAAGCGTTACGACGGCGCCGTTGTGCGGGAGACTATCGAGCGTGCCGGCACCGATGACAGCAACGCGATGCATGACGTCAGGGTTCATGCCGATTTCCCCAGCGAGCTTCATATATGTTGGCCCGAGCGCATCGAGGGCGATGGTCAGTCCGCCTGAAGCTGAACCGGTGAGCGCGGCAAGAATGTTCGTCGCCACCGCAAGCGACACGAGGGGACCGCCACCTATGGAGAGCACCCAGTCGCGAACCTCCGCGAAAGCCGGAAGCGAAGCCACGATGGCACCGAAACCGACGAGGCTTGCCACGGACACAATGGGCAGCACGGAGGCATTGGCGCCCGCGCTCATCGTCGCGCGCAGCTCCGGCACGCTGCGGAAGTTGATGGCGATCACGACAACGATGGCTACCAGGAGCGCAACGATAACGGACCACAATCCACCGACCGCATAGAGCCCGGTCGAGCCCCACTTCGCTTCGGACAGGAATGCCACGTCCATGCGCGGCAGGATCGCGAACGACATCAGAAGGTTTGTCACGATGACGACGACTATCGGCAGAGCCGCCAGCACTATGGGAGGTCCGCTCTTTGCTTCGACACTGCGGTGAATCTCGGCCGGATCGAACTCACGCGCCGTCGTCGCTCGCTCGCGAATAATCGGATCGTCCGCCGCTTGATCGGCCGAGCTCGGATCCTCCGGACCGAAACCTTCGCCGGCCTGGCGCGCCTTTTGCTCCGCGCGCCTCAGCCACCACATGCCGAACGCCAGCATGATCGCCGATGCAATGATGCCGAGGCCTGGCGCTGCGAATGGCGTCGTGCCGAAAAACGGCATGGGAATGGCGTTCTGGATCGCCGGCGTACCGGGTAGGGCGGACATCGTGAACGTGGACGTGCCGAGTGCGATCGCAGCCGGCATGAGCCGGCGCGGCACACCTGCTTGTCGAAACAGCGCAATCCCCATGGGCGCGAGCACGAAGAAGGCGACGAACAGACTGACGCCGCCGTACGTGACAATCGCACCTGCCAGCACCACCGCCAGGATGGCACGCTGCGCGCCGAGCTTCGCGGTCATGTAGTTGGCAATCGACGCGACGGAACCCGAGTCCTCCATGAGTTTGCCGAACAGCGCCCCCAGAAGGAAGAGCGGAAAGAACTGCGCGACGAAGTCGGCAGCATTCGCCATGAATATCTGCGTCCAGCTCGCAAGCAGCGGTTGGCCGGAGAAGCCGGCAGCGATCAGGCCGGCCAGAGGCGCAAGAATGAGAATGCTCGAGCCGCGATAGGCGAAGTAGATGAGGCCTGCGAGACCGACGAGAATACCGAGCATCCCCATTCGTCAACACTCGGCGAGCAGGATATCGAGGTCGGCACTCGAACGATGCCCGATATCGTCGGCGTGGGCTTCAAGGAACGCACTCGCCGCGCGCCGCCCTTCCGCCCGAAGCATATGCAGAAACTCGCGCTCGGCATTGAGCTTCGAGGAGTAGCCGAGCTCAGCCATCATCTCGGTCATGATGCGGTGTGTCCGCATCTCCGCCCATCGCGCGCCTTCGCCGCGCCCTGGATCGGCCGCCTGCCGAAGCAGCGCAATCATACGTAGCTCTTTCATCAGGGGCGCATTGAACGACACCTCGTTCAGCCGATTGAGAATGTCGCTCGCCGATCGGGGCGTGCCCTGGCGTTCGCGCGGATTGATCTGGACGAGGATCGTGTCGCGCGCATTGCTCTCGCGAACGAGCGGCGTGATCGTGGGATTACCGGAATAGCCGCCGTCCCAGTAGGCTTCGCCGTCGATCTCGACAGCCTGGAACATCGTGGGGAGGCAGGCCGAGGCGAGCAGGACTTCCGGCGTGATCTCCGGATTCCGGAATATGCGCCCACGCCCCGTTCGTACGTTGGTCGCCGTGATGAACAGTTTGATCGATGACTGCGCCAGCCGCTCGAAATCGATGCAGTCATCGAGGATACGCTTGAGCGGATTGACGCCACGCGGATTGAGATCGTACGGCGATAGCAGCCGCGCCATCAGATCGAGCCCGATGAATACCGGAGAAGCGTCGAGGCTCCAGCGCCCGAGCATTCGATCCAGCGGTGTGCGCTGAAGCGGGCTGAATACCGCTGCTCGGCCCACTTGCTCCCAGTAGGCGTCGAGCGCCGCGCGCGCACCGGCAGCACCGCCCTCCGTCCAACCATCCGCTAGTACAGCAGCGTTCATGGCACCGGCAGACGTGCCCGATATGGCATCGATCTGGAGCCACGTCTCCTCGAGCAGGCGATCGAGTACGCCCCATGTGAAGGCGCCGTGCGAGCCGCCGCCTTGCAGCGCCAGATCGATGATCACTGTCGCGCGCTGCTCTGCTTGACGGCTAACGTCAGGCGCGTCCGCAGAAGCTCCCGTGACAACACGCGTAGGGGCGAGCGCCTGTCGACGGGAGACATCCGACGGCAGACGCTGAAACGACATTTGCGATCCGGCTGGGGGCGTGTTCTGACGCATTCGCTAGGGATTTCGTAGGCCGGCTTGCTTGCCGACGCGATCAGCGAACGGATCCGCGGCGCCCGGCTCTGCCGGAACCCACGATGCGATGTTCGAGAGCTGCCACTTCAAACCGAACACGCCAAGAATGGCAGTGAGCAGCGCGGGCAGAACGCTTCCGGAGTGCTCGGCAGGCATCGGGAGAAGCAGCTGCCCGCCGGTGACGACCAGCGCCGCACCGCCAAATGCGGAAGCGACGACGATGAAGATATCGAAGAACCTCAGTGCAATGGTCGCGCCTGCGACGCCGCCGATGGCCGCGAGAACCATGCCCGACATGCCGGATATCAGACGGTCCATCCCGAAGACGGTCAGCAGCGTCAGAACGAGAGCCGCTCCGCCCATGAAGCCTACGAGCGCGCGCCGATAGTGCTCGAGCGCGTACGCGGCCGTCGCGGCAGCGACCGCAAGTACGATAGCAAGAGCGAACGTGGCGAAGCCGACATTTCCCGTCAGCCACCTGCCAAGCAAGAATCCGATCTCCAAACCGAACAGTCCGTAGAGGAGCGGCAGCCACGCATAGAACATGAGAAGACCGAATCCCATGATCCCGATGCCGCAAAGGATGAGCAGAACCGCGAACGAGAACAGCATGTCTCATCTCCTCCAGGTCGGACGGCTTACAGGTTCAGGCAGGCGATCCAGCCGCTCGGCTGGTCATATGCGCTACGTGCTCACAATAGTGAGGACTGCGTTCGCGCTCCTATCGGGGCAAGCCCCCAATCGTCATCGGGGCGGCCCTTAGAGGCAGGCCCTTTCGAGAGAGATCGAAATACCGCTGAACACACTGCGTGCGAGAACGCAGCACAAGTCACGCTGAGCGCTATGGTCGCGGTCGCTTTGCGGGATTGCTCGGTCGCGGCGTCAGCGACCGGCCCAAGGGTTCATGTTGATGACATGGGCGAGCGACGCGAACGGCTTGCTGCACGTCGCGTGATAGTCTCCGGTCAATCCCTTGAAGCCATGCGGATCGTTTCGGAACTCGATGCGCGTCACCCGCTGTTCCTTCGCAATGGGCTCCTTGCACGCCCGGCACCACCGCTGGCCGTGGGGACCTTCATCGAACGCTGATCCATCGAGTGGCATAGTGGTTTCCCCCCAGTTTCCGCCCCCGCCACTTTGAATACTGCATCTACAGCCCTGGGTCGCCAGGGCGACGGACACTTTGCCGCAAGATTCTGCGTCCGCGCGGACGCAAATCGAGCCGCGCGGCCGGCAATTTTGTCCTTGAGCATTGTTCACGCCGATCTCGGCGTCGCGGCAGGCTCGGATCGGCGCAACTCGCACGCTTAGGGCCAGCGCCGATGCACGACGCAGAGCACTCAAATTGCGACTGACCTCAGGCTAAGCCGGACTGGCGTGTTTGCGCAGTCGGAACGCAAGCAGGCAGAGCAGGATGCCATAGATGATGGCGTAGCTCGCGATGACCAGCACGAGCGCAAGCGCCCCCGTACCCGGGCGCGCGATCAAGAGGGCGCCAAACAGAACCGAAAGGGCGCCGGTCGCGATGAGCAGCCAAGTGTCGTCGAGTTCATTGCGCATGGCGATGGCTCCCACAATCTGCAGGATGCCCGTCGCAATGGCCCAGATCGCGATACAGAAGAGTAGAACGAGGCCTGTGATGCCCGGCCAGAGCAGAGTGATGATGCCGGCGGCGATACCAAGCAGACCTACGATCGCAAGCCACCAGCTGGACGTATACTCGCTCCCACGCATGGCCGCCAACACTGCGAATGCGCCATCGGTGAGTACGAAGATGCCATAGAGAACGACCAGCGTGATGAGCGTCACGCCGGGCCAGGCCATCGCAAGCACACCGAAGACTATGGCCGCTATACCCCTGAGCAGGATGAGCCACCAGTTATCGGCGAGCGCCTGGATCCTGGATCGCAGTGGATGGCTGGTGTGGTGGGCAACAGGTGCACTACGCATGATCGACCTCCAATTGTCGGTGCGGCTCACCGCGCGGATTGGCATTGCCGGCATCAGCGAGCGGCTCCTGGCGCTCCCTGACTTCGGCAAGATCCCGCTCGAGGAAGTAGTTCAGGAATGTGCGAACGAGAGCGATCACGGCGAGGCGGCCGATGTCGTCCCACGTTGGAGCGATGGATGTTTCAATGATGTCGGCGGCAAGCTGAAAGGTCAGTCCTGCCACGAGCCAACGCGCATAACGCAGCCAGACATCACGCCTCTGGTGACCTGTCGGCGATGAGAGCAACAGATGCAAGCCGCGGATGAACGCCTCGATCGTTCCGACCAGAACAATGAGAAGCGCCATCGCATCGATGAGCGAGACAGAGTAGTGCGATGCGACGGTGAGCCACTCCTGCATGATCGCAACCATACCTCCGATTGAGCACTCAGCTCGGCGAGCGCAGTCATCCGATCAGCCGAACGGGCCGATCTGAAACGCCATGCTGACGATTGCAAAGATACCTATGAGGAGCAGGAGGATGGCCGTGATCAGGATCATGGACGGCGGGAAATGGCTTTCGCCGTGGATGAGTCCTGCTTCCGTCATCGCTTTGCGCTCATCGCGCAAACCAAGCATGAACTGCACGTGATAAACGATCCCCACGACCAGCATGCCAATGCCAAGCGCGACGAGTGCCATGCCGAAGTTGCGCGCGGGCGCCGCGTTGGTCAGTAGATCCTGATCGCGGAGCTTCTGGAATACCTGGAAGATCGTGAAGCCGAACGAAATCAGCGACAGCGATGTGCGGATCACCGACATCAGCGTGCGATCTGCGCTCATGCGCGTGCGCTGGAAGGACATGCCCGTTCTACGCATGGACATCTCGGTGCGATCCGTCGACATGTCCGTCCGCTGTGTCGAGAGGTCCGTGCGGTACTCCGAGAGCGACGTCCGATGCTCGGACAAAGCGGTGCGATGTGTCGACAGCTTCGTGCGGTGCTCGGAATACTGGGTCGAGGCTTGATCGGGATGAGAAGCATCGACAGTCGGCACTGGCGGTACGGGCTTCTCGGAGATCCGCTCCGGCCGCTCGATGTGCGCTTTTATGGTCGCCATGCGCATCCAATCTCCGTCGCTATAGGTCGGTCGATGCCGCGCCACCCGAATTTCGCACCATGCTACCCAATTGAGGTTCTCGCCTGACATCGGGTGGCACCCTAGAAATGGTTGATAGAACTCGCACGGATGTCGCTCTGCGACCTGCCGTCAGCAATCGCCGCCCCTTGCGAGACGCCATCCTTTGGCCGCGCGCCGTCTCGGGGTTCCCTCCGTCGAGGATCAGTACTTTTCCCGACTTCAGCAGAAGCAAAATATTCGTTAACTCACTGGATCGTTCGGGGCCGAGGGAGTTGGGGGGCATGGCTGAAACGCCAAACATATTCTTTGTCGCGCTGCTGCTGTCCGTCTTGAACCTGGGGGTGGTGAGAATTACCGTCTGGTTTGCAGGCATGATTTTCGCGCCGTAGTTTTCTACCCACCATAGATCCCCGACACACATCGAGCCGCGCGGAATAAATTTCCGCGCACGCCTGGAAACGCCCAGTTCCAGCACACGCAAAATCGCGTCGAAATAAAACGCCGAGAATAGGAATAAAGGCCTAGGCGACAATAAGATATATGGGAGAAACTCGTTCTTTTAATATATGGCAAAGTCATATATAAGACATAATGCCGCGCACACATCGCCGATAACTTTGCGATGCGGGAGCCGCCAGCGCGTGTCTTGCTGACGCTGTCGGGGCTGAAAGCGGAGTAAAATCTCGAAGAAAGCGTCGGGATGCAGCATTTAACCGAAGCGAACAAATGGGTAGGGGGAGCCCAGATGAGACGGCAGCTGACGTCCATACGGCGCCGCAGCCTGGGACGGCTCCCGCGCTCGGCTCGTGCGCCACTTCTTACATCGCTGGCCTATCTTCTGGGCGCGGAAGCCGCTTTCCTCGTGGGTACGCTCTCTGACCAAGTCTTTGCGCCTTTCTGGCCGCCGAACATTATTCTGTTCTGTGCGCTCTTGGGTGCACCGTACACGCGCTGGTGGATTTTCATCCTGGCCGTTCTGCCGGCTCATATCATCGCCGAGCTTCAGATCGGCATGAACTGGCCACAGTTGATGGTGGCATTCCTGACGAATTGCGCCATCGCAGTACTCAACGCAGCTGCCATCAGATGGGTGCTCGTTTCGCCACCTTGGCTCAGTTCTTTCCGCCGAACCACTGTCTATATCATCATCGCAGCCGGGATCGGCCCCGCGATGGTCGCGTTCTTTGGAGCCTACGTCAGGGCCTTTGGCGACGCGCAGCCGGATAGCTATTGGACGTTCTGGCTCGAGTGGTACGCGGCCAATGCGTTGGGAAATCTTACGCTTGGACCTGTGCTGCTTGCTTTTTTCGGAGCGGGCGGCGGCGAGGCTTGGCGCGTTCTCTCGCGAGATCGCTGGCTGGAGGCCGCACTCGTGTCGATCGGACTGCTAGTCTCTTGCGCGATTGCAAGCAAGGCATCGATGCTGAGCGGTGGCGTGAGCTTCTTGCCCGCGTTGCTTTACCTTCCGCTTCCGTTTGCCCTCTGGGCGACCGTCCGGTTCGGCATACGCGGGGCGAGCTTGGCCAGCCTGATAATCACGCTCACATCGATCTGGCTGAACCTGAGCGGTCCCACGGTGTTCACGGCATCAACCCCCGAGCACAACGTGCTCGCCCTGCAGTTGTTCTCGATGGGCCTCGCTGTGCCGCTGCTCTTGCTTGGTACGTACGTCGACAGTGTGAAACGCACTGAGAGCCGGAGCCGCGAGTTGGCGCGCATGGTTCTGTGGTCGCGAGAGGAAGATTGGCGCAAGACCGCAAGGGACTTGCACGAGGGCATCTGCCAGGATCTGGCCGCGGTCAATCTGAAGGCACAGCACTTGTTCA
Organism: Pseudomonadota bacterium; assembly: GCA_023410905.1. GTDB lineage: Bacteria > Pseudomonadota > Alphaproteobacteria > Rhizobiales > Hyphomicrobiaceae. The sequence continues at coordinate 22,124 of JAEYPL010000131.1, forward strand.
AAAAGCTGCCTCCCGAAACGCGAGCCGAAGCGGCGGAGATCGAGGCCGATCTGCAAGCGGCTATCAGCGTGCTGCGCACGGCAGCCTACAGCATGTATCCGCCCCTCCTGGTCGAAGCCGGACTTCAGCCTGCGCTTCGTTCGTTTCTCAGAACCTTTTCGGACCGGAGCGGAATCGCGGTGGAACTCAATATATCGGACAGCATAGGAAGACTGGCACCTGATACCGAGAATGTCGTCTTCCGCATTGTTCAAGAGGCATTGGCGAACATCGAACGCCATTCGAACAGCACAACCGCGCAGATTGTCCTGGCGCGGAGCCGAGCCGAGCCTGATGAGCTGATTCTACAGATCGAGGATCCGGCGGCTAGCAATCGGCAAGGCGGAAGCATGCTGTCGCGCCTCAGGAGCATTGCGCCAGCACCAGTCACCAGTGGCCTTGGCGTCGTTGCGATGACCGAACGCCTTCACCGCCTGGGCGGGCGCCTCAGCATCTACTCGGCCGATGGATCGACAATTGTGGAAGCGGTGTTCCGAGATGCGCCGGAGGGAGCGAGCCTTCTCAACACCTCTAAGGCTCGACAAGCCTATTCCGGATCGCGTACCGCACGAGCGCGGCAGTCGAGTCAAATTTGAGCTTGTGCATCACGTTGGAGCGGTGCGTCTCCACGGTCTTGATGCTTATATTGAGAACGCTTGCGATCGTCTTGTTGCTGTGACCTTCGGCAATAAGCTGCACGATGCCGCGTTCGCGACTCGTCAGGACGCCTTCGGTCTTTGACTTCATGAGATAGGCATCGAGAATTCGGTCGGAGGCCTTTCCTGTGAAGAAGGAGCGCCCCACGGCCAACGCCTCCACGGCCGAGTACAAATGCTGCTCGGCGTCGGACTTGAGCAGATAGCCGCGCGCGCCAGCTTGAAGCAGATCCTGCAGCAGCGTCTCATTGTCATGCATCGTGAAAATGAGAACCTCTACGGTCGGCGCGCGCATCTTGATCTGGCGAGTGGCCTCTACGCCGTTGATCAGTGGCAGCGAGTAGTCGACTATCGCGACATCCGGCTTGTGTGCAATGGCCTGCGCGATGGCCTTTCTGCCGTCGCCCGCTTCAGCAACGACGCTCCAATCAGCACGCGCTTCGAGCAGTCGCCGCAGTCCGGCGCGAACGACATCGTGATCGTCGGCAATAAGAAGACGCACCATGATCGCTCCACTTTGCTGCGTCGAGCCCCATGAGCCGGCAGGTACACCGCGATAAAGCGGGCTGTATTCCGCAGCGTAGATTAGCTGAACCAACGATCAAACGCTTCGCCTTGAACAGGCTTAATGGAGCAGCATTTTATATGAACGCAATTCCATCGCCGCCGGCTCTCGGCGCACTTGAAATCCTACGTTCACGAAGAATGAGGCAGGTTGCTATCGGTGATTACCCTGTCTCGTCGCTGCCAGCGCCCTATTTGCAGATGCGAGAAAATGCACAGCGGCGGCGCGTGCCAAGCGGAGGGGGGGGTGGGGCCGCGCCGAAGCCTCCCCCGAAGCTTGGCGCGGCCCGACAAGATTGGATCAAGCCCTGACGACCTGCCGGGCTGCCCAATCCGTGACCTGGATCCTGACGGACAGCGGCGGTCACGCACTGTTAGATGCCAGCAGAGCCCGTCGCTGCCCACCCCCGTTTCAGGGGAGAGTTGGAGAACAGTGGTTCAGTCTGGCGATGGGCGAGCCCGGAAACACTATCAGGCTGCAACGGTGACATCATGGGATGAGGTGCTGGCGCAGAGCTTCGGCAACTGTTTGCGTACGATTGCGGGTCCCAAGCTTCTGCTGCGCCTTCTTGAGATGGCTACGCACCGTCTCCTCACCCAGCGCCAGCGCCTCACCGATCTCCGCTACCTGACGGCCAAGCGATGAAAGCCGCAGCACCGCCAGCTCTCTCGGCGTCAGGCGCGTTTTCCTGGGAACACGCCTTGCGTCGGGCGTGCCGAGCTGCTCGAGGCGAAGCGCGGTGAAGTTCGCTGCGAGGAAAATGATCGCCCTACTCTCCTGGTCGCAGCACTTGCTGAGCGGCTTAGGAGACCAGAAGGCCACGATCCAGCGCCGCCCCACGGGACATGTAAGCCCATCCCGCATACCGTACTTGAACGCGAGGTCGTAAGGCCACCGGTCGATCCCGATGGGCTCCAGCATTCGACGGCTCTCTGTCCACGTAAAAGGTGCGAGGCTGGTACGAGCCATCATGAGATCCTGATCGGCGTACGTCTGGCATAGATCGGCGTACTCCTCCCACCAGCCACGTGGCACATCCTCCGACAGAAACACCGTCTCCCCTAGCCGCGCCGTCAACCAATCGCGAGACTGAACAGGAATGCGTGCGGCGCCGAGCACCTTGAGCGGTGTCCTGCCGTTGATTGCCGTAGCGAGCTTGGCGAGAACGTCCGGAGGAGCATCAAGCTCAGCCATCCGCGCTGCGAACGAGAATACATTCTCGAGCAGAGCTACGTCGATGCTCGGTTTGTCATGAGCGAATTCACGAAAGCCCACCGAATGTGCCCCAATGGATTGCTTCGAGTATGTGAGCAGAATGACATTTAGAGTAGTCGGTCGACATCCGTAGAAACCCGCGATACTTGAGCTCAAAGCGCAAGGCCAGTGCATCGACGCTCGACCCACTGCACTTGAACAGAGCCCTGATCAAATCGCAGATACCGCTTATTTCCGCCGTTCACTGAACGGCCCTGAATAATCAGGGATCAGATTTGCATGCCGAGGTAATTACGATGAATTAACCATTGCCGAGATTTCCGCGAGTTAACCATATCGGGCCCGCATAATAGGGTTTATCCTGAGTTCGAAATTGCGCCTCTGCGGATAAAGTGTTTCGGGGTCGTCCTGGAGACTTGATTGCCGATTTCACGTTGACGAGCATCAGGTGTTAAGCCGATTCCGCAGCTATAAGGGAGCATATCGACTTCCCGAGGGGAGATACGCCGCCGGTTCTGCAGGAGTTCAAACCGTGTCGTACGCGGTTATTCTTTTAATAGTAATATCAGCCATTTGGCCCCTTTCGCGGCAAGCAATGGCGGATGTCAAAACGCGCATTCTGCTCCTATACCCTTATAACGAGACGTTTCCAGCCAGCACCCAAGCCGGGGACGCGGTTCGACAACGCCTGACGGAACACTACGGAAACCACGTAGATATATATTCCTTTTTCCTGGACCTCGCCCGATTTCCCGATGAATCGCATAAGCGGCAAGTGGCGGATTACCTCGCGGCTAAATACAAACTCAGCCAACCGGACCTGATCGTCGCACTGGGGGAATCGACGCTGGAATTCACGCTGAGTTATCGGCGCGCATTCGGCGCAGATAAGCCCATCGTGTACTGCTGCGTTCCGACCAGCATCGCAAAAGCACTAGAACCAGGGCTCAATGTCTTTGGCGTCGTAAGTGACTTCGATGTTGGCAAGACCATGGACCTGGCGCTGCGGCTTCAGCCGACCGCTCAACATCTCGTTGTGGTCTCAGGCAGCTCAGAGCTCGACCACCGCTGGATCCAGCACGCACAAGCAGCACTCACTTCGTACGAAGCGCGCCTGGACACCGATTATCTTGTCGGCTTGCCACCTCCGGTGCTTCTGCGCAGGATTTCGGAAGTCAGCCGCGATACGATCATTCTCATGCTCGCGTACTTCAAGGACAACACGGGCGAGAGCTACATTCCGAAGGAGATCGCGGCCGAGGTCGCGAGGGCTGCTCCCGCGCCAAGCTACACCATCTTCGGTACAATGCTCGGTGAGGGCATCGTCGGCGGCTACATGGATACGTTCGAAGACGCGGGCAGACTAGCCGCGGACGTTTCGTTTCGAGTACTGGCCAGCACCGACCAGAGCACCGTTCCAGCACTGACAACGACAGATCACGGGTATCGCGTGGACGCACGCCAGCTCGAACGCTGGGCCTTGCTGAGAAGCGCGCTTCCAGCAGGCACGACGGTGAGCTTCGAGGCCTCGACGCTATGGGACAGCCACCGTAAAGCGGTCCTCGGAACGCTTGCCATCTTCGGCGCGGCGCTTCTCGCACTCGCCATTTTGCTGGCCCAGATAGGCAGGCGCCGGAAGGCAGAGACCTACCTGAAGGATAGCGAAGAGCGCCTGAACTTCGCAGCGGCCTCCGGAGGCATAGGCCTGTGGCAGTACGACATTGGTAAGAGCGAACTCTGGTCATCCGAGCACTGCCGCACAATGTTCGGACTGTCGCCCGACTGCCCGTTGACCACCGACGTCCTGCTGCGTCGCGTGCATCCCGCCGATCGCCATATTGCCTCAGCGTCGATCCGCGCGGCCACATACGGTCTTCTCGCCGAAACCATGATCGAGTTCCGTATCGTGAGACCAGATGGGCAGGTCCGCTGGATTCAAGGGCGTGGTCACAGCACGTTCGACAGCCACGGCAACGCCATTCGCGTCAGCGGGATCTTTCGTGATCTGACGGCCTACAGGGCCGCTCAGAGGGAGGCGAAAGATCTCTCTCAGCGCATCCTGAGCATCCAGGACGAGGAACGCCAGCGTATCGCGCAGGAGCTTCACGATTCGACAGCCCAGCATCTGGCCGCGATCAATCTCAATCTGATGGCGCTCCGCGGCGCGAGCAATCCCGCGGAGAAGACCGTTCCGTTGTTCGCCGATATCCAGGGCTCGCTGATCGCCGCGATGAACGAGCTGCGGACATTCACCTATCTGCTCTATCCGCAGGATATCTCGCGCGATGGATTACTGGAAACGCTCGGGCGGTACATCGCTGGCTTCAGCCGCCGTACTGGGCTCCAAGTCAAGTTGCGGATCACAGAGAATCTCGAAGACCTCTCGCCAACGATCCAGCACTCCGTGATGCGCATCGTTCAGGAATCTCTGGCCAACGTACACCGCCATGCGTCGGCATCACGCGTCACGATCAAGCTCCTGCGCAGTGCCGAGCGCGTACACCTGCTGATCGCCGACGATGGAGTCGGGCTGAAGCATTCACCCACTATGGGTGACGAAGAGAACTCCGCCCTTCCTATGGGTGTCGGTATCCCGGGAATGGCCGCACGCGCCCGCCAGCTCGGCGGCCGGCTCGACGTTCGGAGCAAGTCGACGGGCACGCTCGTGCACGCGGTTCTGCCGCTGGATCTTGTGCATGAAGTCGCCGTGCTCAGAACTGTCGCCATCGAACCGCAGAGCAGTGTTCATCGCATCCCCGAGCATAGAGTACCGGGAGGCCGTGGGGGCGCGACGAGTACGGATCCGACCAAGACACGGCGTTGGACAAAGGCGCAACAGCAGCAGCATCAACATTGATGTGTCTGATGCTGAACGCAGGTTGCGCGCCGTACTTCCAGTAGCCGGCGCTGATATGCACGCGCGTGCGTCGTGCGGCTACGCCCGTCAGGGTTGCCGGCATCAAATTTAAGCACTCGTCCCGATATCTCCCACTGCACCCGTGGGCGACGCTCAATCCCGCCCGGTAGCAGGCGACGAACCTCCGACAATTATCGCGCTCGTATCGCGCTCGGACCGACACTGGTCGCTGAGAGCGCCGCCAAAGAAGAGGATGGCTCAATGGCCAGCAACATAGTTTCCGCAATCTCAGAGTTCTTGACCCCCGACATACTAGGCAAAATCGCAAGCGCCTCGGGCCTCGATCGCATGATGACGCAGAAAGTTGCCGATGCGGCGGTCCCGACGTTGCTCGGCAGCCTGGCGGAGCTCGCGAGCAAGCCCGGCGGCGCACGTCGACTGATGAGTGTCGTAACGGATCTGCCCGCTGATGCGCTGGAGAACCTCTCGAGCAGCCTCATCGGTCCCGCACAGTCCGCCTCGCACGGCAATGTTCTTCTGTCCTCTCTGCTCGGCGGCAGTACGCCGAATCTCCTCGCCGCGGGTATCGGGCGCTTCCTCGGGGTCAACGCGAGCGCCATCCAGACCGTGTTGGGGCTCGTTACGCCGCTAGTGCTGGGTTGCCTCGGGCGTGTGCAGCGCGCTCAAGGGCTGGACACCAACGGGCTCGCGCGTCTTCTGAGCGATCAAAAAGACAACATCGCCAATGCAATGCCGGAGGGCCTATCGAGCCTTCTCGGAGAGAGCGCGCGATCGACAACTGCCACAGGACCGCAACCGGTCACGCGCACTGCGGCGCGAGCGGAACCTCCTGCCGTCCCCCCATCACGTTCCGCAGCCGATACGCTAAAACGTGCCACGTGGCCCTACTGGGCGTTTGCGCTTGTGGCACTGGGCGGCCTCTTGTGGTCGTTCCTGCCACGGGGAGATAACGCAGTCGAACAAGCTTCTATGGCGCCGACACCGACGCGCGAAGTCGCGACGCCGACACCGGGTTCCGACGTCAAGACGATATACATCACCCGGCCTGCCGCGAACTGGGTATCGATCGGCAAGTCTCCCAACGACTACGTGGATCGGGAAATATACAACGCACGCGGCGAGAGCCTCGGCACCGTGCGCGATCTTCTTGTTGCCCAGGACGGCAGAGCCGCTGCCGCCGTCATTCGCGTGGGACGCTATCTTGGCATCGGTGAGAAGGATATCGCCGTGCCATTCACCGCAATTCGCGTAGAGCAGCGCAACGGCAATCCGCACATGGTTATCGACCTTGTGAAAGACGCGCTGCAATCCGCACCGGCTTACGAGAGCCTCCCAGCAGCCAAGCAGTAGCTGCCACCTGACAGGTGGCGGCGCAACTCCCGCCGCCATCTGCTTTTGCAGAGGCCCGACGATGACAACCGACATTGCTCGACGCAGCCTCATATTTATCCGGCGCCGACTGACGCATTCGACCGCGTCGGCGGCAGGCTTCTCGGCGCTGTCGAGCACAACGCCACGCGAGAGAATAGACGAACGCGCGCCGTGCGCAGGTCGCCGCTCCGTGTTCCGGCGCTTCTCCAGGAGATACCCGAGCCCATTTTGGGGTTATCCCTGATGGGAGTCACCATGAGGCCACCTCACAATACATGCGCTTGGATCGACGTCGATCCGATGTGTATGGAGTACGACATGATCACCAATCTAACGCGAATGATCGCTGCAGGTGTGCTGGGTGTGGCTGTTCTCGGTTCGGCGGCAGTCGCTCAGGAATTCGACAACAAGAAGTTCTTCAACGAGCTTACGAGTCGCGGCGTGAGCACCGGTACTCTCGATCCGGACAAGTTCTTCGAAGAGATGCGCGCAACGGGCGCAAGTGCCCAGGCGCCCTTCTCAGCGGAGAGGTTCTTCCAGGAACTCCAGGCGCGCGGCGCTTCAACGCCGGTCGGCTTCGATGCAAGACGCTTCTTCGACGATCTGGCCGCAACGGGCGCGAAGGCGCCGGATATCGTCAAGTAGAACTATCGCACGACGACCAACTGGAGCTGCGGCGGTGCGAGGGATCAATCCGCGCCGCCGACGCTCGTTGCCAGCCTGCCCACGCACGTTTGCGTATGGCGGTCGCACCAGCTTCTTCTCTCCGAGGAGTACAGGTTATGGGACTGCAATCACGCTGGTCCATGCGCTATGCCGCAGCTGCTATTGCCTTGCTCATGACGCTTCCCGCCCTCTCCAGCAGTTCGGCGAATGAGCAGCAGAGACTGCGCCATTCATTCGCCGAGGCCATAAAGAGGGCGTTGCCGAGCGTCGTCGGCATCCAGGTCAAAGGTGAAGAGCATGTCGAGGAGACGAACGCATTTTTCAACCACCCAGTGACATTCACCGAAGGCAAACAGGCCTCCAAGGGAAAGACGCGTACGGTTGGCTCGATCGGCTCCGGCGTGATCGTCGCGGCGACCGCCACCACGGGCCTGATCGTAACCAACTTCCACGTCATTGAGGGTGCAGACCGCATAGGTGTCAGGCTGAACGACGGCCGGGCATATGAAGCCAAGCTTATTGGCCGAGATGCAGCGACGGATATCGCCGTCCTCGCACTCGAAGCGCCACGGCTCGCGCCTATTCGTCTTGGAACGCGCGCCCCGCTGCAGGTCGGCGACCTCGTCATTGCAATTGGCGCGCCGCTCGGGCTCGAGTCCACGGCGACGCTCGGGATGATCAGCAATTTATTCCGGTCATCCGTCCACTACCGGAACTTCGAGGGCTACATTCAGCACGATGCCTCGGTCAATCCCGGCAATTCCGGCGGCGCGCTGCTCAACGAGGATGGCGAGCTCATCGGCATCAACACCGCCATAAAAAGCCCGAGCGGCGGCAATGTGGGTCTGGCGTTCGCTCAGCCCGTTGGCTTGGCCATGAAGATCGGCGACCAGATCATCAAGAACGGCCGGGTTCTCCGCGGGGACATCGGCGTCTCATCGTCGGATGTCACGCCGAGAACTGCCGCAGAGTACAACCTCGATATCTCGCAGGGCGCCGTGCTTACCAGGGTTGCTCCGGGCTCTCCTGCGGAAAAGGCGGGATTGAAAGTCGGCGACGCCGTGATCGAGGTCGGCATCTTCAAGCCCGATACATTCTCGGCAAAGGCCGACGCCATGATGGTGCCGATAATCTCCGGGCGCAATCTCGAGGCGGCACTCGGTATCCATGGCGTCGGCGACAAGCTGCTGCTGAGATTCCGCCGCGGCACCGAAACCGAGCTTTCCGAAGTCCAGTTCGGCCCGCTTCCGGAGCCAAAGCGATACGAGGCACCCGCAAATTCCGGACGCTTGCGCGGGCTCGTCGTCACGGAGCTTGGACCGCAGAATCCCAAGTTCGGTGAAGTGAGCGGCGTCCTCGTGGTGGATACCAAGTCACGCTCGGCATCGGAGTTTGCCGGCTTCCTGCCGAACGACATCATCACGCACGTGCACACCCGCATCATCCGGACGCCCGACGATCTGTTCGAGCTCAGTGCGGATAGTACGGAGGCTCCTGAGATACGTCTGATCCGGGGCGATACGCCGCTGCGTTTCAAGCTGCCATTCTGAGGCCTACAGCGTGCCCCGGCTGATGCCCGGGCACGCATCGGCACATGACGAAGTGCCTTTCAGGGTTGTACCCGATAGCTGCGCGATGGCTCACGACTGAAGATCGATGCCGAGCCGGTCAATGCCGTACGAAGTCCGCGAGACGCTTATCGCGGAACGATCGCCCGGAGCACTGCCGGTCACAGCGAAGAAATCGCATGCCCAGCCGGAGACTGCCGAAAGGCAAATCCCGATTGTCGCGAGAGACTCGCGACCGGGCATGAGACAGTGGAGGTCGAAAAATGAAAGTGATCAGCGCAGCTCTCATTGCCATTGGCTTGTTCGCGGTCTCGTCGTTCGATCCATTCAATGACCCGCGCCTGGCATTGCCGCGTTCGGCGGACGTTCAACAATCGACGCTCATGATGGAGAATGCCGTCGTAGCCCAGGCCCCCGGCACATGCTGCAACGACGACTTCCGTCAGGCACTGCCATTGTCGGAGCTACCGGTTGATTCACAGGTCGCCAAACCGTAGTGCGTCGACCGTTGAGATACAGAGGCTTCGGCTACGCGAGTAGTTTGATGTTCTAGGTCGGCTGACGGCCATTGCCTGCAGGCAGATGCGCCGTCGGCCCTTTAGCGTGGTGGAATCGTGATGGCATCGATCGGCCAGATTGTCGTTTGGATTGTGATCGGACTGATCGGCGGAAGCCTGGCCGGGTATATTATCAAGCGTGACCGAAAGGGGTTCGGCTTGATGCAGAATCTGACGCTAGGCCTTTTGGGAGGCTTGGCGGGAGGTTTTCTGTTCCGCGTGTTCGGTCTGTTCGAGCAACTGGATCGCTATGCCGTCTCGCTACGCGATGTCACTTCCGCGCTTGTCGGCTCACTGCTCGTATTGGCTGCGCTTTGGTACTGGGGCCGATCTCAGAGCCTGAGCTGATCGGCACGGGCGGGGCCCTTCATTTCCTTTCGAGCTCATGCACGTGAGACCACGCTTCGCCCGGCGGCGCGTGGAGAAGTGCTCTGCAGCGCTGCAGGAAGAAACGGGCAGGCGGATCACGCGGCGCAATCTGCTCGAAACAAAGGCTGGCACCTGCAAAGTCCTTCGACCTCCAGCAATCGAGCCCGTCCGCATAGGTTTTCATCATCGAGCGGATCTCGTCGGTGATCTCGCCAACAAGCCCGATCGGCTCGTAGATGCGTACGGGGCTCGATCGTCCGACGACCCGGATGGTGTCGATCTCACGCCACGCGACGGCCGGCCCCGCGAGTTGAACGGTGGCTTCCGAGGCGAGTATTTCGGTCCCGTAGAACTTGTTTGCTCCCTCGATGCGCGATGCGAGGTTCGCGCTGTCGCCGACGACGGTGTAGTTGAATCGTCGCTTCGAGCCAATGTTACCGACAATGCCCGTGCCGGAATGGAGGCCGATGCGCTGCTCGAGCGAGCGACCTTGCACCGCAAGACCTGCCGCATTCATCTCACCCAGCCGCTTGCGCGCCATCATCGCCGCCTTGACGGCATTGAGGGCGTGGTGCGCGTCATCTGCGGGAGCGCCGAACACGCCGTCGATCGCATCACCGATGTATTTATCGATGAAGCCTTCATGCGCCATGACGATATCGGTCATGGCGGTCAGGTACTCGTTCATCAGGGTCACGAGCTCCTGCGGCTCGAGATCCTCGGAGAGTTTGCTGAAGCCCGCGAGATCGGACCTGTAAAGCGTCACGATGCGCCGCTCGCCACCAAGTCGAAGCCTCTCGGGATGGCGCGCGAGCTCCTCGACAATGCTGGGCGCCATGTAGTGGCTGAAGGCCTGGCGCACGCGGTTACGTTCGCGCGTCGTGTGAAAATAGAAGAAGCCTGTGCAGAAGATGTAGAGGCCGGTCAGCGTGAAGGCCGGAAAGGATGGGTCGAGTAGCGAGCCCGTGGATGCGCGCGCGCCCCAGGCAATCGACAGCACAGCGATCATAGTCGCAGCGCCCATGACAGCACCGAGAACCGGACCTGACCGCAATACGAGAATAGCCAGAAGAAGACCGGCCAGAGTCGTGAACACCACCTCCAGCCCCGTGGACAAGTCCGGCCGATGCAGCATGTTGCCGGCGATGATCTGCTCGATCGCCTGGGCATGGATCTCGACACCGGCGACGACCGAGCCAAGCGGCGTGGCACGTAGATCGAACAGGCCAGGCGCACTCGTGCCGACGAGTACGATGCGATCCGCGATGTCCTCGCGCGCAACACGGTCCTCGAGCACATCGACCGCAGAACGGAAGCGGTTCGGATCATGCGGCGTGAACGACAGCCACATCTGCCCGGCATGGTCCGTCGGCACGAGGTACTTACCGATACGCACCGAAGTAATTCCCGTCTCGCCGACGAAGGGCGTCTCTCCGCTCGCCGTCGAAGAGCGCACCGCAATGGTGTTCGTGCCGGTCGCAAGGCGCATCGTCTCCGCCACGAGTGACGGCGCCAGCGCGCTGCCGAGCCGTACGAGCATCGGCACCTTGCGCACGACCTGATCGTGCTCGGGAAACCAGTTGAGGACACCGAGCCCGGTCGCCGCCTCCTGCAAAACCGGCGTGTTGCTGGTCACTGCAGGGAGAAATGGGCAATGACGCCCAGGGTCAGTGCCCAGCAACGCAAATCCAGCCTTCGACACGTTCGGGGCTTCTGGTACCCCTCCC
>JAEYPL010000147.1 GCA_023410905.1 Pseudomonadota bacterium
GTTCTTCACGGGGAGAGGGTTAGGGTGAGGGGCGACGTCAGATGCTGCGGTTTGCGGCCGCCCCTCATGTCGTGCTGAAAGCACGCCTCCGGCGTGGCCTTCTCCCCGTGAAGAACGGGGAGAAGGGGAAGTAAGGACATTCGCCGCCGCACCGTACTTTCTTGCACCCTTGAAACTGCCCGCGCGATCCTCGACATCCGACTGGCGCGCCAAGGGATCATCCGAAATCGCAAGCTCCGTCTCGCGCAAACGCTTGACCTCGTCGCGCAGGCGCGCGGCTTCCTCGAACTCGAGATCGGCGGCGGCATCGCGCATGCGCCGCTCCATGTCGTCGATGACCTTCGCAAGGTTGTGGCCGACGAGCGGCTGATCGGCGAGACCGAGATCGACCGTCACGTGATCCTGCTCGTAGACCGACGCCATGGCATCGCCGATGGATTTGCGCACGCTCTCCGGCGTGATGCCGTTCGCGACGTTCCACGCCATCTGCTTCTCGCGGCGCCGATCGGTCTCGCCCATGGCGCGATCCATCGAGCCGGTGATCTGGTCCGCGTAGAGTATGACCTTGCCATCGACGTTGCGCGCCGCGCGACCGATGGTCTGGACGAGCGACGTCTCCGACCGCAGGAAACCTTCCTTATCCGCATCGAGGATCGCGACCAGACCGCATTCGGGAATGTCGAGGCCCTCGCGCAGCAGGTTGATGCCGATCAGAACGTCGAACGCGCCAAGCCGCAGGTCGCGGATGATCTCGATGCGCTCCAGCGTTTCGATATCCGAATGCATGTAGCGCACGCGAATGCCGTTCTCGTGCATGTACTCGGTCAGATCCTCGGCCATGCGCTTCGTGAGCACCGTCACCAGCGTGCGATAGCCTGCGCGCGTCACCTGCCGCACTTCATCCAGCAGATCATCGACCTGCGACTTCGCAGGTCGTACCTCCACCACTGGATCGACCAGACCGGTCGGCCGGATCACCTGCTCGACGAATGCGCCGCCCGTCTGCTCCATCTCCCAACCGCCCGGCGTGGCGGAGACGTATGTCGTCTGCGGCCGCATGGCATCCCACTCCTCGAATCGCAACGGACGATTGTCCATGCACGAGGGCAGGCGAAAGCCGAATTCGGCGAGCGTCGCCTTGCGCCGGTAGTCGCCGCGGAACATGCCGCCGATCTGCGGAACGGTAACGTGGCTCTCGTCAGCGAACACAAGCGCATTGTCCGGCAGATATTCGAACAGTGTCGGCGGCGGCTCGCCGGGATTGCGCCCCGTCAGATAGCGCGAGTAGTTCTCGATCCCCGCGCACGAGCCTGTCGCTTCCATCATCTCGATGTCGAAGAGCGTGCGCTGTTCCAATCGCTGCGCCTCGAGCAGCTTCCCGGCATTGTACAGTTCTTCGAGGCGCTGCTTGAGCTCGATCTTGATGGCGCCGACCGCCTGCTGCAGCGTCGGCTTCGGCGTCACGTAGTGCGAATTCGCGTAGACCTTCACGAGCTTGAGATCGTCGGTCTTCTGGCCCGTCAGCGGATCGAACTCGGTAATCGTCTCGATCTCGTCACCGAACAGCGAGATGCGCCACGCCCGATCTTCCAAATGCGCCGGGAACACTTCCACCGTATCGCCGCGCACGCGGAACGCGCCGCGCTGGAACGAGGCATCGTTGCGCCGGTAGTGCAGCGCCACGAGATCCGCGAGTAGCTGATCGCGCGAGAGCTGATCGCCGACCTGCACCTGCAGCGTCATCGCCGTGTAGGTCTCGACCGAACCGATACCGTAGATGCACGACACCGACGCAACGATGATCACGTCGTCGCGTTCGAGCAGCGCGCGCGTCGCGGCATGACGCATCCGGTCGATCTGCTCGTTCACCGAGGCTTCCTTCTCGATGTACGTGTCGGTGCGTGGCACGTACGCCTCGGGCTGGTAGTAGTCGTAGTACGAGACGAAATACTCGACGGCATTCGACGGGAAGAAGCTCTTGAACTCGCCGTAGAGCTGGGCGGCGAGCGTCTTGTTCGGCGCGAGGATGAGCGCGGGGCGCTGCGTCGCGGCGATCACGTGCGCCATCGTAAAAGTCTTGCCGGAGCCGGTGACGCCGAGCAGCACCTGATTGCGTTCCTGCTGGTTCACGCCGTCGACGAGCTCGGCAATCGCCTGCGGCTGGTCACCGCGCGGCGTGTAGTCGGACTCGAGCTTGAAGGCGACGCCGCCTTCTGATTTCTCCGGCCGGTCCGGGCGATGCGGCATGAACATCGGCAGGTTGCCGTTGACCAGCGGATGCGCCGCGATCATCGGCTGCCGCGCGATCAGCTCCTTCGCGCGATCGGAGCGCTCGTCGGGACGCGCGAGGATCGCGTTCAGCGTGGCGGAGGGCGAGAAGTCCTCCGGCCGCGGCTTCACCTGACGGAGTGCGGGGAGGACGCCCGTGCCCGCCCCACCCGCAACCTGTTCCCTCTCCCCGCTTGCGGGGAGAAGGTTAGGGTGAGGGGCGGAACCTTGCGCTGCGGTCTGCGGCCGCCCCTCATCCCGGCCTTCTCCCCGTGAAGAACGGGGAGAAGGGGAAGGGAGAAACGGCGCTTGCGGCGCCTCGCCGAAGCCGGGAGTGCGCGCATCGGTCTCGACCGGCGGGCCGACGGGCTTACCCGAGCGGCCACGCGACGGGCGGGGACGCGGCGTAGTGTCGACGTCTTTGGGCGATTTGGGGGATTTGGCCATCGCCGGGAATATGGCCTCGCGCGCTTGGCGACACAATGGCCGCCTCCTGCCAGCAGGCTGTCAGGAAGCTGTTCAATCAACAAAAAACGGGTGGGTTCGGGAGGGCGTCCCTCCCGATAGGGGTGCGGGGACCTAGTCCCCGCTCGCGCAGCGACCGGCCGGCCTAAAACTCCACCTCGAGTTCGATGATCTCGTCGGGCTCGGCGAGGGCGCCTTCGGTCCACTCCTGTATGAGCGGCCAGGCAAAAATCGCCTCGCAGTACGCCGCCGACACCGGATCCAGCTCCACCGCGTAGGTGCGGAAACGCGTGCACACCGGCGCGTACATCGCGTCGGCGACGGTGAGCTTGTCGCCGAACAGATAGGGCCCGCCGTACCTCTCCAAGCACTCGGCCCAGATCGTCTTGACGCGCTCCACATCCGGCCGCGCGCCCGAGAAGATCTTGAATTTCTTATGCTGCGTCTTGAGGTTCATCGGGAGCGCGGAACGGAGATTGTGAAACCCCGAATGCATCTCGCCGGAAACCGCCCGGCAATGCGCCCGCGCGACACGATCCGCTGGAAAAAGCCCTGCGGCGGGGGCGATCTCGTTCACATACTCCGCGATCGCAAGGGTATCCCAGACGGTCACCCCGTCGTGGACCAGCCTCGGCACGAGGACGGAAGGAGACAGCAGCAGCAGCTCCTGCCGGGCCTCCGGAGCGTCGATATCGACCCGCTCCTCGACGACGTCCAGGCCCCCCATTCGGCACAGAAGCCACCCCCGCAAAGACCACGACGAGTAGTTTTTGGAGGATATCGTCAGCCTTGCCTGCGCCATCACTGCAAACCTGTCCTGCGGGTACCGCCGCGCTGCACAAATTTAGTTCTCGCGCTGCACAATAGACTGCACTAGCCTTTAGCGGTCAAGCAAGCCGAAGCGGTTAGGAGCCGGGCACCGATGCTTTATCAGGCCTACCAACTGCAGGACGACCTCGCCGCCGTGATGCGCTCGAGTGCCCGCTGGGCCATGGGCGCCTTCGGGGGCGCCTTCGGGAACGGCCTGAGCTTCCCGACCCCGCTCGGCGGTCACTTCATGGCCGCCCTCGCCATGATCTCGCGCTTCGAGCTGACCCACACGCGGCCCGCGTTCAACATCGCCAGCGTTCGCGTCGGCAATCGCGACGTGCCCGTCACGGAGGAGATCGCGCTCGATCTCCCTTTCGGCAAGCTTCTCCATTTCGCGAAGGACATCGATACGCCGCAGCCGCGCATCCTGATCGTCGCGCCGCTCTCGGGGCACTTCTCGACGCTGCTTGCCGGCACCGTCCGCACCATGCTGCCCGATCACGACGTCTATCTCACGGACTGGGCCAATGCGCGTGATGTGCCGCTGGAAGCGGGCTCCTTCGGCATGGACGAATATCTCGACTATCTCATCAAGTTCATCGACCGCATGGGCCCCGGCGGTCACGTTCTCGCGGTGTGTCAGCCGTGCGTTCAGACGCTGGGCGCCGTCGCCGTCATGTCGCAGGCCAATCATCCGGCGACGCCCGTTTCGATGACGCTGATGGCAGGTCCGATCGACCCGCGCGAGAGCCCGACCGAGGTCAACGAGCTCGCCGTCGCGAAATCGCTCGCGTGGTTCGAGAACTCGGTCATTCACGCAGTACCCAAGCGCTATGTGGGCGGCGGACGGCGCGTTTATCCGGGCTTTATTCAGCTCGTCGCCTTCATGTCGATGAACATGGCGCGCCACACCGCCGCGCATCGCAAGCTCTACAATCACCTCGCCAAGGGCGAGGAGAAGGAAGCCGCAAAAATCAAGGACTTCTACGACGAATACTTCGCCGTTCTCGATCTCACCGAAGAATTCTACATGGAGACCATCGACCGGGTCTTCCAGAAGGCGGAGCTGGCGCAAGGGCAGTTCACGTACCGCGGACACAAGGTCGATCCGAGCCACATCCGCAAAACGGCGCTGCTCACGGTCGAAGGCGGCCGCGACGACATCTGCGCACTCGGCCAGACCGCGGCCGCGCACGATCTTTGCAGCTCACTCCGCCCACATCTGAAACGCCATCATCTTCAAGCCAATGTCGGCCACTACGGCGTGTTCAACGGCAAGCGATGGGAGAAGGAGATCTACCCCGTCGTGAGGAATATGATCCTAGCAATGGAATAGACCCGCTGCGACCATCGCATATCTCCCCTGCGACGGGCCGCCTTGTCATATTGGACAGGGGCGCGCCACATCCTCGGCACGCATGAAGTCATTTGACACGACTTGAGCGCGATTTTGCCGCTCCCACTTTTTGCAACCCCAGGGGCTCAGCCCTTACGCATCCGAGACCTGTAAAATGTCGAGTAGCCGCGTCCTGGTGATGACTGGGGGCACGAGGGGTTTCGGCCGGCGCATGGTCGAACGCCTCCTGAGAGAGCAGCCTGACTGGAAGGTGATCCTTCTGGCGCGCCAATCCGCGCAACTCACCGATCTCGTGAACTCGGTGGCTGGTGTCGATCGCCTCAGCATCGTCGATACCGATTTGGCGAGCCTCGATTCCGTCGCGCGCGCCATCGATTCCGTTGTCGCCCGTCTCGGCAACGAGACGATCGACGCGGTCGTGCTCAACGCGGGCGTTCAAGTCGTCGAAGGCGATCGCCTGTCAGCCGACGGCCTGGAGCTGACCTTCGCCGTCAATCATCTCGCACATTTCTTCATTGCTGCGAGCCTTGCGCCCCATATCCGCACCGGCGGCCGCCTGATCCTCACGTCGAGCGAGGTCCACGATCCGCAGGCCTTCTGCCTGATGGGCATTGCACGGGCCGAGTGGCAATCACCGGACGTGCTTGCCGACGGTGCACGTGCCCAGATGCATCTGGCGGAAGGCGTCGAACGCGGCGAGGCACGCTATAGCGCCTCGAAGCTGCTCAATCTCATGTCGGCGCGCTACTTCGCCAGCGCGGAACTGCGCTTCTCGACGTTCGCGTTCAATCCGAGCGTTGTTCCCGGAACCGACATCGCCCGGGAGCGAAACCTGCTTCAGATTCTGTCCTGGAAGTATCTGCTGCCCGCGCTTGCGCCCATTCTCCCCGGCGCACGATCAGTCGCGCGCTCGTCCGGCGACCTGCTTTGGCTGACGACAGAAGCGGATGCGGAAGCACTGCGCGGTCAGTACGTGGATGGTCGCACCGCGCTGCCGGGCTCCGACGAATCCCGTGATGCCGCGAAAATAGATGCCATTGCGGGAATTTCTCGCGCGCTCATCGCCCGGCATCGTAGCCCGGCATTGCGCGAATTCGCTGCATCCAGGATGCCCACCCTCGGCTCCGCCAAGGACAGCGCCGCCTGAACATCTTCAGGCGCATTCAGCCTGACCGAGCCACGGCCAGCCCCCGAAGACGACGTCTCAAAGCCTATCCCGCGCCGCCCATACGGCACCGCAGAAGAAGCCCATAGAGAACATCAACGAAACCAGAGCTATCCAGATCATGTCTGTCTACCTGCCGCAGCCCTCCCGGGTGAGCGGCCTCCTGCGTGTGGCGACCCCCATCGCTCAGCACGGGGCTCGATTAACCATCGAGCGTCACCTCAGGTTGTGCAAGCGAGATTATGCACCAAACTACAGCAATCATGGTTTATAAGCAGTTATCCACAAAATGGGCGGGTTCGTGGCAAGGGTCGTTCCGCTCATACCGCTACTCGTTAGATCATCCGTCGGGGTGGTGACTGTTTGCGAATGCCGCAGGCCAGCACGCGACTGCGTGCCGGCGCGAGCGCCGCCCGCGCGGAGCACATGAGCGAAGCGAATAGGTGCGTGAGCGAAAAAATGGTGCTGCCAGTGAGGATTGAACTCACGACCTCTCCCTTACCAAGGGAGTGCTCTACCACTGAGCTACGGCAGCTTGCGCGGCTGGGCGCCGACGGCCCCTGATCTAGCCTTATTCACCCTACCCTGCAACCGACGAATTGGCCGCGCGCGCTTGCCGAGCGGAACCGATCGGGCGGGAGGATCGTCCTTCGAGCAGCTCACGACAGTTCAATTGAACGTGTACCCCGGATGCAAATGTTGCGAACGTCACAATGACGACGGATGGTTCGCGCGCCGACGGGATACGAATCACAAATCCGCCGGCTCGTCGTGAGCTAACTGAAGAACATTGAAAGGATGATCATGGACTTCCTGCGACCCTATTCCGCCCAGCTTCTGAGCCTGCTGCGCTTCATGTCCGGCCTGCTGTTACTCCAGCACGGCACGACCAAGTACCTGAGCATCCCCGCCACCAAAATGAGCGGCGCCAATCCCTTCAGCATGGGTGGCGCGGCCGGTATCATAGAGCTTGTCGCGGGCGTGCTTCTGGTCGTCGGCCTCTTCACGCGTCCGGCAGCGTTCATCGCCTCGGGCATGTGCGCGGTCGCCTATTTCTATGCCCACGCCGGCAGCAACTTCTACCCGATCGTCAACGGCGGCGAGCTGGCCGCGCTCTACGCCTTCGTCTTCCTCTATCTCGCGGCGGCGGGCGGTGGCCCCCTGAGCCTCGACCGCATTCTCCGCAAGGAAAGCTGACGCAGCTCTGCCTCCTGAGGCAGGCCCTTGCGCCCTGCGCGTGAGGCTGTAGACAGTTTCAGAGCGGCCGTGCTGGCACACCGGCGCGGCCGCTCTCTTTCGTCATGCCACACGCCCAAAACGACCCAGGAACGCCTCATGACCGCCACCAGCAGCGCCGGCGCCCTTGCCGGCATCAAAGTGATCGATCTCACACGCGTGCTGGGAGGCCCGTTCGCGACGCAGCTTCTCTCCGATCACGGCGCGGACGTGATCAAGCTCGAGCCGCCGCAGGGTGACGAGGTGCGCGACTGGGGCCCTCCTTTCCATGGCGAGGATGCCTCCTACTTCATCGGCATCAACCGCAACAAGCGCTCGGTGGGTCTCGATCTCGCGCAGCCCGAGGGCCGCGAGGTGCTGCTGCGCCTGCTCGAGGGCGCCGACGTGCTCATCGAGAATTTCAAGCCGGGCTCCATGGAAAAGTGGGGCATCGGCTACGACGAGCTGGCCAAGAAATTCCCGCGCCTCATCTACTGCAAGGTCTCGGGCTTCGGCGCCGAAGGACCGCTCGGCGGCTTTCCGGGCTATGATGCCATCGTCGGCGCCATGGCCGGCCACTACAGCGTCAACGGCAGCCCGGAATCGGGCCCCATGCGCATCGGCCTTCCCGTCGTCGACATCACGACGGGCCTCTACTGCGTGATCGGCATCATGCTCGCCATGCACGAGCGCCACAGCTCCGGCAAAGGCCAGTTCATCGATGCCGCGCTCTACGACAGCGCGATGAGCCTCATGCACCCGCACACCGCGAACTATTTCCTCTCGGGCAAGATCCCTGGCCTCTCGGGCAATACGCACGGCAATCTCGCGCCTTACGGCATGTTCAAGACCAAGACGTGCAACGTCATGATCGGCGCTGGCAACAACCGCTCCTTCAAGCGCGTCTGCGAGGAACTCGGCGTGCCCGAGATGGCGGAAGATCCGCGCTTCGCGACCAATGGCGACCGCATCAAGCATCGCGATGAGCTGAACCGCATCCTCACCGAGCGGCTCGCTCAGGTCGATGGCCAGGAATTCGCGCTGAAGCTGCTGAAGGCGGGCCTGCCCTGCGGCCCGGTGCTGAACACGGCTGAAGCGCTGAACCATCCGCATGCCAAGGCCCGCGGCGCGATCGTCGAGTCCGACTGGTACAAGGGCATCGGCACGCCGGTGAAGCTCTCGCGTACGCCGGCAAGCGTGAAGGCGCCACCGCCGAAGTTCTCCCAGCACACGCGCCAGGTGCTCTCGGAGAACGGCTTCGACGAGGCCAGCATCGAGCGTCTCATCGCGGCCGGCGTGCTCGTGGAGAAGCGGCGCGCATAATTCGCACGCCGTGTCTCCTCACTGTAATAACCAGTAATAATCCCACAAAGATTTACCCTCTCACCGCCGCATTTCAGCCACCGGGATTTCCAACCCTGACGGGGCTGAACGTGCGTCGGCGCGAGGTGCCGGCGAGTTTCCGTCTCTACATGCGGGGTGAGACGGGGCAGGCGCTCAGCGCTGCAGCCGGGCCGGGGCATGGCCGGGCTGCCGAACGAGGGGTGTTTGCGTATGAACCCGCCGTCTGGCCCGAATGAATGGGCCCGTCTGCAAGCTCGACCGGCCACGGCATCCTCTGCCGCGTCCACTGCTGCCGTGTCCACCCCGATGGAGGAGTTCATCTGGGAGAACAGGACCACGCCGGCGGAGATCGATGCGCCCGGAGCGGCGCGCTACGACGAGGAGCCCGGCACGCATATCCTCATCGTATCCGACGAGGATCAGGAGCCAGCCGATTCCTGGCGTCGCCAGCTCATCAGCGCCCTCCACGACGTCGATCGCGAGTCTCCCGACAACCGGGCGCAGCCAACTGAGCCGCCCCCCATTCCGCCCGCAGAGATCGAACGGCGCGCGCCGATTGCGTACGCTCCGAACCGCGCGGCGCGTATGAGCGCGCCAGCCCCGATCGTGCGGAGAACACCGCGCTATCGCATCGGCATTGGCCTACTGGGCATCACGGCGACAGCCGGTCTTCTTTCAACGGCACTCTCGCGTCCCGCAAACATTCCCGAGATGGCCGCGGGTGTCACGGCGCCAGGACCGATCATAACCGGCTCGCTCGTCACATCCGGCGCCGAGACCGAAGTATTCAAGCCCATCATCTTGAACTCACCGGTGCTGGTCCGCGAAGGGCTATCGTCCACGCTCGACGCAGCGACACCTGTAAGCCCCGTGATCGAGACCGTGCGCACAGTTCCTGTGCAATTGGGCACTCAACCTCATGCGGCGCTGCCTGCGGCTGAGGAAGCTCCGACCATAGCGCCATCTGCAGCACCGCTCGCATCGCATCAGCCATCACCGATACCGGCCCCGCCCGCGCTCGATCGCGACAGCATGGCCGCGCTCATCGCCAATCACCCCGCTGCACCGTCAGCGCCACCTACCGCAGCTGTTGAGCCACCGGCCGCGCCTCCCCTGCCCGTACCGAAAGCACAGGCAAAGCCGGTGTCGACAAAACGCGCGAACAAGGCACCCGCCGCACGCGGCACACAGATATCGACGGCCTATGAGAAGGCGACGCCCGCAACGAAGCCCCAAGCGCAGAAGCGACGCGCTAATCCTGAGCGAAAGGCGGCGCAGAGATCAAAGACCGCGCAGAGCTCTCAGAGCAAACAGTGGGACACGCGCCGCCAGGGCCTGCGCACGAGCGCGCCGTCGTCGGAAGTGAAGGAAGTAGAACCGTCAACGATGGTGAAGCTGCTGAAGTCACTCAATCCGTTTGCCTCGAAAGAAGAGTCTCAGGCGCGGCCAAAGAAGAATATCTTCGAGTGAGGGATGGTCCGCGGCATCTCTGAACCGCATGGGGTGTTGACCTCGGCTGCCGGGCAGCGTTCAACGGAGACTAAGTCGCTCGACGACAGTCACCTTCCGGAGGATCGCCATGGCACTCACGACGCTGCTCTCAGCCTTCACGGCTGCGGTCGAAAAGGGCGACGGCAATGCGCTCGCCGATTGCTTCACGGCCGACGGTGTCTATGACGACTACTTCTTCGGTCCGAGCAAGCCCGGACGCGACGGCATCGTCGAAATGCTCGCGCACTTCTACGAGGGCGGTGAAAACTTCCGCTGGGACTTCTTCGATATCGTTGTGTCAGGCGACCTCGGATATGCGAGCTATCGCTTCAGCTATTCCTCGAAGCTGCCCGATGTGAAGGGCACGCGCGTCGTCTTCGAGGGCATGAGCCGTTTCAGGCTCGAGGGCGGCAAGATCAAGCATTATGCCGAAGTCTTCGACCGCTCGATCCCGCTCGCGCAGCTCGACTTTGCACCCGAGCGCCTGAAGAAGATCGCGACGAAGTACGCATCAAATCTCAAAGCCACGCCGGCCATGGCGCGTCACGCGAAGGCGTGAGCATGGGGAAGCTTTTCAGGTAGCGGCCGAAGGCCGCGAGGTGAGAGTGCGACCGCGAGGTAGCGGCCGCGGCGCCAGTAGCCGAAGGCGTTGGCGTCCGCGGAAATAAAAATTACTTGCCGGCGTAAGCGATCATCTCGATCTCGACGCGCGCGCCCATGGGCAGCCCCGCGACCTGGATCGTGGAGCGCGCCGGATAAGGCTCGCTCATGTACGTCGCATACACGCCGTTGACCGCCTGGAAGTCGCCGAGGTCCATCAGGAAGATCGTCGTCTTCACGACATTGCCGAAACTGAGGCCAGCCGCTTCGAGGATCGCCTTCAGATTCTCGAGGCACTGCTTCGCCTGCGCGGCGATATCGCCATCGACGAGCTTGCCCGTCGCCGCGTCGAGCGGGATCTGTCCCGAGATATGGACGTAGTCGCCGGAAGCGACAGCCGCGGAGTACGGCCCGATCGGCTTGCTCTTCGGTGTCGTGATCGCTTTGCGAGTCATGTGGTCAGCGTCCTTGAAATGCGCCGCTTCTTCTCCTTCTCCCCGCGTGCGGGGAGAAGGTCGGGATGAGGGGCGGGAGCTTGCGCAAGCGTCTGCGACTGCCGCCGCCCCTCACCCTTTTCCCTCTCCTCGTAAGAACGGGGAGAGGGAATTAATTCAACCAAGCTGCGGCGCGATCTTCACGCACGCATCGACGAGGCCCTGCACCGAGGCGACCGACTTCTCGAACATCGCCTTCTCGGCATCGTTGAGCGAGATTTCGACGATCTTCTCGACGCCATTCGCGCCGATCACTACCGGCACACCGACATACATGTCCTTCACGCCATACTGCCCGGTGAGGTACGCAGCGCACGGCAGGATGCGGCGCTTGTCCTTGAGATAGCTCTCGGCCATCTGGATCGCCGACGACGCCGGCGCATAGAACGCCGAACCGGTCTTGAGCAGCCCGACGATCTCACCACCGCCCTTGCGCGTACGGTCGACGATGGAGTCGAGCTTCTCCTGGCTGATCCAGCCCATCTTCACGAGATCGGGAAGCGGCACGCCGCCAACCGCCGAGTAGCGCACGAGCGGCACCATGTCGTCGCCGTGACCGCCGAGCACGAATGCCGTCACGTCCTCGACCGAAACCTTCATCTCCTCGGCGAGGAAGTAGCGGAAGCGGCCCGTGTCGAGCACGCCCGCCATGCCGATCACCTTGTTCTTCGGTAGGCCGCATGCCTTCTGCAGCGCCCAAACCATCGCGTCGAGCGGGTTCGTGATGCAGATGACGAAGGCATTCGGGCAGTACTGCTTGATGCCCGCGCCGACCGACTCCATGACCTTGAGGTTGATGCCGAGCAGATCATCGCGGCTCATGCCGGGCTTGCGCGGCACGCCGGCCGTCACGATCACCACGTCCGCGCCTGCGATGTCGGCATAGGAGCTCGTGCCCTTCATGGCCGAATCGAAGCCCTCGACCGCGCCCGACTGCATGAGATCGAGGCCCTTGCCGGCGGGAACACCTTCCGCGATGTCGAACAGCACGACGTCGCCGAGTTCCTTGAGGCCAACGAGATGGGCAAGCGTGCCGCCGATCATGCCGGCGCCGACGAGGGCGATCTTGGTGCGCGCCATGGTGAGTGTCTCCTTCGCGAGAAATCGAGGGTGGAATGGGTGGCAATGCGCAGAGCGTCGGTCGGGCCGGTGCGGCGGCATCGTCGGCGTCGACTTAGCGGGAAATGCCCGGTCCGGCAAGGTTGTCCGAGGCGGTTCCGCCCTGCTGCCGCAGCATTGGGCATGATGGCCCGAGGCGGACGCGAAAAGGGCCCGGCGCGATGCCGGGCCCGGATAACACGGATAATATGTCGTCACCGGTCCTCTACGCACGGCAGGGATTTGCCGACACCGTGCACGTGAACGTGCCCTTCCACGTGCAGCTCTCCTTGCGGTTCTTCGCGTTGTGCGAGCTCGCGTACTTCTGGCCGAGGGTCTCCGCCACGCCGTGCTCCCAGGCCGTCCACGCCGTGCCGATGCCGCCGGTCTTCGTCACCGCCAAAGTGCGGGTGGCCGTGACCTTCTTGCTGGAGCACTGCGCAAGGGGCTTGCTGTCGGGAATGGGCTTGCCACCGCCGGTCGGCTTGCCGGACGGCAGCGGCTTTCCGCCGCCTGTGGGCTTGCCGTCATCCTTGTCCTTGTTCAGCTCGCTGATGTGACGGCCGGTGCGGCCCTTCGCGCCGGTGGTCGTCGGCGCCTTGCCGAGGCAGGCTTCCTTGAGCGGCACCCAGCTCGAGATCTTGGGCGAACCCTTCACCTCGGCCATGTACTTCGTATCGACGTCGGTCGTGATCTTGAACTTGTGCGTGAGCGTGGCGATCCAGTTGCCCGTCGGGCCCTTGATCGCGTTGGCCGGCATGAGACCCGTCTTGCCGCCGCTGCTGTTGCGGATGACGAAGTTGACGACGCCGGGACCATCGGTATGCGCCCAGGCCTTCAGAGTCACGATACGCGGGCAAAGATTGCCGCCGTTGTCGGTGAAGCCCATCTGGACACTTGAGATATTGCCCGCCGATGCGCCAGTTGCCAGCGCGGCGAGAGAGGCGGCGGCTATTCCAGTGAGGAACGTGTGGCGATCAAGAATTGAGCGGAACATTAAAATTCTCCGTCGGCTCGAGAGGCGGGGCCGAGGGGAAAATTGCGGCCCGATACGCCTCTGTCGCTGCGGCCCGGAGAAAGGTTCAAAGAGATTCACGATCACGGTCGCCGACGGCATGGTGCCGAAGGCGCGTCAGAACGGGTCTGCTGCCCCAGCAACGGGCGATAACCCCTCTTCATGAGCGCGCGACCGCGCGCCGGCATTAGGCCGACCTACTAAGCAAGACTCTCAAACAGCCGCTTCTGCAGCATCATGCGCGGCACGAGCGACGAGATGAAGAGGTGCTCCTGCAGCGTATGGGCACCATTCCCGTCGACGCCGAGACCGTCGAGCGTCGGCACCTTGTGCGCGGTGAAATTGCCGTCGCTGCCGCCACCCGTCGAAAGGTCGTGCAGCTCGAAGCCGAGCTCGGCGGCGATCCCCTTGGCGTGCGCGAAGAGCGCAGCGATCCCCGCATTCTTCTCGAACGGCGGCCGGTTGAGACCGCCTTCGATGATGAGCTGAACGGCCGGATTGTGCGGCTTGAGGGCTTTGAGGCGCGCGTCGAACTCCTGGCCATCGGCAAAGCTCAGAACACGCATGTCGATCGTCGCCGTGCAGTGCTCGGGCACGACGTTGTCCGCCGTACCGCCCTGTATGCGTCCGATGTTGAACGTGACACCGCGCTTGTAGTCCGTCCAGCTATCGATCGTCGCGACCTGGCGCGCAACCTCGGTGATCGCATTGAGGCCTTCCTGATGCTTGCTGCCGGCGTGCGCCGGACGGCCACGTGCGCTCATGACATAGCGGCCGACACCCTTGCGGCCCGTCACGATACGGCCACCGTCACGCGCCGGCTCGGTGACGAGTACGTACTTCGCGCGCTCGGCCTCGGCCTCGATGAGGCTCCGCGACGTGATGCTGCCGGTCTCCTCGTCCGAGACGTACAGAAAGCGAATGGGGAGGCCGTTCGGCGTCGGTCCCGCAGCAATGGCGCGATAGGCGCAAAGCGCGATGTAGGCCCCGCCCTTCATGTCGTAGATGCCTGGGCCATAGGCCTTGTCGCCCTCGACCCGAAAGGGGAGATCCTTCGCGAGCGTGCCCTTGGGATGCACCGTATCGAGAAGGCAGAGGACGAGGATGCCGGGGCCGTCGCCACCCCAGGCCGAGGTGATGCGCAGATGGTCGCCGCGGCCCTTGGTGCCGGGAATGCGCTCGACCGTGGCGCCTGCCGCCTCGTAGTCGGCGGCGCACTTCGACATCATGCGATTTACGCCCTCGACATCGGCCGTCTGGCTCTCGATGTCGACCCAGGTCTTGAGGCCCGCGAGAATTTCCTCAGCCGTGATGTCCATGCCCCGTACTCCCTCGAAGAGCGCCCCGTTGCCATCTGTCTTAGCGGGTCGCGCGCACGTGGCCACTCACGTTTACGCGCGGCCTTTCGGCGCAATCCGCGCTTCCCTCCACGTGACAAACAGCGTCGAGCCGACGATGAGGGCGGCGCCGAGCCACGTCGACCAGCCCGGGATCTCACTGAAGAAGATGAAGCCCCAGGCGACCATCCAGAGGAGCCGCACATAGTCCGCGGGCATGAGGATGCTGGCCTCCGTCATCTTGAGGGCCTGCACGTAGCAGTAGTTTCCGATGGCGGCGACGACCCCCATGCCGATCAGTGCGATCCAGGCCTCGGTGCTCGGCATAACCCAGACGGGAATGGTCGCCAATCCCGCGATCGGCGCGATCATGAGTGGCTGGTAGAAGGAGATCGTGATCGGGCTATCGAAGCGCGTGAGGTCTTTGGCGATGAGCAGCGACATCGCCCACAGGATGCTCGATCCAACCGCAGCGATGGCCGCAAGCGAGATCGTCTCGAACCCCGGCTTCAGTACGACAACGGCGCCGAGCAGCCCGAGCACGACGGCGCTTGCACGCACGACACCAACCGTCTCTCGGAAGTACAGCGCCGCGCCGATGGTGATGAAGATCGGCGTCGTGAAACTCAGCACGCCCGCGTCGGCAAGCGGCATGTTGGCGAGCGCGTAGTACCACGTCCACATGGATGCTACGCCGATGGCCCCGCGCACGATCTGCAGTGAGAGATTGTTCGTGCGCCATGCCATTTGGCCGGGCCGGAAGACGAACGGCGCGGTCATCAGCAGCGTGAACACGGCGCGCAGGAACACCACCTCGATCGAGGGCAGATGAGCCCCGACATAGCGGACGCCGAGATGCAGCAGGGACGAGTTGAACCCCGCGAACAGCATGAGGAGGACGGCAGCAACGACGGTATTCCGTCCGGCCGAGCCCACCGCGGCGGCTTCATGGCCGGTCATTTTCCCTCATCCTGCCTGTATCGCGCCTGCCTTCAAACGAGGCCGAGCACACCGAAGAAACCAACGGCAAGCGCGCCGGCAAAAGCCAGCAGGAACAGCAGCCACCTCATCGCGCGCTCCCTCCCTGGGAGAGTGCCGCGCTGGCAATGGCAGCATTTTCCAGGCTGCGCCCGGGTTTACCGCTCTTCTGCCGGCCGGGCCAAATAGCCCGCAGCGCGACACCGGCGCACTATGGCAAGCGCGCCCTCACTTGGGTAGAGGCCACCTTCAGGCGCCGGCGCGCTGATCGTCCGGCGAGAAGATCACATAGGCGAATATCAGGATGCCGAGGCCGACGATCATCGAGCCGCCCGCCAGCAACGGCTCAAACTGCGGATGGCCTGTGTACTTGAGGTAAAGCGCGGGCAGCATGATCACCATACCGAGCACATAGACGACGTAGTGCGCCATCGCGACGCGCCATGCCGCCTTGGCCGGCTGCAAAGCGTAGTATCCGCCGAAAAGGGCGGACGTCACCCAGCCGAGCAGGAGAATGTGGGCGTGCGCCGGCATTGCCGAATGATCCTGGGCAATGCCCATTTGGAGCCCCAGGCCTACGCCGATCACGAGAAATAGCGTCGCTGTTTTGATGAAGAGCTGCGATATGCGCGGCATAGAATTCGTCCCCCGATCGCCGATGCTGCGGCCTGAACATAGCTCAGTCCGCCTTTATCGGCGAGGGCGCGGCCTGATGCGCCGCCGATTGACTTGCCGCCGAGCCGCCCATATAAGCCGAGCACTCTTTCGGAGATACGGGCGTACCGTTTCCGGCGACCACGCTGGGAAGCGGCGCGCCGATTGGTGTTGCAGCGACCACGCTGCGCCTAGGGGATGCGCCCGGCGGAACTGCTGCCGAGGCAAGCAATGGAGAACGTACCGTGAAGCGGACCTATCAGCCGAGCAAGCTTGTGCGTAAGCGCCGGCATGGCTTCCGCGCCCGCATGGCGACCGTCGGCGGCCGCAATGTCCTCGCGCGCCGTCGCGCCAAGGGCCGCAAGCGCCTGTCGGCCTGAGCCTGACCGTGCCTCGCGTCGGGGTCGAGGGCGGTCGCGCCGACAGGCAGCGGGTCGCGCGGGCCCCAGACGTAGCGGCATAGCGTCTGCTTGGCGTCCCAGGTGTGTTTCGGTGATCGGATGCACCTCATGGCCATCGCGACACTGAAGCGGCGTGCTGAGTTCCTCCGAGTTCGTGGCGGTCGACGCTGGTCAACCCCCGCGTTCGTTATCGAGATGCGGGCACGTTCCGGGAGCGATCGACCCATGAGGGCCGACATAGGGGCCGAGACTGGCGGGCAGATCCGGGAAACCGAGGATCGGCTCACCCTGCACGCCCCATCCCCCGACGGCCCCGCACGCTTCGGCTTCACCGCCACCAAGAAGATCGGCAATGCCGTCACGCGCAACCTGATCCGCCGCCGCCTCAAGGAGGCTGTGCGGCTCGTCGCCCCAGGGCGCGCCCGGGCGGGTTGCGACTATGTACTGATCGCGCGGGAGGCGGCGGCGACACGCGCCTTTGCCATCCTCGAGCGCGATCTCGCCACGGCCTTCGACGCACTGCACGCACCGGCCACCGGCGGACAGCGCACAGCGCGCCAGGAAACACGCGGCGGCACCCGCCCCTCATCGACGCGCGGCCGGGCCCGAACCCCGCGCCCTGCAAGCGAAGGCTGACAACCCGATGATGCAGCAAGACGACAACCAGAAGAACCTCCTGCTCGCGATCGTACTATCGATCGGCGTGCTGCTCTTCTGGCAGTTCTATTATGCCGGCCCGAAGATGCAGCAGGAGCGCGACCGCGTTGCCCGTCAGGAGCAGACGCAGCAGGCGCCGGCTCCGGGAGCGGGAGCGCCGGTCGCGGCACCCGACGGCTCTCCGGTCGCCGCACCAGGCGCCGCCGGTAGTGCTCCAGCCGCTGCTCCCGGCTCCGTGCCGGGCGCAGCCGCGCCAGCCGCTCCCGTCCACACGCGCGACACCGCGCTCAAATCCTCGCCCCGCGTCTCCATTGCGACGCCGAGCCTGACAGGCTCCGTCTCGCTGCGCGGCGGGCGCATCGACGACCTCGTACTCGTGAAGTACCGCGAGCAGGTATCGCCGACGAGCCCGAACGTCGTCCTGTTCTCCCCCGCCGAAGCGCCGAACGCCTATTTCGCCGAGCACGGCTGGGTGGCCGCCGGCGGCAGCACCGTCAAGCTGCCGGGGCGCGACACCGTCTGGACGGCCGAGTCGACCGGCCAGCTCACACCCGCCAATCCCGCGCGCCTCACCTGGGACAATGGCGAAGGCCTCCTCTTCCGCCGCATCATCTCGGTCGACAACGAGTACATGTTCACGGTCCGCGACGAGGTCGAGAACAAGTCGCAGACCGCGCAGTCGCTCTTCCCCTACGCGCGCATCTATCGCGTCGGCATTCCCAAGCTCGAAGGCTTCTTCATCTTGCATGAGGGCCTGATCGGCGTGGTCGGCGAGCAGGGTCTGCAGGAGATCAAATACGCGGACGTCCTCAAGGAGGGCGGCAACAAGACCATCGACAAGGCGCTCGGCGGCTGGCTCGGCATTACCGATAAGTATTGGGCTGCGGCCGTCGTTCCCAGCCAGACGATGGAATACCGCGCGAGCTTCCTCGGCATTCCGGGTGTCCCCGGCCAGCGCGAGGCCTTCCAGACCGACTATCTCGCCGCCATGGTCACCGTCGCTCCAGGTGCGACGGGCTCGACCGAAGGCCATCTCTTTGCCGGCGCCAAGGAAGTCAATGTCATCGACGGCTATGCCGAGAAGCTGACGATCAAGAAATTCGACCTGCTCGTCGACTGGGGCTGGTTCTACTTCATCACCAAGCCGCTATTTCATCTGATCCACTGGCTGGCTGGCTGGTTCGCGAGCCTCGGCGCCACGGCGAACTTCGGCCTCGCGATCCTCGCGACGACCGTTCTCGTCAAGCTCGTCTTCTTCCCTCTCGCCAACAAGTCCTACGAGTCCATGGCGAAGATGAAGAACTTGCAGCCCGAGATGGAAAAGCTGCGCGAGCGCTACAAGGACGACAAGGCCAAGCAGCAGCAGGAACTGATGGCGCTCTACAAGAAGGAAAAGATCAACCCGCTCGCGGGCTGTCTGCCGATCCTTCTGCAGATCCCGGTCTTCTTCGCGCTCTACAAAGTGCTGTTCGTGACCATCGATATGCGTCACGCGCCCTTCTACGGCTGGATCAGGGATCTCTCGGCTCCCGATCCGACCTCGCTCTTCAATCTCTTCGGCCTGCTGCCGTACACGGTGCCCGACTTCCTGCACGTGGGCGTCTGGCCGATCATCATGGGCATCACGATGTGGGTCCAGATGCAGCTCAATCCGCAGCAGCCCGATCCGCTCCAGCAGAAGATCTTCAACTGGATGCCGGTGCTGTTCACGTTCCTGCTGGCATCGTTCCCAGCCGGCCTCGTGATCTACTGGGCCTGGAACAACGTGCTTTCGCTGCTCCAGCAGTACGCGATCATGCGCAAGAACAACACCGAGGTGCATCTCTGGAAGAACCTCGGCATCGAGAAGTGGCTGGCGTCGCGGCGCGCCGCCGATAAGAAGTGACCGGCGGCGCTTCGCCCCGGGACGACGCCGGTGACCGCCTCTTCCGCGGTCACTGGATCTTCCTCAAGAGCGTTCCCACGCTCGAAGTCCTTCCGGAGGCCGACCGGCCCGAGGTCGCCTTTGCCGGACGCTCAAACGTCGGCAAGTCGACCCTCATCAACGCGCTCGTTGACCAGCATGGACTGGCGCGCGCCTCGAACACCCCCGGCCGCACGCAAGCGCTGAATTACTTCGGCCCCGAGCGTCCGGAGCCGCCCTTCTATCTCGTCGACATGCCAGGCTATGGCTTCGCCAAGGCGCCGAAGGAGATGGTCGACGCCTGGACGGCCCTCGTGCGCGATTATCTGCGCGGCCGGCCGAACCTCTCCCGCACCTTCCTGCTGATCGATGCCCGCCACGGCCTGAAGCCGGTCGACCGCGAGATCATGAAGCTCCTCGACGAGGCCGCCGTCTCCTTTCAGATCGTTCTGACGAAAGCGGACAAACTCACGCCCAAGGCGCTCGAACACGTCATTGCTGCAACGCAGAAAGAGATCAAGGCGCACCCCGCGGCCATGCCGGAGGTTTTGGCAACCTCGTCGGAAAAGAAGCGCGGGTTCGATGAACTGCGCTCGGCGATCGCCACCATCGTGCTCGGTTTGCGAACCTAAAGCGCGCACCTCGGTACGTATTGCCACCGGAGAACCGGTTCGCGTGCCGCGAAATGCCGCAGCGGGGCCGACAAGGCCACTGTCGCCTCGCAGGCGCGACACCGGTAAGCACCATGCACGAAATGCGCTCGCTCGACATTTCCTGCTGGCCGCAAGGGTGGGCGGGCTGATCGAATTC
>JAEYPL010000168.1 GCA_023410905.1 Pseudomonadota bacterium
GGTGATGGCCGTCCCCGGCCTGCTCGCGTTCGTGTTCGGTTGGTTCGCCTTCCGCAGCCGCGTGACGGGCGTGTATCTCTCGATCATCACACAGGCGCTGACGTACGCGCTGATGCTGGCGTTCTTCCGCAACGACATGGGCTTCGGGGGCAACAACGGCCTCACGGACTTCAAGGACATCCTGGGCTTTCCGGTCCAGGCGAACGCGACGCGGGCCGCGCTCTTCGCAGCCTCGGCGCTAGCGCTGGCGCTCGGATACCTCGTGGCGCGGGCGATCGTCGCGTCCCGGCTCGGCAAGGTCCTGGTCTCCATTCGTGACGCAGAGAGCCGCACGCGCTTCCTCGGCTACCGCGTCGAGCACTACAAAACGTTCGTCTTCACGGTCTCGGCGATCATGGCCGGCATCGCCGGTGCGCTCTACGTGCCGCAGGTCGGCATCATCAATCCGAGCGAATTCCTACCAGCCAACTCCATAGAGGTCGTGATCTGGGTCGCAGTCGGCGGGCGCGGGACGCTCGCAGGCGCCGCGCTCGGCGCCGTACTCGTGAACTTCGCCAAGACGACCTTCACGACGGGCTTGCTCGCACCTTATTGGCTCTTTGCGCTCGGCGCGCTTTTCGTCGTCACCACGATCTGGCTGCCGAAGGGCATTCTCGGCAAGTTCAATGATCTCTGGGAGCGTTGGAGGCCTTCACCGGGTGAGAAGCCCGAGCAGAAGCCCGCGCCCGTCCCACAGCTTGCGGAGTAGGACCAAGCCATGACAACGCTGGTTCCCGACGACGCGCCCGCTCCTCTCACACCGAGCCTTCTCTATCTCGACGGCGTAACGGTCTCCTTCGACGGCTTCCGCGCGTTGAACTCACTCTCTCTGCAGATCGCGCCCGGCGAAATGCGCGCCATCATCGGCCCCAACGGGGCCGGCAAGACCACGATGATGGACGTGATCACCGGCAAGACGCGTCCGGACACGGGCGAAGTGCTATTCGACCACGGCATCGACCTCACGAACCTCGACGAGGCGGCGATTGCCAATCTCGGCATCGGCCGCAAGTTCCAGAAGCCGACCGTCTTCGAGAGTCATACTGTCGAGGACAACATCCTGCTGGCGCTGAAGGGCGATCGGCGCGCGCGCAGCGTGCTGATGGCGCGCACGAGCCAGGCCGAAGCCCAGCGCATCGACGAGATCCTCGAAATCGCCGGGCTCTCCGCCCAGCGCGACCGCCTCGCGGGCCTGCTGAGCCATGGCCAGAAGCAGTGGCTCGAGATCGGCATGCTGCTTGCTCAGGATCCCAAGCTGCTGCTCGTTGATGAGCCCGTCGCCGGCATGACGGATGCCGAGACGGAAGCGACCGCGGCGCTGCTGCGGCGCATTTCGGCAGCAGATCATTCGGTCGTCGTCGTCGAGCACGACATGGCCTTCGTTCGCGCCCTCGGCGTGAAGGTCACGTGCCTGCACGAAGGCTCCGTGCTGGCGGAGGGCGCCATCGATACGGTTTCGGAAAACCCACGCGTGATCGAGGTCTATCTTGGACGCTGATTGGGGCGCTGAAAGACAGGAGACTGCGCCATGCTGAAGGTCGAAGATGTCGACCTGCATTATGGCGCCGCGCAGGTGCTGCGCGGCGTGAACCTCGAAGTGCGCAAGGGCGAAGTGACATCGCTCATGGGCCGCAATGGTGTCGGCAAGACCACGCTTCTGCGCGCTATTGTCGGCCACCATCCGGTCAGCGCCGGGCACATCGAATGGAACGGCCAGACGTTGAACGGCCTGCCGCCGTATGAGCGCGCGCGGGCCGGCATCGCGATCGTGCCCCAGGGCCGCGAGATCTTCCCACTGCTCACCGTCGCCGAGAACCTGCAGACAGGCCTCGCGCCGCTCTCAGGCGATAGCCGCCAGATCGACGACGAGATCTTCACGCTCTTTCCGGTTCTGAAGTCCATGCTCCGGCGGCGCGGCGGTGATCTTTCCGGCGGCCAGCAGCAGCAGCTCGCAATCGGCCGCGCCCTTGTCATGCGTCCGAGCCTCCTCGTCCTCGACGAGCCGACCGAGGGCATTCAGCCTTCCATCATCAAGGACATCGGCCGCGCGATCGACTACCTGCGCAAGAAAGGCGAGATAGCCATCCTGCTCGTCGAGCAGTATTTCGAGTTCGCGCGCGATCTTGCTGACCATTACGCGGTCATGGACCGTGGGCAGGTCGTTCTGTCCGGAACACGCGCCGAAATGGTCGAGGCCGACGTACGCCGTAGGCTGTCGGTCTAGCCACCACTGGGGACCAGAAGGCGTCTCTTTTTCCTCGCCAAGGGAGTGATATGCTGATCTCGCCCAGCAACTGCGGGAGGCATCAGCCATGCGTGTTGTGCACCTTGCGACCGGTGTTGTTCTGTTAGCCGCCATCGTCAGCGTGTTCGCGGCGTTCAATCCGCACGCGCTGGCCCATCCGCCAGCCATCGTCAGCGAAGCCCAGCGCAAACTGATCAGTGAGGAGGTCGCGGCATTTCGCAAGGAAGTCGCCGCCGCCATCAAAGCCAAGGATGCCAAGCGTCTTCAGCGGATGTACGCGCCGTCCTTCGTGCACACGCACACCTCGGGCAAGATGGACGACAAGAAGGCGCGCATCGCCACGTTGCTGAAAGGTGATCCCGTCATCGAGACCGCGCCCGAGCGCGATCTCGTCATCCGCATTCCGAACGACTGGGTCGGCATTGCGACCGGTGTCTCGCCTATCAAATCCGATGACGGCAAGACCTACGACGTGCGCTGGACGGCGGTGTACACGCGTGAGGGCCAGAGCTGGCACGTCGCCGCGAGCCACGCCACGCGGCTCGGCGAGAGCAAGCCGTAAGCGACGTGATCAGTCGATCTGCTGATCAATAGATCGTCTGCTTGATGCGCTCGGGATAAATACGGTCGTACTCGGCGGCGTCGGCATCCTTCATGGTCGCCGCCACCAGCTCACCGACGCTCGGCAATTCCGAACGCTTGATCTGCGTCGCCGGGTCCCAGAGCTTCGAGCGCACGAGCGCCTTCGTGCACTGGAAGTAGACCTTCTCGATCTCGACGACGATGAGGCTCTTCGGCACCTGTCGTTGCATCTCGAAGGTGGCGCAAAGCTCCGGATCCGTCGTGATGTGCGCACGACCATTGACGCGCAGCGTCTCGCCGACGCCCGGAATCAGAAACAGCAGCCCGATGCGTCCGGTCTCGACGATATTGCGCAGCGTATCGATGCGGTTGTTGCCGCGCCGATCCGGGATGAGCAGCGTCCGCTCATCCACGACCCGCACAAAAGACCCGACCGGATCGCCGCGCGGCGTGCAATCGAGGCCTTCCGAGCCCGCCGAGGCGATGGCGCAGAACGGCGCTTTCTCGATGATCGCGCGATAGGGACCGTTCAGATGATCGATTTCCTTGGCGACGGCGGCGCCGCTGGGCGCGCCGTAGAGGGCCTCGAGCTCCGCGATCGATGTAATGCGATGGGAGTTGGTGGCCACAGGTGCGTCGTTCATGCCGGATCCGCCTTTCTCAAGGTCCCCGAGTTCGCTGAAACATACGGGCTAAGACCACTCAAGTCCATCCGCTCAGCTCGCCGCCCTGTCCCGCGCCTTCGCCTCGACGCGCCGCGCGTGAAGGATCGGCTCCGTGTAACCGCTCGGCTGCTGGCGCCCCTTGAGCACGAGGTCCCGAGCTGCCTGAAACGCAATGGAGCTGTTGAAATCCGCAGCCATGGGCCGGTACACGGGATCGCCGGCATTCTGCTGATCGACGACACGCGCCATGCGCTCCAGGCTTTCGATGACCTGGGCCTCGCTGACCACACCATGGTGCAGCCAATTCGCAATGTGCTGGCTCGATATGCGCAGCGTCGCGCGGTCCTCCATGAGGGCCACGTTGTCGATATCCGGCACCTTCGAACAGCCGATCCCCTGATCGATCCAGCGCACGACATAGCCGAGTATGCCCTGCGCATTGTTGTCGAGCTCCCGCTGAACATCTTCCGACGCCCAGTTCGGACGATCGGCAATAGGCGGCGTCAGCAGATCATCGAGACTGGCGCGCTGCCGGCTTGCGATCTCGGCCTGCCGCGCACCGACATCGATGAGATGGTAGTGAATGGCGTGCAGCGTCGCGGCGATCGGCGACGGCACCCACGCCGTGCTCGCACCGGCCTCGGGATGAGCGATCTTCTCCTTGAGCATCGCCGACATGAGATCAGGCTTGGCCCACATGCCCTTGCCGATCTGCGCCCGCCCGGGGAGTCCACACGCGATGCCGATATCGACGTTGCGGTTCTCGTAAGCCTTGATCCACGGCGTCTTCGGCATCTCGGACTTGCGGATCACAGGCCCCGCTTCCATGCTCGTGTGGATCTCGTCACCCGTACGGTCGAGGAAGCCGGTGTTGATGAAGAACACGCGCGAGCGCGCAGCCCGGATGCACTCCTGGAGATTCACGCTCGTGCGGCGCTCCTCATCCATGAGGCCCATCTTGAGAGTATTGCGCGGCAAGCCGAGCACATCCTCGGTCATGCCGAACAGGCGGTCCGCGAAAGCAACTTCCTCCGGGCCATGCATCTTCGGCTTGACGATATAGATCGAGCCCTCGCGGCTGTTGCGGAATGCGCCGGTGCCCTTGAGATCGTGCACACCGATGAGGCTCGTGATCAGCGCATCGAGAATGCCCTCGGGTGCGGGCACGCCATCCGCGTCGAGGACGCTTGCATCCGTCATGAGATGACCGACGTTGCGCACGAGCAGCAGACTGCGCCCCGGTATGGAGGCCTCGCCGCCATCGGGAAGCTGATAAACTCGGTCCGGCTTGAGCTGTCGCGTCGTCGGGCCGCGCGCCGTATCGATGGTTGCTTCGAGCGTCCCCTTCATGAGCCCCAGCCAGTTACGATAGCAGGCCACCTTGTCATCGGGATCGACCGCCGCCGTCGCATCCTCGAAGTCGATGATCGTCGTCAGCGCGGCCTCGACATGGACATCGGCAAGTCCGGCTGGATGGGCCGCGCCCACGGGATTGCTGCGATCGAAGCGCAACTCGATACCGAGACCATTGTGCTCCAGCAGAATGGCGCTCGGATTCAAGGGATCACCCCGATAGCCGAGAAACTGCGCACTGTCGGAGAGGTAGGCGCGCGGCTCCGTCGCTCCGACGTCGAAAATGAGCGTGCCGACCTCGATCGTGTAGGCCAGCACCTCACCGTGCGAACGCGCGCCCTTGAGGTTCTCGATTGGAAGGAACGTGTCGAGCCAATTCCGAACCTGCTCTACGACCTTGCCGCCGCGGACGGGGTTGTACGACGCACCGCGCGCGGCACCACCTTCGTCCGAAATAGCGTCGGAAACGTACAGCGCATCATAGAGAGAGCCCCAGCGGGCGTTGGCGGCATTGAGCGCCATGCGCGCGCTGCTCACCGGCACCACGAGCTGCGGCCCGGCCATTGTTCCGATCTCGGCGTCCACATCCGCCGTATCGATGGTGAAGTCCGGGCCTTCCGGCACCAGATAGCCGATGCGCTCGAGAAAAGCGCGATAGGCAGCCGGATCATGCGGCTGACCGCGCCTGGCCTTATGCCAAGCGTCGATCTCGCCCTGCAGAGCGCCCCGCTTGGCGACGAGCGCGCGGTTGTCAGGACCGAGCGTCGTTACAATGCGCTCGAGGCCGGCCCAGAAATCCGCGGCGTCGATGTCCGTACCCGGAAGCGCTTCCTGATCGACGAAGTCGGCGAGGACCTTCGCCACTTTGAGCTGGCCCTTCGGAACATAGTCGATCATCGCGCTGCATCACCCTGCTTGCTGGAATACATGCTGTACTGCACCATCTATTTGGTGGCGCCGCAACATGCGCAGGGTTTTTCGCCGATTGAAGCCTGGGGTCAACCCCCGGCGACGACTTTAGGGCATTCCTCGGTAATGAACTTGTTCACCGACTTGATCATCCGGCGGTGAAAGATCCCGAGCGAATCCTCGAGCTGGGCCGCTGACCATACGACGCCCTTGATCACACCCGGCGCCTTGATGTCGGTGACGTTGACCCAAATCTTCTTCGCCTTGCCATCCTTGAACTCGATGATGGGGGCAAGCGTGATCTGCGCCTTGTCGACCGAGTTCTCACGCTCGACCTCACAATCGACCGTGTGCGTCGGCAGCGTAACCTTGATCTCTTCGGCGGAAAGCGCCCCGACGATCATATCGCGCGGCACCTTGAGATCGACCTCGCACTTGGCGGCGCCGAAGCCCCAGCGCAGCTTCTTGGCCGAGCCCTCCTTCATGGTCTTCTTCGACCAGACCTTGCTCAGCGGGCACTGCAGATCACCGTTCGCAGGCTTCTTCGAGACGACTACTTGGCAGAGGGATTTCTCGCAGGCCTTGAGGCGCGATTTCTCATCGGCGCGCGGCTCGAGCGCCATCACCTTGCCGAATGGCACGGCGGCCCCCAGGAGGAACACGATGGCGGCCGCGACCGCCCGGACACTCAGCATCCCAGTCTGCATGCCATCCCCCTCAGAAACCGGGCGGCATAGCTGCCGCCACGTGGGCAACCGCAGCCATTAACCTGTCCCGAATGGCTTCTCCTGTCGGCGGGTATTGCGGCATCAGCGTGACACTGAAAGTGCAAAATTCAGCATTTGTGCACATGATACGCACAGCGATTGACCGTTCGGTATAAGCT
>JAEYPL010000178.1 GCA_023410905.1 Pseudomonadota bacterium
AAAGCGTGGCACGGGCGCGAGCCCCTGTTCTCTCATGGCGAACACTTCCCCCTTGCCGCCATTCCGATCCGCAGTCGCAGCTTGGCGCGTCCGCCCCGCACTGCTACCAATTCCGGCAGTCCGCAGCGCCCCCCGGCGCGCCGCAGCAGCGCGTTCATACTGAGGAAGCGAACAATGGCCGCGAAAGTCAACCTCAATGCCGATATCGCCGAAGGATGGGGCGCCTATGACATCGGCAACGATGCGGCGATGATGGACATCGTCAAGTCGGCCAATGTGGCGTGCGGGATGCACGCGGGCGACGCCAATACCATGCATCGGCTGGTCATGCTGGCCCGCGACAAGGGCGTGAGCATCGGCGCCCATCCGGGCTTCAACGATCTCTGGGGTTTCGGCCGTCGCCAGATCCGCATGTCGCCGACGGAGCTCGAATACCTCGTCGCCTATCAGATCGGCGCCCTTCAGGGCATCGCGGCCTATGGCGGCCTTAAGGTGACGCATCTCAAGACGCACGGCGCACTGAGCAATATGGCGTGCGTTGAAGCGGACTATGCCATGGCTATCGGCCGCGCCATCAAGACGATCGATCCGGGCATGATCTTCGTCGTGCTGTTCGGCTCCGAGCTCGAGAAGGCTGGGCAGAAGCTGGAGCTGCCCATTGCGCGCGAGGGCTTCTGCGACCGCGCCTATGATGACGACGGGATGCTGGCCTCGCGCTCGATTCCCGGCACGGTGTTTAAGGACCCGGCCAAGGCGACGGCGCAGGCCTTGCGTTTCGTCGAGCAGGGCGAGGTCGTTTCGGTCACGGGCAAGGTGATCAAGGCGAAGATCGATACGCTCTGCGTCCATGGCGACGAGGCGACCGGCGTCGTGGTGGCGCGCGGCGTTCGCGATGGCCTGGAGAAAGCCGGTGTTCAGATCGTTCCGCTCCCCGAAATGGGGATCGGTCGTTGAGACGATGAAGTTGTAGCTCCGAAGGGCCTTTCAACAGCACAGAGGATCACATGCGGACAGCGGCGCTCTATGCAGGCATTCTCGGTTTGATGCTCATCGCGCTTTCGATGTTTGTCTCGATGGCACGACGTGACGCGAAGGCCTCCATCGGCGATGGCGGGGACGAGACACTGCGCCGCCGCATTCGTGCGCACGGCAACTTCATCGAGTTCGTGCCGTTCACCGTGCTCCTGCTCGCGCTCTCGGAGCACCTGGGCCTCGGCGCGTTGTTCATCCATATCCTCGGCCTCGTCTTGCTGGCATC
The DNA here is from genome assembly GCA_023410905.1 of Pseudomonadota bacterium. Lineage (GTDB taxonomy): Bacteria > Pseudomonadota > Alphaproteobacteria > Rhizobiales > Hyphomicrobiaceae. The sequence goes on from JAEYPL010000178.1 coordinate 1,259, forward strand.
GCGCGTATCGCACGCCTACGGCATCAGCCAGGTCGATGAGGTCTTTGCGTTCCGCATGATCGGAACGCTCGGCACGTTCGCCGTCCTCGCCATCACATCCATCTACTGCATTCTCGCGTTCTTCTGAACGCGAGCACGACTGCCCCACTCCCAGCCAGGAATCCCGGAATGCCCTATTCGACCTTTCGCCCCGAGCTCATGGGCAGCGCCACGCTGTCTCCTTCCGGCCGCTTCGAGGCGGGTTCCTGGCAAACTTTCACGCTCGTCTATACGGCCGGTGCCTTCGGCATCGATGATACCGGAAGTCTCAAGATCGCCTTCCGTTTCGCAACCGATCTCGGACCCGTGCAGTTCGACGATCCGAAAGCGCCCGGCTACACCACGATCGAGGCGTCGAATGGTGCCACGCTCGAAGCGCGCTGGGAGTTCAAGCGCAATATCCGTCCCTGGAGTCGCTCGCTCTACATCGGCGTGATGAAGCACTTCCTGAAGCCCGGCGACACGATCACGGTGCGTTTCGGCGATCAGCGCTTCGGTTCGCCCGGCGTGCGTCTGCAGACTTACTGCGAGAAGATCTTCGAGTTCCATGTGCTCGTCGATGCCATCGCAACGTACGACTATGTCGCGCTGCCCGTGAGCCCGACCATCGAAATCGGACCAGGGCCCGGCGTCACGTGGCAGGCCCTGCTGCCGACCATGGTGCGTGCCGGCTCGCCCTTCCGTTTCGGCATCAAGATCGATGATGCCTGGGGAAATCCCTCGGATCAGGTTGCACGCACAGTACGTCTTGCGCCGAGCCGGCCGATCTCCGGTCTGCCTGCTACGGTCGACATCAAGAATGGCGCGTTCGGCGCCACCCTCGAAGGGCTCACGGTTGCGGAAGCCGGCGATCTCACCATCGATGTGCTCGGTGAGGATGGTGCACTTCTCGCGCGCAGCAACCCGCTGCGCATTGTCGAGAAGGCCACGCCCGCCGTGCATTTCTGGGCCGACACGCACGGTCAGTCGGACGAGACGCTCGGCACGAACTCGGCGCGCGAATACTTCGCCTTCGGTCGCGATCGCGCGTTCCTCGACATCATGAGCCACCAGGGCAACGACTTCCAGATCACCGGCGACTTCTGGCGCGATCTCAATGTGGCGACGGCCGAGTTCGATGTGCCCGGTCGCTTCGTGTGCATCCCGGGCTACGAATGGAGCGCCAACACCGCGGTCGGCGGTGACCGCAATGTCATGTATCGCCGCGAGGGGGAAAGCATCCATCGTTCGAGCCACGCGCAGATCACCGAAGGCGGTGACATGGTCGACGAGGCCGCTGACGCGCATGAAGCCGGCGCGCTCTTCGAAAAGCTCGCGGGCAAGGATTGCGTGGTCATGGCGCATGTCGGCGGCCGCTATGCCGACATCACCTACGCGCACGACGGACGCCTAGAGACGGCCGTCGAAGTTCATTCGGACTGGGGCACGTTCGAGTGGATCCTGCTCGACGCGTTCTCCAAGAACTACCGTGTCGGCGTCGTGTGTAATTCCGACGGCCACAAGGGGCGGCCAGGCGCGTCATATCCCGGCTCGTCATTCTTCGGCGCGCAAGGTGGGCTCACCTGCTATCTCGCTCCGCACCTGGATCGCGATGCCATCTTCGAGGCCATGCGCCGGCGCCATCACTACGGCACGACCGGCAATCGCGCGCTGCTTTCAGTCGAAGCCACGACGAAGAGCGATGCGGCGCTCTTCCTGCGCGATCCCGCCGTGTTCGAGAACGCCGCGAGCGAGCGCACGCGCCGCGTCATCATGGGCGACATCGCGCGCGTTGCCGACGACGAGATCGAGTTGCATGTCGAGGTCGCAGGCTCGGCGCCGATCGAGCGGGTCGATATCTTCGACGGCACCGATCTCATCGAGACCATCCGCACGTACGGTCCTCAGGATCTCGGCCGTCGTGTCCGCCTCACCTACGCGGGTGCCGAGTATCGCGGGCGCGCACGCACCACAGTTTGGGACGGCAGCCTCACGATCGCCGGCAATGCGATCGCCGAAGCGGGCATGTTCAACAACTGGAACCTCGATCGCGGCATCCAGAAGCAGACCGCCAACGTGGTCTCATGGAAAGCCGTCACCACCGGAAATTACGGCGGCATCGATCTCCTGTTGAGTGATGGTGATGCCGGGCGCATCAGCTTCGAGACGAAGCAGTGCAGCGGCTCGCGTGACATCAGCGCTCTCGGCGTCGAAGCGAGCATCTTCTCCGCTGGTGGATTGGCGCGAGAAGTGACGCTGGCCCGCCTGCCCGAGAAAATGAGCGAGACGCGGGTCCGCCTCACACGCCGCATTGCCGTTCCAAAGGGACGCGACGCGCGCCTTTTCGTTCGCGTCACGCAGGAGGACGGACACCGCGCCTGGTCGAGCCCGATCTATCTCTTCCGCTGAGAGCGTCGCTCTCTCAGGAAGCCAGAGCGCGCTCGCCGTAGACTTCCGTTTCCATGCGGTTGAGCAGCGCGATCAGCGCATCCCAGTCGATGGGCTTGGCGAGATGATCGTTCATGCCGGCTTCCAGGCAGCGCTGGCGGTCGCCGTCCATGACGCTCGCGGTGAGGCCGATGATCGGCAGCCCGCGGCCCGCGTCGGTCTGGCGAATGGCGTGCGTCGCCTCGAGCCCGTCCATCTGCGGCATGTTCACGTCCATGAGCACGACGTCGTAGGACTTCTGCCCAACAAGCTCGATGGCCTTGTGACCGTTGGCGGCGACATCGATGGAATAGCCCGCCCCGCGCAGGATGGCTTTGGCAACGCGCTGGTTCGGCTCATTGTCCTCGGCGAGCAGAACGCGCAAATGGCGCGGCGGAATTGTCGTCGCCACGACGGCCGGACGTGTTCCCGTGCTTGACGAGCGGCGGCGCAACCGGTTGCAGATGCGTTCGAATGACTGCTGTCCGAACGGGCGCGAGAGCAGCAGGTCGGGCTCGATATCGATGCCGCCCGCATCTGCCACCGTATCCGCGATCACGAAATACGGTACGGACTGCATGCTCGGTCCGGCAGCGATCATGCGCATCATCTCGTCGCGGTTGGACTGGCCGGCGCTGCAGTCGATGATGATGGCCGTGGTGCCGGTCGATCCGAGGCGGTGCAGAACATTGGGTCCGCAGGCGAGGAGGTCCATGGTCGCGCCGCTGCTGCTCGCGTAGCTGCGCACGACATTGGCGAGCGGCCCCTCGCGGCCGATGAGCGCGATCCGCCAGCCCGTGAGCTGGCGCAAGCGGGCGCGGTCCGGGGCGGCGCCGACTTCGACGAGCGGCAGCGTCACCACAAATGTGCTTCCATGACCGAGCGTGCTTTCGCAGTCGATCTGGCCGTTCATGAGCGAGACGAACTCGCGGCAAAGCGCGAGGCCGAGCCCCGTACCGCCATGCGTGCGCGTCGTCGAGGCATCGACCTGCGAGAAGCGCTTGAAGAGCCGCTCGCGCTTGTTTTCCGGGATGCCGATGCCCGTATCGGTGACCCTGATGCGCAGCAGCGGAAGCCCGTCGCTCTCCACTCGATCGATCAAAACGGAGACGCCGCCGTCCTCGGTGAACTTGATGGCATTGCCGATGAGGTTCGTCAGGATCTGGCGGACGCGCAGCGGATCACCGCGCATGGTGCTTGCCAGCAGCGGATCCACGAATGCCGCAAGATCGATGCCTTTGGCGCGGGCCGTCGGCGCCAGCAGCGTCGTGACCTCCTGCGCAAGATCACCCACCCGATACTCGACATCTTCGATTTCCATGTGCCCGGACTCGATCTTCGAGAGATCGAGCACGTCGTTGATGATGCCGAGGAGGCTTTCACCGGAGACGCGGATCGTGTCGAGATAGGCGCCCTGCTCGTGGTCGAGCGGCGTGTTCGAAAGTACGCGCGCCATCCCGAGGATGCCGTTCATGGGCGTGCGCAGCTCATGGCTCATGGTCGCGAGGAAGCTCGACTTGGCCATGTTGGCTGCCTCGGCCTCGGCGACGGACTTGCGCAGCAGCTCCTCGGCACGAATACGATGCGTGATGTCGTGAAAGACGATCACTTCGCCGTGGCTCGGCACAGTGCCGATGCTCGTTTCGTAGACCTCGCCGGAGGGCACGGAGAACTGAGCTGGTAGCCGTCCGCTGCTGCCGATCTTCGTCAGGCCGGCGGTCACGACATCCGATGCTATGGAGCCTGCTTCATCGCCGTCCACGGCGAGCGCGCGCAGCGCCTGCTTGTTCCAGAGAACCGGTGCTCCCGAGCGATCCAGCGCCACGATCCCCGCAGCCGAGTTCGAGAGCACGGCATCCAGAATGGCGCGTCGCCGGGCGTGCTTGATGGCATATCGGATCGAGCGGTCGAGAAGCTCAGGCGTTATGGCACCCTTCTCGAGGAAATCCGCGGCGCCTGCTTCCTCGGCAAGCCGGTCGATATGAGGATCGATGACGCCGGTAAGGAGGATCATCGGCGTGTCGGGGAAACGACGTTGGGATTCGCTGATGAACTCGAGCCCGGTGCGTTCGCCGATACGATAGTCGACCAGAGCGATGTCATACGGCCGCTCGAGCAGCTCGAAGGACGCGCGCTCGTACGATCCCGCCCAAACCACCGAATATTTGTGGTTCGGGACACACTGCAGAACGTCCTGCGTCAGGAAGAAATCATCCCGGTCGTCTTCGACGAGGAGTACGACAGTCTCGTCCTGTCCTGCTGATTGCGCCATCGAAATGCTGCCTCAACGCAATGAACACTAGATAAAATCAGGCGGCCTCGCTGGCCGGCAGCTCGACGATCTCGATCCAATAGTGATTGAGCGTGCGAACCACATCGACCAACCCCTCGAAGCTCACCGGCTTCGTTATGAAGGAGCTGACGCCGAGGTCATAGGTCCGCAGGATGTCTTCCTCGGCCTTGGATGTCGTGAGCACGATGACAGGGATGCGGCGGAGCTCCGGATCGGCTTTGATGTGCTTGAGCACCGTCCGCCCGTCCATGCGCGGCATGTTGAGATCGAGCAGGATCAGGCCCGGCAGGCGACGCGGCTGGCCCGAGAATTTTCCCTCGCCGCGCAGATACGCCAGCAGCTCCTCGCCATCCTCGACGTACACGCGCGGATTGGCGAGACGGCTCTCCATGAACGCATCCTCGACAAGCATCCTGTCGTCGGCGTCGTCGTCTGCGATGACAATGGTCAAGGTTGCTTTACTCGACATGACGGAACTCTCCCCCCTACGCTGATACCGAAGCTCGTTGCCACTCCCCAGCAGCCGAGCGGGCTCCCACACCTGGCGCGCACGATGCCAGAGAAGGTTGAAGCTCCCGTTTAATTGTCCCGAAGTTCTGCACGCGCTCGTTAATCAACTGGTGTCTCATTCCGTGCTGAGCGCGCCGGT
>JAEYPL010000232.1 GCA_023410905.1 Pseudomonadota bacterium
ACCCATGCCTTCCTGGCCAATCAGGTTGGTAGCCGGAACCTTGACCTCGTCGAGGAAAATCTGTGCCGTGTCTGAGCTCCGCATGCCCAGCTTGTCGAGCTTCTTCACGACCTCGACGCCCCTGGTCTTCATCGGTACGACGATCAGGGACTTGTTCTTGTGGACCGGGCCTTCGCCCGTATTGGCCAGCAGGCACATCCAGTCGGCCTGCGTGCCGTTGGTCGTCCACATCTTGCCGCCGTTAATGACGTAGTCGTCGCCATCTTTGCGCGCAGTCGTCTTGATGGAGGCGACATCCGATCCCGCACCGACTTCCGACACACCGAGACAGGCGACATAATCACCAGCAATGGACGGCGCGAGGAATTCCCGGCGCACCGCGTCATCCCCGAAGCGCGCGAGCGCCGGCGTTGCCATGTCCGTCTGGACACCGATCGCCATGGGAATGCCGCCGCAGTTGATGGCACCGAGCTCCTCCGCCATCACGATGGCATAGGAATAGTCGAGCCCCTGCCCACCGAATGCGACCGGCTTGTTCAACCCGAGGAAGCCGAGATCGCCCATCTTCTTGAACAGCGCGTGCGCCGGGAAGATCTGCGCCTTCTCCCACTCGTCGACATACGGATTGATCTCGGCGGCGATGAACTTCTGCAGGCTGCGCCGCAGCTCCTCGTGCTCGTGGCTGAACTGCATGGGTATTCCTCCCGACACGAACGCCCGCGCCTTGCGGCACGGGCGCTCGCCACGACTGCAGATCCGGCACGATCAGAACGACAGACCGGCCTTGACCTCTTTCCAGCGCCCGTTCTCGATGACGCTGACCTGGGTGATCGTCGATGCCAGATGGTTGGTGGTCGAGAACTTCGTCGGCGGCGAGTTGAAGATGTCCTGGAACACATCACCCGACTCGAGCGCCGCAAGCAGCTTCGCGCCGGTCAGTTCCTTGCCGGCCTTCTCGACGTAATGCGCGAAGGTCGTGATCGCGTTGTGGCCGATAACAGCCTGTGAGTTGGGCTCCGTGTTGTAGGTCTTGAAATAGGCCTCCGCCCACTCCTTCACCTTGCCCGTAGCGGTGTCGCGATAGGGAATCTCGAAGCCGCAGGCCGAATAGAGCCCTTCCACGACACCCTTGCCGAGCGCCGGAATCTCGATCACGCACACCGGCGACGCGCCGAGCCAGGTCGGATTGAAGCCGATCTTTTTGCTCTCAGCCATCACGCCGATCGGCTCACGAATGACCGCGCCGAGAACGACGAGATCGCAACCGTCAGCCTTCATCTTGGCCGCCTGAGCGGAGAAGTCCGAAGCGCCGCGCTTGAACGTCGTCACGGACGCCGGCTTCAGCTTCATCGCCTCGATCTGCTGCGTGAAGCCGTCGAAGACGTTCTTGCCGTATTCGTCGTCCTGGTACATGACGCACGGCTTCTGGATCTGCTTGTGCCCGACCATGAACTTGACGGCCGCCCTGGTGCTCTCGACATAAGGCAGCAGGTTGTTGAACTTCAGACGCTCCTGCGGCTTCGCCGGATCGAACTTGTAGGTGAACTCGGCCGCGGTCAGCGGGAAGAGCTGCAGGATGCCGGCCTCGAACAGGATGTCCTGGGCCGCAATCACGGTCGGCGAACCCATGGGGCCGATCATGGCGAAGATCTTGTCACGCTCGACCATCTTCTGCGTCGCGAGCACGGCCTTGCGCGGTTCGTAGGCGCTGTCCTCGGCGACCAGCCTCAGCATACGGCCATGAATGCCGCCCTTCGCATTGATCTCCTCGACGGCGAGCTTCATGCCGTTGAGCACCGGCACGCCCCAGGCTTTGATCGGCCCAGAGAGATCCTGGTGCGTGCCGATCACGATTTCCTTGTCGCTGATACCCTGATTGGTCACCTTGGTCTGTGCCAGCGCCGGCCCGGCCGCAACCGCAAGCGCGGCGCCGAGCAGACCTGTTTTCAGCATGTGAAGGTTCATTCGTTTCCTCCTCCGAACACCACGCATCGCCCTGTTGTTTTCTCCCGAAGGCTGGGCGATCCGTGCCTCCGGCAAATGTTTTGGGCGGCTTCAGGCGGCCGCCCTCTCCTTGTACATCGCCTCGATCTCGGGCGCATATTTCTTGTTCACGAAGGTCCGTTTCAGTTTCATGGTCGGCGTCAGCTCCTCGTCCTCGGGAGTGAGCTGCTGCTCGATGAGATGAAAGCGGCGGATGGTCTCGACGCGCGCGAACTTGGTGTTCACCTTCTCGATCTCGGCCGCGATCAGATCGCGCACCTCCCGCGCCCGGCAGAGGCTCGCATAATTCGTGAAGGGGACATTCTGGTCCTGCGCGAATTTCTCGACGTTTTCCTGATCGATCATGACGAGGCACGTGAGATAGGGCCGCTTGTCGCCGATCACGACAGCGTCCGAGATGTAAGGCGAAAACTTGAGCTGGTTCTCGATCTCGGACGGCGTGACGTTCTTGCCGCCTGCCGTGATGATGATGTCCTTCATGCGGTCGGTGATCTTGATGAAGCCATCGCTGTCGATGAAGCCGACGTCGCCCGTGTGCAGCCAGCCCTCGGGATCGATCGTCTCGGCGGTCTTCTCAGGATGGTTGAGGTAGCCGCTCATAAGATAGTCGCCGCGCAGCAGGATCTCGCCCTGCGGTGAGACCTTGGCCTCGGCCCAGGGTACGGACTTGCCGACCGTACCGAGCTTGATGTGCTCGGGCGGCATGACGGTCGCGACGCCACAGTTTTCCGTCTGGCCATAGACCTCGTACATGTCGAGGCCGAGCGCCAGATACCAGCGAATAAGATCGGGCGAGATCGGCGCCGCGCCGGTGAACATCACGCGGCAATTGTCGACGCCCATCATGCGCCGCACATTGCGCAGCACGGCCCAGTAGCCGACCGCGTTGAGCGCCTTCAACAACGGCGAAGGTTTCTTGCCGGCAATGCGCGCATCCGCAATGCGATAGCCGACGCCGATGGCCTTCTCGTAGGCCCATTTCTCGAGACCCGTCGCATCCTTGAGCGCGATCATGGTGCCCGAATAGAACTTCTCCCACACGCGCGGCACTGCGAGGAAGGTCGCCGGCTGCACCTCGCGAATATTGTCCGGAACCGTCTCGGGACTCTCGGCGAAGTTCATCACCGGCCCCATACCGATCGACATGTAATAGCCGCCGATGCGTTCCGCGACATGGCAGAGCGGCAGAAAGAGCAGCTTCGGCTCGCCGGGTACGGAACCGAAGATATCGGACGCGTGGCGCATCTGCGCGAGCACCGAGCGGTGCGGATGCATGGCGCCCTTGGGCGGGCCGGTCGTGCCCGACGTATAAACGAGGATCGCGAGATCCTCAGGCCCGCGCGAGGCAAGCATCTCGTCGATGAGGGCCGGACGACCGACCATGTGTGCGCGCCCCTCCTCGATGAAATCGTCGAAGGAGATGACCATGTGATCCGTGAAGCGCGCCAGACCTTCCATATCGAAGACAACGATCTTCTCAAGTGTCGGACAGCGACTGCGCACTTCGAGCGCCTTGTCGAGCTGCTCGTCATCCTCGACGAACAGAACGCGCGTCTTGCTGTCGTTGATCAGAAATTCGACCTGACGCGGGGAATCCGTCGGGTAGATGCCGGATGAAACCCCGCCCGCGAGCAGCGTGCCCATGTCAGCGTAGACCCACTCGGGCTTCGTGTTGCAGAGGATCGACACGACATCTCCGGGCTTGAAGCGAATGGCCGCGAGCGCATAAGCCACGGCCTTCGAGCGTTCGAGCCACTCACCCCATGTGACCGTCTTCCATACGCCCATATCCTTTTCGCGGATCGCAGGCTGATCATGCCAGCGCTCGACAGCGCGCATGAAGCTCTTCGGGATCGTGTCGGATATGATCGCCTCGATATCAGGTGTCATCGAACGCACCTCCTCGACTTAGCGCCCATATCTTCAGCGCCACGTCTTCTTGCGCTTCCACCGCCGCTCGCCGCGCTCGCCGTCTTCGCGGGCACCGAGGTAGAATTCCTGAATGTCCTTGCTCTCGCGCAGCCGCTCGCACGTATCCGCCATGACGATGCGCCCCACCTCGAGCACATAGCCATGATGCGCCGTCTCGAGCGCCATGCGCGCGTTCTGCTCGACGAGGAGCATCGACACGCCCTCTTCGGCATTCACGCGGCGGATGATGCCGAAGATCTCCTTCACGAGCAGCGGCGAGAGACCGAGCGACGGCTCATCGAGCAGCAGCAGGCGCGGCCTGTTCATCAACGCGCGCGAAATTGCCAGCATCTGCTGCTCGCCGCCCGAGAGATGCCCCGCGGGCTGATCTAGCCGCTCCTTGAGGCGCGGGAAATAGCCGTAGATGCGCTCGAGATCCTCCACGATACCGGCACGATCATTGCGGATGTAGGCGCCCATCATGAGATTTTCGCGCACGGTCAGGAACGGGAAGACCTCGCGCCCCTCGGGCACGTGACCGAGCCCCAGTCGGACGATCTTGTCCGGGTCCAGGCGCTGGATCTGCTTGCCTTCGAATTCGACAGTACCCTTGAGCGGATCGAGAACGCCGGAAATGGTCTTGAGAACGGTCGTCTTGCCCGCCCCATTCGCGCCGAGCACGGTGACGATGGAGCCGCGCGGCACCTCGAGACTGACTCCGCGAATGGCCATGATGGGCCCGTAGTAGCTCTCGATGTTCGAGACTTTCAGGATCGGCTCGGCGGCGGCAGCAACCGGCGCACCTGCCATCGTCCTCGTCTCGTTCTCGGCGGTCATCGTCATGATGCGCTCATGCTCCGATATAGGCCGCGACGACATCGGGGTGGCGCTGAACCTCGGCCGGCGTGCCTTCGGCGATCACGCGGCCGTAGTTGAGCGCCAGCACGCGGTCCGACACGCGATTGACGAGGCTCATGTCGTGCTCGACCATGAGCACGGTGATGCCGAGCTCGTTCTTGATGTCGCGGATCCAGTACGACATGTCGTCGGTCTCCTCGACATTGAGACCCGATGACGGCTCGTCGAGGAGAATGAGCTTCGGCTCCGAGCAGAGCGCGCGCGCAAGCTCGACGACCTTGCGCACGCCATACGGCAGACCCGCGATGATCTTCTCGCGATAGGCCTGCAGATCGAGGAATTCGATGACCTCCTCGACCTTCGCGCGATGCGCCTTCTCTGCATTGCGGACATTGGGCAGGAACAGCACTTCCTGCCAGAGCCTGGTGCGCGAGTGGCAATGACGCCCGACCAGCAGGTTCGAGAGCACGCTCGCATTGTCGAACAATTCGATGTTCTGGAAGGTGCGCGCAATGCCCATGCGCGCGATCTGGTGCGGCGGCACCTCGGAGATATCCTTATCCTCGAAGAAGAGATGCCCCGTCGTCGGCTCGTAGAGCCGCGAGATCATATTGAAGATCGAGGTCTTCCCAGCGCCGTTCGGACCTATGATCGTGAAGATCTCGCCCTGGCGGATCTCGAAGCTCACAGCATCGACGGCCTTGAGGCCGCCGAAGTGGAGCGAGAGGTTGTCGACCTTGAAGTAGCTCACCTGTTGCGCTCCGACTTCACATAGGTCTTCTGCCGCCTGAAGGTCGACTTTTTGTAGAGCGGGAATAGCTGGAAATAGAGCTTGATCTTGAGCCAGCGCCCGTAGAGTCCCATGGGCTCGAACAGCACGAACATGATGATGATCAGGCCATAGATCGCGCCTTTGAGGCCTGGCGCCGAGAAGATCGCATAGAGCCAATCCTGAACGGCGCGTGCGCCCCCGTCGCCGAAACCTACACCGCGCGCGAGGCTCGCGATCATGCCGGGCACATCGTCCTTGAGCATGGTGATCATCGGATCGACCATGACGATGAAGATCGCACCAAGGATCGCCCCGTGCAGCCCGAACGCGCCGCCGATGATGATCACCATGATGAACTCGATCGACAGCAGGAGCGTGAACATCTCCGGGCTGATGAACGACATCTTGTGCGCATACAGCGTGCCGGCGAGCCCCGTGATCGCGGCGCTGATCGCGAATGACCGCACTTTGTACTTCGCGAGGTCGATGCCCATGCTCTTGGCCGCCGTCTCGCTGTCGCGAATGGCGATGAAGGCGCGCCCGGTCGGCGAGCGCATGAGGTTTAGCGTGGCGATGATGACCAGAACCAGAATGCCGAGGCACAGGAAGTAGAAGCTGTTGCTGTCGCGCGTGACGGTCTGACCGAAGAACTCGACGGCGCGCACACGCATGCCCTCGTTGCCGTGCGTCACGCTCTCCCAGCGGGCGAGTATTTCTTCGACGATGAAGGCGAACGAGATCGTGGCGATCAGCAGATAGATGCCGTGCAGCCGCAATGCCGGAATGCCGACGATGGCGCCGACCACGCCGGTCAGGATGCCCGCTGCGGGGAAGTAGACCTCGAAGGGATATCCGCGTGACTGCAGATAGCCGGCGGTGTAGGCGCCGATAGCGAGGAAGGCCGCATGGCCGATCGAACCTTGCCCGGTGAAGCCGACGAGGATCATCAGCGCGACGCCAACGATCGCGTAGATGAAAACGAAGACGAGTTGGCTCTGTAGGTAGCTGCCGATGAAGTAGGGCGCAGCTGCTAGCACCGCGAACAGAAGACCGTAGGACCACCATGCCCCGCTGTGCTGCAGCAGTTTGATGTCCTGCTCGTAGTCGGTCTTGAAGATGAACCGCATGGGCGCCGCTCCTGCTCCTCAGACCTTTTTGCGCCCGAGCGCGCCGAAGAGCCCTTCGGGCCTCAGCAGCAGCACCAGCAGCAGGATGATGTAGGGCGCGACGTCCTTCCAGCCCTGAGGCAGGTAGAAACCTGCCATGGTCTCGACGACGCCGATGATGAGACCGCCGACGAGGGCCCCCGGAATGGAGCCGAAGCCACCGAGCACCGCCGCCGGAAAAGCCTTGAGGCCGAGTGCCAGGCCGACATTGGAATGCACGAACGTGATCGGCGCCAGCAGCACGCCGGCGACGCCCGCCACCATCGCGCTGATGGCCCATACCAATGACACGACCCGCTTGACGGGAATGCCCATGTAGTACGCAGCGAGCATGTTCTCCGACGTCGCGCGCATGGCCGTGCCGAGGCGCGTGCGGTTGAAGAACAGGTACAGCACCGCGATCAGAATGACCGTGACGACGATCACCGAGAGCTTGTCGTAAGCCAGCACGAGGTCGCCGATCTTGAGCACGCCTTCGGAGAAGGGCGCCTCGATCTTGAGGTCGTCCGTGCCCCAGATCATGCCGGCGAGCGAGCGCAGCAGAAAGCCGAGCCCGATCGTGACCATGATGACCGAGAAAAGCGGAAAGCCGAGGATCGGGCGGACCACGAACCGCTCGATGGTCA
>JAEYPL010000237.1 GCA_023410905.1 Pseudomonadota bacterium
CCGCATGAACGACATGGGCTCGATCGTCTTCGGCTATTTCGTCGATGGCGAAGTGCGCGCCACCGCCGAGTTGCGCAAGCTCTCGGACGACTGGGGCGTGGAAGCCGAGGCAGCCTTCTCGGTCGAGCGCGCCTATCAGGATCTCGGCATCGGCTCGGCGCTCATGGGCCGCGTCATCCGCTCGGCACGCAATCGTGGCGTCAAGCTCCTGTTCATGAGCTGCCTCGCCGAGAACGCGAAGATGCAGGCGATCGCCAAGAAGCACGAAGCAGAGCTGCGTTTCGAGTATGGCGAGGTGATCGGCGAGATCATTCCGAGCGGTCCGGACTACTTCTCACTGCTTGCCGAAGCGGCGGACGACCGCGTCGGCTACATGATGGCCGTGCTCGATCTTTCCTCGCGCCTCGTGAAGGCCGCCTGAGGCAAAGCGCGAACATTGAACCGGGGATACTCGCGCCGCCGCGCAGCCCCGCCACAGGAATGACCGTATCCGAAGCCATGGAATTTGTAAGCGCGCGGTTGCCTCCCGAGGCCCCGCGCGCTAGCACGTTCCTATACGCACGGATCGGCGGCACCTGCGGATGATCGAGACCCTGACAGAACTCATCAGCGAGAATCGCGCACTCGCGGTTGCGGGCGTGATCCTGCTGCTGCTCGTGTTCGTGCCGGCTGCGCGCACGGTCACGCGGATATCCTTGCGCATCTTCGCGCGTCTGCTCCTGCTGATAGCACTCGTCGCGCTGGTCAGCGACGGAACGCGCACGATCGCCAACGACCGCGGCATCGTCGTTACGTCGGCTCTCCAATACTGGACCGAGCTTGCTCCGGCCATGCTGGAGAATTTCAAGCGCACGTTCTCGCTGAAAATCCACCCGCTTTTCTGGGACGGCATCCTGGTGCCGCTGCTCAGCCTGCCGGCCTGGTTGTTCCTCGGCGGCTGCGCACTGATCATCCTCTATCTCGCCCGGAAGCGGCAAAAGACCAACATCTTCGTCAATGCCTGAACGAGGCTTCTCATGAAGATGCTCGTAACAGGTGCCAACGGCCATGTCGGGTTCGGCGTGTGCAAGGCATTGCTGGCGGGCGGGCACGACGTTCGCGCCTCGATCCGTTCCGCGGACGACACAGCCAAGGCGGCGCCGCTCAAGACGCTCGGGATCGATGACATCGTCGGCCTCGACGTGCGCACGTTCGAGCCGTTCGTCGAGGCCTGTCGCGGCGTCGATGTGCTCGTCCACGTCGCCGCCACCTACGACATGCGTCCGACCGGTGCGAGTGAAAGCCAGTCCATGCTGCGCGACAGCACCGAGGGCGCGGCCAATGCCGTACGCGCTGCCGCACGGGCCGGCGTGCCGAAGGTTGTTCTGACTTCTTCCGTCGCAGCGCTGCCGCGCGTGCGCCCGCACGATCCGCCGGTCACGGAAGCGGACTGGGCGACCGATCTCGCCGTTCCCTACTTCCGCGCCAAGACCGAGGGCGAGCGCGCCGCGTGGAAGGCTGCAGAGGAAACCGGCATCAAGCTCGTCACGCTCCTGCCGGGGACGGTCGGCGGGCCGGACTTTCATCGCCGCACGCCTTCGCTCGGCATGATCGAGAGCATCATGCTCGGGTCCATGCGCCTCGGCGCGCCCAACACGAACATCGCCTACGTCGACGTGCGCGATGTGGCCGCCGCCCATGTGCTGGCCGCCGAGCGCGATGTCGAAGGCCGCTTCATCATTATGAACGACCACGCGCCGGAAATGCGCGAGCTGAGCCAGCTCATGCACTTGGCGGACTCGTCCGTGCCCGCGGCCCGGACCGTGCTTCCCGACTTCGTCATGCGCGCCGGTCCCGCACTCGACTGGCTGCGTTCGAGCGTACTGCGTCAGCCGCGCATGGTGAGCCGCGAGTTGGTCGAGACCATGCGCGGGAAGGTCACCAAGGCGAGCAATGCCCGCGCCAAGGCCGAGCTCGGCTGGCACCAGAGCATCGGCCTCGACCGCAGTCTTTCGGAAACCATGACAGCCATCCGGGCGCTGCGCCGCCAGGAGGGACATAAGCTCGTCATCTGACAATTCCGCGCGGTCGGGACATAATCTTCGGAATTGTTGGCCATTGACTTTCCGGGGCTGCTTGATCATCTTCCGGCGCATGAGCACCGGTTTCGCCATCATCCGACGTATGCGCGCGCGCCCCCTGGCGCGGCAGCGATGACGGCTTGTTGTCTGAAGAAGCCCGTTATTCGCACGCCGCGCCCTTAGCGCGGCTTTTTTGTGCCCGCACGCACCGCTCCCTCGACCGGGACAACGATCAGGATCACGACCATGGCCACGACGACCGCTGCCAAAAGCAAACCCGCCGCCATCAAAGGCAAAGTTCCGGCTGTCTTCATCGATGGCGAAGCCGGCACGACCGGCCTCGAAATTCGCCAGCGCCTCGCCGGCGCCAAGGGCATCGAGATCAAGTCCATCGATCCCGAGAAACGCAAGGACCCGGCCGCGCGGAAAGCCCTCATGGCCGAGACGGATGTGGTCATTCTTTGCCTGCCCGATGATGCCGCGAAGGAAGCCGTAGCGCTCGCCGACTCGCTTGGCGCCGAGAGCCCGCGCATCATCGATGCCTCGACGGCCCATCGCGTTGCGCCCGGCTGGACGTACGGCGTGCCCGAGCTGGCACCCGGACAAGCCGACGCCATCGCGGCATCGAAGCGCGTGACCAATCCCGGCTGCTATCCGACCGGCGGAATCCTGCTGCTGCGGCCGCTGGTCGACGCGGGCCTCATTCCTGCCGACCATCCGATCACCGTGAACGCGGTCTCGGGCTATTCGGGCGGCGGCAAGTCGATGATCCAGGCCTATGAGGCTGGCACCGCGCCATCGTTCGAGCTCTACGGGCTCTCGATGATGCACAAGCATCTGCCCGAGCTGCAGAAGTACAGCAATCTCACGCGGCGTCCGATTTTCGTTCCGTCGGTCGGCAACTTCCGCCAGGGCATGCTCGTGAGCGTCCCGCTCCATTTGGACACGCTGCCGGGCAGCCCTTGCCTGAAGGACCTGGAGCTGGCGCTCGACAAGTATTACCAGGGCCAGAAGCTCGTCTCGGTCATCAGGGAGCCGACTGCGACGTTGCCCCGTCTCGAAGCCGAAACGCTGAACGGGACGGACAAGATCGAGTTGTTCGTCTACGGCAGCGCGGCGCTGAAGCAAGCCGTTCTGGTCGCGCGTCTCGACAATCTCGGCAAGGGGGCATCAGGCGCGGCCGTGCAGAATCTCGGCATTATGCTGGGTTTGGAATGAGCGCGCACATTGCGCACACGACAATCGCGGCTGGCGCTTCGCTGTCCCTTCTCCCCGTCCTTTACGGGTAGATGGTTAGGATGCGGGGCGGGAGCTTGCGCCGACGTTTGCGTTTGCCGCCGCCCCTCACCCTAACCCTCTCCCCGCAAGAGCGGGGAGAGGGGATTTTTCTAACGCTCGGCATCAAGCATCCACCACCTCGAAGCTCGCCGACAATTGCAGCACCAGCTCGTTGAGCACGAAGCGGCCGGCGCGCGTCGCGATCAGGCGATCGGGCGTCGGTTGTTGGAGAAGCGCAAGCTTCTCCAAGCGCTCGATGGCCGCACGTGACGGACGCACGCCGCCGAGTGCTTCGAGCCGCCGCAGATCAATGCCTTCCGTGAGCCGCAGGCTCATGAGCAGCATTTCATCGGCTTCTTCCGCCGAGCTAAGCGTCGCGTCCTCGACGATGCCGTGGCCCTGCTGCTCGACGGACGCGGCCCAGGCCTCCGGCTGACGCTCACTCATGAGCGCGTGACGCACGCCGTCAATGACGAGACGGCCATGCGCGCCGGGGCCGACGCCAGCGTAATCGCCGTAGCGCCAGTACGTGAGATTGTGCTGGCTCTCCGCACCGACGCGCGCATGATTGGATATTTCATAGGCCGGAATGCCGACAGCGTCCGTCAGCTCCTGCGTGATTTCGTAGAGCGTATCGGCGAGTTCAGGATCAGGCACCGCGAGCTTGCCGGCTCGATGCAATCCCGCGAAGGGCGTGCCTTCCTCAATCGTGAGCTGATAGAGCGAGAGATGATCGCGCATCATCGCGAGCGCTTCCGAAAGCTCCGCGCGCCAGGCTTCAGGCGTCTGTGCGGGGCGCGCATAAATGAGATCGAAAGAGAAGCGCTCGAACGTGCGCGCGGCGATGTCAATGGCGCGGCGCGCTTCGGCGACGGAGTGCAGGCGGCCGAGCGCCTTCAGGTCGCGATCATTCAACGCCTGCACGCCGAGCGAGACGCGGTTGACGCCCGCAGCGCGATAGCCCGCGAAGCGATCGGCCTCGACGCTCGACGGGTTGGCTTCGAGCGTGATCTCGGCATCGCGCGCAATCGGCCACGACTTGGCGATGGCATCGAGCACACCGCCGACCGTCTCGGGCTTCATGAGCGAGGGCGTGCCGCCACCGAGGAATATGCTTGTCACGGTGCGGCCCGGTGCGAGCGCGGCCATGTGCGCGATCTCGCGTGCGAAGGCAGCGGCGAAGCGCGGCTCGTCGACGCCGGCCATGCGCACGTGGCTGTTGAAGTCGCAATACGGGCATTTGGACGCGCAGAACGGCCAATGGACGTAAACGCCAAAGCCGGGATCTGCGGTTTGGCTCGTGCTCCGCACCAATCCCCCTCCCCCCGCGCCAGAGGCGCGGCGTCCGGCGCGACCTGGGGTGGGGCTAGGGGGGGGGGGAATCCCAACGCCGGCGATGGCAGGGCCTACCGCAGATGGTCTGCGATCCCCCCCTCCCTTGCCCTCCCCCACAAGGGGGGAGGGGAAAGTACCGGCGTCATCCCTACCCATCGCGTTTGTCCATAAGGGCCGCGACGAACAGCGCGAAGGCGCGGGCGCGATGGCTGATGGCGTGCTTGGCCTCCGCATCCATCTCGCCGAAGGTCAGCTCCTCACCATCCGGTAGGAACATTGGATCATAACCGAAGCCCTTCTCGCCGCGCGGCGGCCAGACGAGATGGCCGAAAACCTTGCCCTCGAACACTTCCGTTTCGCCATCAGGCCACGCGAGGCACAGTGCAGCGGTGAAATTCGCGCGGCGGCTATCGGGGTCGCGTGCGAGTTTCTCCTCCAGCTCGCGCTCGACCCGCTGCATGGCATAATTGAAATCCTTAGACGGCCCGGCCCAACGCGCCGAGTAGACGCCGGGATCACCGCCGAGGGCTTCCACTTCCAATCCCGAGTCGTCGGAGAGCGCGGGCAATCCGCTCGCCTTGGCGCTATGCAGCGCTTTCAGCCGCGCATTACCGGCGAATGTCGTCTCGGTTTCCTCGGGCTCGCTGATGTCGAGTTCGCCAGCGGACACCGCACTCATGCCATAGGGGCGAATGAGATCGTTGATCTCGCGGATCTTGCCGGGGTTGTGGCTTGCGACGACGAGCCGTGTACCGGGAACGAGTTTGCGCATGAGCCCAATCCTTAAGTGTCCAGACCCCAGATCTTGGGCTCGGCAAACTCGAGACAATTACCTGCGGGATCGCGGAAGTAAATGGAACGCCCACCGCTCGGCCACACAAAGTCCGCTTCGATGGTGATGCCGGCCGCTTCGAGGCGCGCCTTCCAGCCGTCGATCTCGGCAGCACTTGCACGAAAGCAGACATGGCCTTCGCCGGTAGCCCCATGCGGCGGCACGGGAAGTTTCGCGTTTGCGGGCGGCGGCACGACCGTCGTCTGCGGATTGAAGATCAGCAGCACCTGATCACCGCAGCGATAGAAGAGCTGGCGCCCCGCGAGCTTCGAGAACGGCACCATGCCGAGCACATCCGCGTAGAAGGCTTCCGTCGCGTCGAGATCGACCGCGTACATGACGGTCTCGAGAATGCCGAACGGTGGTGCCTTCTTGGTCATTGCGATCACCCAGGTCATCCCCCTCCCCCTTGCGGGGAGGGGTTAGGGGTGGGGGGAATCCCATCGCTAGCGTTCTGCAATCCCCCCTCCTAGCCTCCCCCACAAGGGGGGAGGAAGAAGGTCGCGTAGGCTTCAGCTGTTCTGCCCGCGATTGCGCTGACCGAGCGTGCGCAGACGCAGTGCATTGAGCTTGATGAAGCCTTGAGCATCCTTCTGATCGTAGGCGCCCTGGTCGTCCTCGAACGTGACGAGCGTCGAGGAATACAGCGACTTCGGACTCTCACGCCCGGTCACGATCACATTGCCCTTATAGAGATCGAGCGTCACCTCGCCCTCGACGTGCTCCTGGCTCTTGTCGATCAGCGCCTGCAGCATCTCGCGCTCCGGGCTGAACCAGAAGCCGTAGTAGATCAGCTCCGCATAGCGCGGCATCAGATCATCCTTGAGATGCGCCGCACCGCGGTCGAGCGTGATGCTCTCCATGGCACGATGCGCCGCTAGCAGAATGGTTCCGCCCGGCGTCTCGTAGATGCCGCGCGACTTCATGCCCACGAAACGGTTCTCGACGAGATCGAGACGGCCGATGCCGTTGTCGCGACCGAGATCGTTGAGCGCCTTCAGCAGCGTGGCGGGGCTCATCTTCTGGCCGTTGAGCGAGATCGCGTCACCCTTAGCAAAGCCGATCTTGATGGTCGTCACCTTGTCGG
The DNA here is from genome assembly GCA_023410905.1 of Pseudomonadota bacterium. Lineage (GTDB taxonomy): Bacteria > Pseudomonadota > Alphaproteobacteria > Rhizobiales > Hyphomicrobiaceae. The sequence goes on from JAEYPL010000237.1 coordinate 6,593, forward strand.
GTGCGGCCATCGGCGAGATCGTGCGCTGATAGACCATCTCCGGCGCCTTCTGCGCGGGATCCTCAAGCACCTTGCCCTCGGAAGACGAGTGCAGGAGGTTCGCATCGACGGAGAACGGCGCCTCGCCTTCCTTGTCCTTGGCGACGGGAATCTGGTGGCTGCGCGCGAAATCGAGCAGATCCGTGCGGCTCTTGAAGGTCCACTCGCGCCACGGCGCGATGATCTTGATGCCGGGCTCGAGCGCATAGTAGCTCAGCTCGAAGCGCACCTGATCATTGCCCTTGCCGGTCGCGCCGTGACAGACGGCATCGGCGCCGGTCTTCCGTGCGATCTCGATCTGAGCCTTGCTGATGAGCGGGCGCGCGATCGACGTGCCGAGCAAATACACGCCCTCGTAGACCGCATTCGCGCGGAACATCGGGAAGACGAAATCGCGAACGAACTCCTCGCGCAGATCCTCGATGAAAATGTTTTCGGGCTTGATGCCGAGCATGAGCGCCTTCTCGCGCGCGGGTCCGAGTTCCTCGCCCTGGCCGAGGTCAGCGGTGAAGGTCACGACCTCGCAGCCGTACTCCTCCTGCAGCCACTTGAGGATGATCGACGTGTCGAGGCCGCCCGAATAGGCGAGCACGACCTTCTTCACGGATTTAGGCGCAGGCGACATGGCAGCTCGACCTCTGAACAGGCACGGAAAAGCAGTGCGACCTGCAGGCACAGGGCGCATTTGCGGCGCACTATAGGGAGCGCGCCCGCCGCCGCAAGTGTCCGAATGTCCGAGGTGCGATCAGCCCCCGCCGAAGGACTGGCGGAACCAGTTCAGGCCCTGCCCCATGACGTCACCGAACATCAGCAGGACGAACGCCCAGAGAAAGGCCGAGGACCAGTTGGCGAGCTGGAATTTCGCCTTCGGCATCTCAACGATGCCGGCGACCAACGGCACTGACGCCCTGAGCGGCCCGGAGAAACGACCGAGAACAACGGCCCAGGCGCCGTATTTCTCGAAGAAAGCGTGCCCCTTGGGCAGGAGATCCGGGTAGTTCCGCAGGGGCCACATGCTGGCGATCTGCTCGTGGTAGTGCTGCCCGAGCCAGTAAGAGAACCAGTCGCCGAGTGCGGCGCCGACCGCGGCCATGGTGAGGATGAACCAGAAATCGAGGCCGCCGCTCGCACCGATGAGCGTGCCGATGGTCACCAGGATGGCCCAGAAGGGCAGAATGAGGGAGATGAACGCCAGGGACTCGCCGAACGCGAGCACGAACACGACCGGCCCCGCCCACGCCTGATGCTCCTTCACGAACGCGATGATAGCGTCCGCATAAGCTTCCAGTCCCATTCACCCTCCCCAAGGTCTACCCTTCTCCCCGCAAGCAGGGAGAGGGGATCGCGAGCGTGTACAGGCTTGCAGGTTCAAGCTCAAGCGTCCGCGGTGTCGCTAGGATAAGTGTGAAGCAACTTCGCCGACTACGCCCGCACCCGGCAGCCGCGCCGGCGCATCTCGGCGCCAAGCTCCGTCGAGACCTCGGCCGCGAGCATCGTGCCACGCGATTTCTGTGCCGGGCTGAGGCCTCCAGAGTAAGGTCCGTTCAGGGCCGCGTGTGCGCCATCGGCTTCGCGCTTGCCGAGCATGAGCTCATCACAACTCAGCTCGCGCTTGCGGCTGCGGAAAGCGAACAGCCGGACGCCCGCGGCATAGGAGTGCGCGTTCGCCGGCTCGCGTATCCAGCCCCGCTTGGGATCGGCCAGCATCTGCTTGAGAGCCGCGCCCCGCGCTTCCACGCACGGCGGGCTGTCGTCGACACAGTCCGCGCTTGGCTGGACCGTGGCCGCGGTTTCCAGATTGATCGCTGCACAGGAGCCGAGGACGGTGCCAAGCACAAGCATCGAGACTGGAACAAAAATGCGCCCGAGCGGGCGGCACGCAATCATGCAGGGTCCTCGTGTGTCGGATACGCGTGGACGAATTGAAGCCTTACAAATACGGCCATCTGATCACCGGCCGCCGCCGAATTACCACAAATCAGTAACCGGAGTACCGGAATTCGGGCTAAGGTGCCGAGCAGGCACACAATATGCCCCAACATCAATCCTCATCCAATTCAGGGAGCACGCACCTCATGGCTCATGCCATTCGAGTTCACCAGCACGGCGGCGCCGAATCACTAAAGTACGAAACCGTTGAGGTCGGTGCTCCCGGCGCCGGTCAGGTGAAGCTCAAACAACATGCGATCGGCGTCAACTTCATCGACGTCTACCAGCGCACGGGCCTCTATCCGCAGACGCTGCCCTTCTCGCCGGGCAACGAAGGCGCTGGCGAAGTCACGGAAGTCGGCTCCGGCGTCACCGATCTCAAGGTCGGCGATCGAGTTGCCTATGCTGGTGCGATCGGCGCCTACGCCAGCGAGCGCCTTGCGCCTGCCGACAAGCTCGTGAAGCTTCCCGATGCGATCTCGTACGAGACGGGCGCTGCCATGATGCTGCAGGGCATGACCGTGCAGTACCTGCTGCGCCGGACCTACAAGGTCGACCAGAACACGACGCTCCTGATGCACGCCGCAGCCGGCGGCATCGGCCTCATTGCCTGCCAGTGGGCGAAGCATCTCGGCGCGACGGTGATCGGCACCGCAGGCTCGGACGAGAAATGCGCACTCGCCAAGGCCGCCGGCGCGACACACGTCATCAACTACCGGACCGAGAAGTTCGTCGAGCGCGTCAACGAGGTCACCGGTGGCAAGAAGTGTGATGTCGTCTACGACTCGATCGGCAAGGACACGTTCCCGGCGTCGCTCGACTGCTTGAAGCCGCTCGGGCTGTTCGTCAGCTTCGGCAATGCTTCAGGACCGGTTGAAGGCGTCAATCTCGGCATTCTCGCCGCCAAGGGCTCGCTCTACGTGACGCGCCCGACGCTCAACACCTACACGGCGACGCGCGCCGATCTCGTCGCCACGGCGAAGGATCTCTTCGATGTCGTTGCTTCCGGCGCCGTGAAGATCAACGTCAATCACAAGTACGCGCTGAAGGATGCCGCCCAGGCGCATAACGATCTCGAAGGGCGCAAGACCACGGGCTCGATCATCCTGCTGCCGTGATTCTTGTTTGCCGCGGGCTGCTAGGAAGAGGTGCTTCGCAACCACTTCGTAGTGCTATGCCCGCAGCGGCCACATCGACAGGTTAGAGAAGAGGCCGCGGGCTGCATCTCTTTTGAGTGCGGCCTACCGGCCGGGGGGCGGGGGGGCGCCCGCGTAAAAAAGAGGAATTA
>JAEYPL010000291.1 GCA_023410905.1 Pseudomonadota bacterium
CGAGGTGCGCCGAGGGGAACGCGCCACTGAGGGTGCGGCCCGCCACATTCCCGTGTTGTTGGATGAAGTCCTCGCCGCCCTGAAACCCGGGGCTGGCGAGGTCTTCGTCGACGGAACATTCGGTGCCGGCGGCTATACGTCGGCGATCCTCGATGCTGCGCCCGATGCGCGCGTCATCGCCGTCGACCAGGATCCGAACGCGCTGGCAGCAGGACAAGCGCTCGTCGCGAAATACGCGCCGCGCCTCGTGTTGAGCGAGGGCCGTTTCGGCGAACTCGACCGGATCGCTGCCGATGCCGGACATCCCGCTGTCGATGGCGTCGTCCTCGATATCGGCGTCTCGTCCATGCAACTTGACGAAGCCGAGCGCGGCTTTTCCTTCATGACCGATGGTCCGCTCGACATGCGCATGTCGCAGCAGGGCCCGAGTGCCGCTGATGTCATTCGCGAAAGCTCCGAGGAGCAGCTCGCCGACATTTTCTTCCACCTGGGCGAGGAGCGCCGGTCGCGCGCCGTCGCCCGTGCTATCGGCCGAGCGCGCGCGAGTGGAGAGATCACCACCACGCGCCAGCTCGCCGATGTCGTGCAGCGCGCGCTCGGCCGCGCCAAAGGCGACGACAAGCATCCCGCCACCCGCACCTTCCAGGCGCTGCGCATCTACGTGAATGACGAACTCGGCCAGCTCATGGATGCTCTTGCCGCGGCCGAGCGTTGTCTGAAGCCCGGCGGCCGCCTCGTCGTCGTCACCTTCCACTCGCTCGAGGACCGCATCGTCAAGCGCTATCTGACGGACGCAAGCGGCCGAAACCCCTCCGGTTCGCGCCATTTGCCGCCCGCCGCAGGTGCGCCGGCTGCGCCGCGTTACCAAATTATTAACCAACGCCCGTTAACCCCAAGTGAAGAGGAAATTGCCGCCAATCCGCGTGCGCGCTCGGCGCGTCTCAGGGCCGCCGAGCGGACCTCGGCAGCGGCGGCTCGTCCCGCGGACGAAGCTCATCTCGGCGTGATCCGGCCCGAGAGCCTCGTCCGCCGCTAGCGTGAGGGTATTGGCCATGTCCCGTCTCGCCGCAGTCGGCACGGTCCTGCTCGCGGTCGCTTCGGCGTTCGTGCTGTACGCCGTCACGTACGATACGCGGCGGCTGGAGCATCACGTCGCGTCGCAGGCCCGGGCCATCGATAAGGCGCACCTCGACATCGCAGTGCTGCGGGCCGAGCGCGCCTATCTCGCGCGTCCCGAACGCATCGAGGAAATGGCGCGCAAGGCCGGCCTCGCGCCCATCGACCCGCGCCAGATCGAGGTCTTGTCTTCCGCAGGTGAGCTCAAATGAAGCGGAGAGCCGAGCCGCTGCGTGTCGGACCCGCGCTGGCGGCGCGGCCCGGTGCGCCGCGCGAACGGCCGCAAGCCGTGCGCGTCGAGCTGCCGCGTGCGCGGACGTGGCTCATGCACGCAGCCATCGCGACGGTCTTCATGGCCATTGCTGGCCAGACCGTGCGCCTCGCCGCGAGCGGGCAGGACGAAACGCGCCTCGCGCGCGCCGAGCCGCTGCATCAAACCTTCATCCGTCCCGACATCGTCGATCGGCGTGGCAACCTGCTCGCGACGGACATAGATGCCGCATCGCTGTTTGCCGATCCGGCCATGGTGCGCGATGCTGACCTGACAGCCGAACGGCTGGTCGCGGCTTTTCCCGAACTGGATGCAGCCGAGCTTCGCCGCCATCTCGGCGACAACACGCGCCGCTTCATGTGGATCAAGCGCGGCCTGACACCGATCGAGGCGCAGCGCGCGCATGATCTCGGGCTGCCTGGTCTCAGTTTCCGCCGCGAGCCCCGCCGCGTATATCCGACGCGCTATCTCACGTCGCATATCCTCGGTCACGTCAACGTCGACAACCAGGGCATCTCGGGCATCGAGAAGCACATCGACGAGATTGGCGAGATCGATGCAGCCGCCGCGCCACGCCGCTCTCAGCGGGCGCCCGTTCGCCTGTCGATCGACCTCGGTGTGCAGAATGCCGTCGCCGATACACTTGCCGGCGCGATGAAGGAGTACAAGGCGCAGGGGGCCTCGGGCATCGTGCTCGATGCCGTGAGCGGCGAGGTCATCGCTGCCGTCTCGCTTCCTGATCAGGATCCTGAAAAATTTCCGGGCGCCGATGAGGACGACCGCAAAGACAAAGTCATGAGCGGAACTTTCGAGCTCGGCTCGATCGCGAAGACCGTGACGCTCGGCCTCGCGCTCGACGATCTCGGCGCATCGCTCACGCGCATCTATGACACGCGCGAGCCGCTGCGCTTCGGCCGCTACAACATCGCCGAGCAGTATCCGCCGGGCCGTCCGCTGACGCTCGCAGAAATCCTCATCCGCTCGTCGAACGTTGGCGCGGGGCTCATTGCCATGGAAGCGGGCGTGCCGCGCCAGCGCGCCTTCCTCGATCGGCTCGGCCTGCTCGATCAGATGCGCACCGAAGCCGGCCCGGTGGCACGGCCGCAGATTCCCGCGCATTGGGCATCACTCGAAGGCGTGACCATCGCCTACGGGCATGGCTTGGCTGTTTCGCCGCTGCAGTTCGCGGCCGCGGCTGCCGGTCTCGTCAATGGTGGCGTCAAAGTGCGCCCGACCATGATCCATCAAGAGACGATCCCGGCGGGGGAAGCGCGCGTCGTCTCGCCGGCGACGAGCGCCGCGATCCGCGAGGCCCTGCGCCGCGCGGTCGTCGATACGCAAGGTACCGGCCGGCGCGCCGAGCTCGAAGGTTATGAGATCGGCGGCAAGACAGGTACGGCCGAGCAACCCGGCAAGGGCGGCTACAAAGACAAGACCGTGATCTCGTCCTTCTTCGCGACGCTGCCTGCTTCGGCGCCGCGCTATGTGCTGCTGATCTCGCTCTTCGAGCCCGAGGGCACGAAGGAGACCAAGGGCAAGATCACGGCCGGCCTCAATGCGGCGCCGACGACCGCCCGCCTCATCCAGCGCATTGGTCCGATGCTGGATCTGCTCTCGGCGCGCGTTGCCGGGGCGGATTGAAACAAGGGTAGCGGGTTCGGAGGGGACTTTAGCGAGCTTTCCACCGCTCCAGCGCAGTGTCGTCGCTCTCGCGCGCATCGACCCAGCGGCCTTCGCCGTTGGCGTCGGTTTCCTTCTTCCAGAAGGGGGCGCGCGTCTTGAGATAGTCCATCAGGAAGGCCGCAGCTTCGAAGGCAGCGTGCCGATGTGCGGATGCTGTGACCACCAGCACGATATTTTCGCCGGGCGCGAGGCTGCCGATGCGATGCACGATGCGCGAGCCCTGCAGCGGCCAGCGCTTGTGCGCCTCCTCCTCGACGCGCGCGAGTTCAGCCTCTGTCATGCCGGGGTAATGCTCGAGCATCATGGACGACAGCGCGGTGCCCGCGCTCGTCCCGCGTACCGTGCCGGTGAATGTGACGATAGCGCCGATATCCGTGCGGCCCGCCGTCAACGCGGCCACCTCGCGCGAGATGTCGAAATCCTCGGCCTGGACGGCGACGCTCACGGTTTCAGCCTCCCGTTACGGGAGGAAAGAACCCGATCTCGCGGGCGCCGGAAATCGGGGCCTCCTGCCGGACGTGCGTGTGATCGATGGCCGCGCGAATGACCTCTGAGCGCTCGAAGGCGTGCGCGTACTCGGGGCCGCGCTCCTTGAGCCAATGAATGAGGTCGGCGACGGTCGTGATCCCGGGCGGCAGGTCGAGCCTCTCCTCGGATCGGCCGACCCGTTCGCGCAGCCAGGCGAAATAGCGCAAGGTCACTGTCATGGGGCCACCTTACACCGAGGCGCGCCTCAATTGTCCATGGCGTGACGGACGGCGGC
>JAEYPL010000305.1 GCA_023410905.1 Pseudomonadota bacterium
GGGCAAGCGGCGGCGCAGCGCACAACAAGGCCATCGCGCAGGGGGCCCGTGAGGGATTAGGGGGGCCGCCGCACACTTACGGACAGTGTCCGCAAAGGACGTTTCATGGCTCCCACGGAAGCCCTGGGCTACACGGCGGCACTCCTCGTCCTGCTCACTTTTTCGATGACGACGATGGTGCATCTGCGCTTCGTCGGCATCCTGAGCAACATCTTCTTCATCGCCTATGGCTACCAGAGCAACGCCTATCCCATCATGCTGTTGCACTGCATTCTGCTACCGCTGAACATCCTCCGGCTCACGCAGATCCTGGCTCTCGTGCGCAAGGTGGAGGCTGCGAGCCACGGCGAGGTCGACATGGATTGGCTAAGGTCCGTGACGACGCCGCGGACGGTCAAGGCAGGCGAGACGCTGTTCCGCAAGGGCGATACGGCGGACCGTATGATGTTCGTCGTGAATGGCGCTTTCCGCGTTGCGGATCTCGGCATTGATATCGGTGAGGGCCAGTTCATCGGCGAGCTTGGATTTCTGGCGCCCAATCACACGCGCACGCGAACCATAGAATGCATTGCCGATAGCGAAGTCCTGGAGATTACCTACGAGCAGGCGAAGTCGCTCTACTTCCAGAGCCCCAAGTTCGGGTTCTATCTCCTGCAGCTCGCGAGCCGCCGCCTGTTCGACGACGTGCAGCGGCTGGAGCAGGAAGTGAAGACGCTTCGTGCGGGCGCACAGCCGGCTTAGAGGATCAACTGCCACCGCCCGCCGACTGCATGAGATGCTGGAGGAGGCGAGCAGCCGGCGCGGGCAGGCGGCCCGATGCGCGGACGCAAATCATGAGGCGGCGGCGTGCCCAAGCTTCGGCAAGGGTGACGATCGCAATGCCCATGCTGCGCCTGCAGCGCCTCGCCGCCGCTTCCGAAATGATGGCGATGCCGACGCCCGTCTCGACCATGCGGCAGACCTCGTCGAACCCACCGACGCCGACACGAACGCGCATGGATTTTCCGAGACGCGCAGCATGGCCAGCCAGATGCCGCTGCAATGCACTTTGGCGGGCGAGGCCGACAAAGGGGCGGTCGATCACTTCATGCAGATGCACGCGCCGCCGCGCGACGAGATCATCATTCTTCGGCACGGCGAGCACCAGACGATCCTCGCGGAAAGGATGCGCGCGCACGCTCTCAGAAACGGCGCCCTGCGTCGCGATGCCAATGTCGGCGACGCCGGCCGCGATGGCTTCGGCGATGCTCGCACTCTCGCGCTCCTCGAGATCGACGCTGATGGTGGGATTGGCTTTCAGGAAAGCCGCGAGCGCCCTCGGCAGATGCTCGCTGAAGGCGGCCGTATTCGAGAGCACGTGAACACTGCCGCCGAGACCGCGCGCAAAGGCGCCGAGATCCCCTCGCATGGCCTCGATCTGCTGGGTGACGATGCGCGCATGGTCGAGCAGGCACTGTCCAGCGGGTGTCAGCGCCACGCCCCGGCGCCCGCGTTTGAGCAGCGCCACGCCGAGGGCTTCCTCCATGCCGCGAATGCGCGCGCTTGCCGAGGCGAGAGCCAGATGGGCGCGCTCGGCACCATGCGTGATGCTGGCCGTATCGGCGACGTGCAGAAACAAGCGGAGATCGACGAGATCGAAGCGCATGACGGGCCTCGGGCTTAGCCTTTGGTTTCTACGAAGGCTAACTCCATATTCTACGGATTGCGAATCTTGCGTGGCCGGGCCAGAAGACGGGCATGATCGACGCGATCTCCATCTTCATTGCCGCCGTGTTCGTGCTCGCCGGGCTGACCAAGGGCGTGATCGGCCTTGGATTACCGACGATCTCCATGGGGTTGCTGGCCCTCGTGATGCCGCCCGTGCAAGCAGCGGCGCTGCTGGCGCTACCGTCCTTCGTCACGAACTTCTGGCAGATGATGGCGGGGCCGTCGTTCCGCACGGTCGTGTGGCGTTTGTGGCCGATGATGGTCGGCGTGTGCCTCGGCACCTGGGCCGGCATCGGGCTCATGACGGGTGCGGGCGCGCGCTATGGCACGGCCATGCTCGGTGTCGCGCTCGCGCTCTATGCCGTGACGGGGCTGGCGGCGGTGCGCTTTGCCATAGCGCCTTCGCGCGAGGTATGGGCCGGGCCGCTGGTCGGTGCTGTGACCGGCCTCATCACGGCGGCGACGGGCGTCTTCGTCATTCCGGCCGTGCCTTATCTCCAAGCGATCGGCCTCGAAAAGGAAGATCTCATCCAGGCACTCGGCCTGTCCTTCACCGTCTCGACGGCGGCATTGACCGTCAATCTAGCCTTCGACAACGCGCTCGGTGCAGGCCTCGCGATGCCCGCGCTCGGCGCGCTCGCCATGGCGTGCGTCGGCATGTGGCTCGGGCAGGTCCTGCGGCTGCGCATGTCACCGGCAACATTCAGGCGGTGCTTCTTCATCGGCCTGCTGTTGCTCGGCGTGTATTTGGCCGTGCGCTCGCTGATCTGAAGGCTCAGGCCGCACGTGCGACCTGATTGCGGCCCGCGGCCTTGGCTACATAGAGAGCCTTGTCGGCAGCGGCGATCAGTGCATCGAGCGTCTCGGGCAGCGTATCGCACGTTGCAATGCCGATGCTCACGGTCATGGTGAGGCCGTGCCCGCCCTCGACGTGAACGATGGTGCTCGCCACGGTGGCGCGTACGCGCTCGGCAATGGCTTCCGCATCGGCTTGACCACAGCCATGAAGAAGCGCCACGAACTCCTCGCCGCCGAAGCGCCCGAGCAGATCGGTGCCGCGCAGACAGGCCTGCACGGTTCCGGCGAATGTCACGAGAATTTTGTCGCCGGCTGCGTGCCCCCACGTATCGTTGATCTTCTTGAAGTGATCGAGATCGAGCACCAGAACGGTGATCGCCTGCTTCCGCAGTCGCGGTTGTGTGCGCTGCTCGCGGTAGCCCTGAACGAACGCCCGGCGATTGAGGACGCCCGTCAGTGGATCGAGAGCTGCAAGCTGGCGCAGCTGATCGAGCAACTCATTGCGCGCCACAATCACGCTCGCAACGGTTATCGGCGCCAAAGCCATGAGAGCCACGCCGATGCGCAGCGACATGAGCGCATACTGGGTGCCGAGTTGAGCGGGATCGATAATGCGGCCGAACGCAATGGCGATCATTGTCCACGTGCTGAAGCCCAGCGTCAGCAGTGCCGTCGCGAACTGGCCGTAGACAGTAGCGCACCACAACAGCGCCGGCACGGGAAAGGCCAGCGCTCCCGGCCCGCCCATCCAGGCGCCCGCGACGCACGTGAGCGCGAGCGCGAGTACAGGTGCCAACTCGGACGGCCGTCGCCACGCGTCCGCATGGCGGCGGCGCTCGAGGCCGATCCAGCTCGGCACCGGCATCGTCAGCACGACCGGCAGTATGGTCATGTAGTTCACGAGCTCGGTCGCGAAACGATACGCCCAGCCATCGGCCGGCGAGTGCCCGAACAGGAATGGATTGACGATCGGACCGACTGTCGCCGATGCCGCCGAGGCGACGGTGACGATCACGACGAGATGCAGAACCGATGTCGGGCGCCGCAGACGCCGATCGGTCTGGTCGCGCCGCATGAAGAGCGCGAAGCCCGCGGCGACGCCCGCGAGATTTCCGGTCATCAACAGCAGAGCCAGGGCGATCCCGGTGCCGCCGACGACATTTGCCGCGACATAACCGAACGCAGCAGCGCACCAGCCGAGCGGCGTCGCGAACGTCGGGCGGCGGACGAGCAGGCCGAGCAGAAGTGCGTTGGCCGGCCAAAGCGCGGCAAGGAAGCCCGCAGGCCGGGTCGCGATGCCGAAGATTGCCGCGACGAAGACGATGGCCCCTATGCCGATGGCGACCCTGATCTGCGAGAGAAAGGGCACCGCATGTGGCGCAAATGCGCGAAATGCTGCTGACTTACCGACCATGCCGGCACACACCTCCGAACCGGGCGCCACGCAATACGCGAGCGGCCCGCGGAAGCAGGGAAACCATGACCGCCTTAGGATCAGGTTGCGCGGAGGCTCGGCATTCCGCCTAAAGTTGGCGCGAATGCATATAGCGTTGCGACTATCGCGCCGTGCGGACGCTTGCGGTCGTCGTCGAGGGTGCGGGCGGGGCAAGATCCCGTCGCACAATGCGGTTGCGGCCGCCGCCCTTGGCGAGCGAAAGCGCTTCATCGGCGACCTGCAGCAACGGCTCGATCGATGCGGGTGCCATGGCGGCACAACCGAGCCCGATGCTGAGTGTGGCATCGACACGGCGGCCGCTGCCGAGATCGATCGGCGTCCCGATGAAGGCCTGGCGGACGCGCTCGGCAGCGGCGGCAGCCTCGTACGGCGTGCAGCCGACCATGAGCGCGGCGAACTCCTCGCCACCGAGCCGGCCGATGAGTGCGCCGTCGCCCAGCGCATTGCGAGCGACGGCAGCGAAGGTCTGGATGGCCCGATCACCGGCCCAATGGCCGTGCGTGTGATTGATCTTCTTGAAATGGTCGACATCGAGCATGAGCACGGCAACGGGCGCATTGGCGGCCTGCGCCTCGGCAAGGAGCTGCTCGGCACCATCAGCGAAGGCATGGCGCGTGAGAAGCCCGCTCAGCACATCGTACGACGCCAGGAGATCGAAGCGTTCGCGCAGCTCGTTGTGGGCGGCCATGGTACTCGCGAGCGTCAACGGGGCGAGGCCGGTCAGCGTGACGGCAAGCCGCGCGGAAATGAGCGAGGCGCCTTCGTCGACGTCGTGCCAACCTGTCATCAGCTCGAGTGAGAGCCCACCGAGCAGCCAGACGCCTGCGGCGAGCGTCAAGGCGGCCGTCACGAACACGCTGTAGGTCAGACCGCACCAGAGCAGCGCGACGAGCGGCAGCGCGAGCGCACCGGGGCCGCCGACGAAGAGCGCCGCAACGCAGGCCGAGAGGAGCGTCACCGCGGGCGCGAGCGCGACATAGTCGATCCGGCTGAAGTCGGGCCGGCTCTTCAGGTCGTATTGCCGGATGAGACCATCCGGCATGGCAAGCAGCAATGGCACGATGGCGAGCGTGTTCACGAGTTCGCCGACAAGCCAGTAGGCAAAGCCCGTGAGCGGCGCGCTCGACAGGGTCGAGAAATTGCCGAGCGTGCCGACGAGCGCGGCGATGGCAGCCGCAGCGACCAGGACGATCGACAGGCGCAGCACGGCCATGGGACCGACGAGACGGCGATCGTCATCGCTGAGCCGCATCAAAAGAGCGTAACCCGCAACAACGCCGGCGAGGCCTGAAGCGGTGAGAACCAGGGCATTGACGAGCGTGTTGCCAGTCAGAACATCGGCGAGGACATAGGCAATGACAGCGGCAAGCCAGCCGGCGGGCGTCGCCAGATGCGGAAAGCGCACCATGAGACCGAGCAGGATCGCATTGGCGGGCGAAATGGCGGCGAGCAGGTTGGCCGAACGCAGCGCGACCCCGAGCAGAGCCGCGACGAAAACGGCCGCACCGACGATGGCCGCGGCCTCCAGATGCTGGCGGGCAGACCCCTCCACACGAACCCGACTCATGAAGCCGAGCGACTTTCCCTCAGCCATCTTGCTGCGCCCCGATGCGGCCTTTTCCCCCGCGCCCCCTGCGGATGCGTAATGTGCGCCGTCCATTAGAGTAGTCCCATGCCGAGTTCGGTAGGCTAATTCGAGAAAACGATTAACAGCACCCAAGAAGGGCACCCTTGCGGCACAGGTTGCTCGAATGACGGGCAGGGCGTCAGTTGTCGTGCCGGCGTCGCAAAACTGCAGCACGCGTGACATGCGCCGAACCTATTGGGGGTCGTCCTCAATAGGAGACCACAATGCTACGTCGACTTATGCTCGCTTCCACTGTTTCGTTGCTCGCCCTATCGGCCGCCTCCGCCGCCGAACATCAGGCCAAGCTCGCTGGCCACGTCGTGCTGCCGGCCGCGACCTTCATCGAGCCGCCGGCTGATGCGCCCGCTGATCTCAAGACCTCGGGCAAGTTCGCCACCGGGCCGACGCGCGTGGAAGCACTCGGCTCGGTCGAAGGCAAATCGCGCGGCCGTCCGACCGGCCTGAGCGTGCCCTTCAAGGGCCAGCCGGTGCAGGGCCATTCCGGCATCAAGCGTATGCCCGACGGCACGTTCTGGGTGATCATCGACAATGGCTTCGGTTCGAAGGCCAATTCGCCGGATGCGGCACTGTTCCTCAATCACTATCGCATGGATTGGGACAAGGGCGTCGTCGAGCGCCTGAAGACGATCTTCCTGCACGATCCCGACAAGAAGGTTCCCTTCCGCATCGTCCACGAGGGCACCGAAAAGCGCTATCTGACCGGCGCCGATCTCGATCTCGAGGGCTTCCAGATCATCGGCGACAAGATCTGGATCGGCGAGGAGTTCGGGCCTTACATCATCCGCGCCGACATGAACGGCAAGGTCGAAGCGCTGTTCGAGACACTCGCGGACGGCAAGCCCGTGCGCTCTCCGGACCACTACTCGGTCACGGCCGCCAATCCCGGCGCCACGAATGCCGCGGTCAACCTGCGCCGCTCCAAGGGCTACGAGGGCTTCGCGGCATCGAAGGATGGCAAGTTCATCTACGGAATGCTCGAAGGCCCGCTCTGGGATGCCGAGAAGAAGGATTGGGAGAAGGTCGACGGCAAAACCGCGCTGCGCGTTCTCGAATTCTCGGTCGCTGAGGAGAAGTGGACGGGGCGCCACTGGAAGTATGTTCTCGAACCCGGCGGCGAGGCCATCGGCGACTTCAACATGATCGACGCGACGACGGCGCTTGTCATCGAACGCGACGACAAGGAAGGCACCGCCGACAAGGCCTGCCCCGAAGGCAAGAAGGCGACCGACTGCTTCGACGACATCGCCAAGTTCAAGCGCATCGTGAAAATCGAGATGAACGATGCGAACGTCGGCGGCGCCGTGCGTAAGATCGGCTACATCGATCTGCTGAAGATCCAGGATCCGGACAAGAAGGCGCGCAAGCCCCTCAATGACGGCGTTCTGAAGTTCCCGTTCTTCACGATCGAGAACGTCGACGTGGTGGATGCACGCCACATCATCGTCGGTAACGACAACAACCTGCCGTTCTCGACGAGCCGCGAGCCGAACAAGGTCGACGACAACGAGTTCGTACTGCTGGAAGTCGAGTCGCTGCTGAAGGCGAACTGACGTTCGAGCTACCGGAGATATTAAAAGCGGCGGGCGCGGGGTCCCCCGGGGGGCGGGGTTTTTTTT
>JAEYPL010000335.1 GCA_023410905.1 Pseudomonadota bacterium
GAGAGTGTAGCCAGGTGGATAGAGCTGCCAAGCAAGAGCTCGTCACGACGCTCCACGACGTGTTCAAGGACACGGGCGTGATTGTCGTGGCCCACTACGCCGGCATGACCGTCGCCCAGATGACCGACTTCCGCAAGCGCATGAAAGAGGCTGGCGGAACGGTCAAGGTGGCGAAGAACACGCTGGCGGTACTGGCGCTCAAGGAGACCAACTCAGAGGGCATCTCGAAGTTGTTCAAGGGGCAAACAGTCATTGCCTACTCGAGCGACCCGATGGTGGCCGCGAGGATTGCCGTCAAGTACAGCCGGGAAAACGAAAAGCTCGTGATCCTCGGCGGTGCGATGGGGAGCAACATCCTCGACTCCACGAGCGTCAAAGCACTCGCCGACCTCCCCTCGCTGGACGAGCTGAGGGCGAAGCTCATCGGTCTCCTCAACGCGCCGGCGACGAAGATCGCCCGCACGATCGCGGAGCCGGGAGCCAAGCTCGCACGTGTCATCCAGGCGCAGGCGAGCAAGGGCGAGGCTGCTTGATAAGTGGTGCGGCGTTGATCGCCGCGAGCCGAACGAACATCAGAACCTGGACCGCTGAGCGGTTCGAACCGAACGCTAGGAAACATTGAAATGACCGATCTTGCAAAAATCGTCGACGACCTGTCGAAGCTGACCGTTCTCGAGGCGGCTGACCTCGCGAAGATGCTCGAAGAGAAGTGGGGCGTCTCGGCTGCGGCCGCTGTCGCCGTCGCCGCTGCTCCGGGTGGTGCCGCTGCTGCTCCCGTCGAGGAGCAGACCGAGTTCACCGTCATCCTGAAGGCGGCGGGCGACAAGAAGATCAACGTGATCAAGGAAGTCCGCGCCATCACGGGCCTCGGCCTGAAGGAAGCCAAGGACCTCGTCGAGGCCGGCGGCAAGACCGTCAAGGAGGGCGTGACGAAGGACGAGGCTGCCAAGCTGAAGAAGCAGCTCGAGGACCAGGGCGCCCAGGTCGAAGTGAAGTAAGGCGCTTTTCGATTGACTGGGCCGGCTCCTTCGCGGGGGCCGGCCCGGGCAACTCCCCCGAGGGCCTCGCTGCTTGCGAGCATGGGACCTTCCGGCGAGCTGCGCGAGGACAGGTTGAAGGCGACCGGTTTCGCGACCGCGAGATGACATTCACGAGATGCGCCGATGGGAGGCCAGCCCCATCCCGCCATCTCAGACCCGAGAGGAGCGCACATGGCTGAAACATTCACCGGCCGCAGGCGGATGAGGAGACGGTTTGGCTCGATCGCCGAAGTGGCGGAAATGCCGAACCTCATCGAGGTGCAGAAGAGCTCTTACGATGACTTCCTGATGGTCAAGGAGCCGGCCGGCGGCCGCCCTGAGACCGGCCTGCAGGCGGTGTTCAAGTCCGTGTTTCCGATCTCGGACTTCTCGGGCAAGGCAACGCTTGAGTTCGTCCGCTATGATTTCGATCCGCCGAAGTTCGATGTCGACGAGTGCCAGCAGCGCGACATGACGTACGCGGCTCCGCTGCGCGTGAAGCTGCGCCTCATCGTGTTCGATATCAACGAAGAGACCGGCTCGCGCTCGATCAAGGGCGTGAAGGAGCAGGACGTCTATATGGGCGACATGCCGTTCATGACTCAGAACGGCACGTTCGTCATCAACGGCACCGAGCGCGTGATCGTTTCGCAGATGCACCGCTCGCCGGGCGTCTTCTTCGATCATGACCGCGGCCGCACACACGCCTCCGGCAAGCTGCTGTTCGCAGCGCGCATCATTCCCTATCGCGGCTCCTGGCTCGACTTCGAGTTCGACGCCAAGGACGTCGTCTATGTGCGCATCGACCGTCGCCGCAAGCTGCCGGTGACGACGCTGCTCTATGCCCTCGGCCTCGACGACGAGCAGATCCTCGGCACCTTCTACGGTTCGATCCTCGTGCGTCGGACCAAGAAGGGATGGACGATGCCGTTCATCCCCGAGAAGATGCGCGGCGTGACGCCGATCGCCGATATCGTCGATGCGAAGTCCGGCAACGTCGTTGCCAAGGCTGGCGAGAAGGTTTCCGTGCGCCGTGCGCGCGAGCTCGCCGAGAGCGGCGTGAAGGAAGTACTGGTCGCGCCCGAGGATCTCGTCGGCAAATACCTCGCCGAGGACATCGTCGATCTTTCGACGGGTCAGATCTACGGCGAAGCTGCGAACGAGCTCGACCAGAAGCTGCTCGACAAGCTCACCGAGGCGGGCGTCAGCGAGTTCACGGTGCTCGACATCGACCACGTGACGGTCGGCGATCACATCCGCCTGACGCTCAAGGTCGACAAGAACGCCAACCGCGACGAAGCGCTGCTCGACATCTACCGCGTCATGCGCCCCGGCGAGCCGCCGACGATTGACGCCGCCGAGACGCTCTTCCATGGCCTGATGTTCGATCCCGAGCGCTACGATCTCTCGGCCGTCGGCCGCGTGAAGATGAACATGCGCCTTGGCGACATCAAGGATTTCGTGCCCGCCGAGGACACGGTGCGCGTTCTGCGTCCCCAGGACATCCTGGCGGTCGTGCGCACGCTCGTCGATCTGCGTGACGGCAAGGGTGAGATCGACGACATCGACCATCTCGGCAATCGCCGCGTGCGCTCGGTCGGCGAGCTCATGGAGAACCAGTACCGCATCGGCCTCCTGCGCATGGAGCGCGCGATCAAGGAGCGCATGAGCTCTGTCGACATCGACACGGTCATGCCGCAGGACCTGATCAACGCGAAGCCGGCAGCGGCGGCCGTGCGCGAGTTCTTCGGCTCGTCACAGCTCTCGCAGTTCATGGACCAGACGAACCCGCTCTCCGAGATCACGCACAAGCGGCGTCTCTCGGCGTTGGGGCCGGGTGGTCTGACGCGCGAGCGCGCGGGCTTCGAAGTCCGCGACGTGCATCCGACGCACTATGGGCGTATCTGCCCCATCGAGACGCCCGAAGGCCCGAACATCGGCCTCATCAACTCGCTCGCGACGTTCGCGCGCGTGAACAAGTACGGCTTCATCGAGAGCCCTTACCGCAAAGTGAAGGACAACGTCGTCACCGACGAGGTCGTGTACCTCTCGGCCATGGAGGAGATGCGCCACCACGTCGCTCAGGCTAACGCCGAGATCGACGACAAGGGCCGTCTCACCGGCGACCTCATCACGTGCCGCTTCAACGGTGATGTGCTGCTGGTGACGCCCGACAAGGTCGACTACATCGACGTGAGCCCGAAGCAGCTCGTGTCGGTCGCGGCGGCGCTCATCCCGTTCCTCGAGAACGATGACGCCAACCGTGCCCTCATGGGCTCGAACATGCAGCGTCAGGCTGTGCCGTTGCTCCGCGCCGAGGCGCCGCTCGTCGGCACTGGCATGGAAGAGGTCGTTGCGCGCGATTCGGGCGCCGCGATCGCTGCGCGCCGCACGGGCATCATAGATCAGGTAGATGCAACGCGTATCGTCATCCGCGCGACGGAGGAGTTGGATCCTTCGAAGCCGGGCGTCGACATCTATCGGCTGCGCAAGTTCCAGCGCTCGAACCAGAACACCTGCATCAACCAGCGTCCGCTCGTGACGGTGGGCGATCACGTCCAGGCGGGTGAGATCATTGCCGACGGTCCCTCGACGGATCTCGGCGATCTCGCGCTCGGCAAGAACGTGCTCGTCGCGTTCATGCCGTGGATGGGCTACAACTTCGAGGACTCGATCCTGCTCTCGGAGCGTGTCGTCGCCGACGACATCTTCACCTCGATCCACATCGAGGAGTTCGAGCTCAGCGCCCGCGACACGAAGCTCGGCCCCGAGGAAATCACGCGCGACATTCCGAACGTCTCGGAAGAAGCGCTGAAGAATCTCGATGAAGCCGGCATCGTCTACATCGGTGCCGAGGTTCAGCCGGGTGACATCCTCGTCGGCAAGATCACGCCGAAGGGCGAGAGCCCGATGACGCCGGAAGAGAAGCTCCTTCGCGCCATCTTCGGCGAGAAGGCCTCCGACGTTCGCGACACCTCGCTGCGTCTGCCGCCCGGCGTCGCCGGAACGGTCGTCGAAGTGCGCGTCTTCAATCGCCATGGCGTCGAGAAAGACGAGCGCGCCATGTCGATCGAGCGCGAGGAGATCGAGCGTCTCGCCAAGGACCGCGACGACGAACTCCAGATCCTCGATCGCAACGTTTACGGCCGTCTGCGCGAGGCCCTCATGGGCCGTGAGGTCTCCAAGGGACCGAAGGGTGCGCGCAAGGGCACGGAGATCAACGACGAGATCCTGAGCGATATCCCCCGCAGCCAGTGGTGGGAGATCGGCCTCAAGGACGAGAAGGCCATGGCCGCCGTCGAGGCCATCGGCAAGCAGTACGAGGACGCCAAGAAGAGCCTCGAGCGTCGCTTCGTCGACAAGGTCGAGAAGCTGCAGCGCGGCGACGAGCTTCCGCCCGGCGTGATGAAGATGGTCAAGGTCTTCGTCGCGGTGAAGCGCAAGATCCAGCCGGGCGACAAGATGGCCGGCCGTCACGGCAACAAGGGCGTCGTCTCGCAGATCGTGCCTGTCGAGGACATGCCGTTCCTCGAGGACGGTACGCATGTCGACGTCGTGCTCAATCCGCTGGGCGTGCCTTCGCGCATGAACGTCGGGCAGATCCTCGAGACGCATCTCGGCTGGGCCTGCCGCGGTCTCGGCCGCGCCATCGACGACGCGCTCGCGCAGTTCCATGCGAGCGGTGAAGCCGAGGCGCTGCGGAAGCAGATCACCGCCATCTACGGCGATGGCAATGGTCTCGCCAAGAT
>JAEYPL010000337.1 GCA_023410905.1 Pseudomonadota bacterium
TCTCCGAGGACGCGAAGTTCTCCTATCCGGAGGTGAAGATCGCCTTCTCGGGCGGCCTGATCTCGAACCTCGTGACGCGCATTCCTCACAAGATCGCGATGGAGCTGCTGCTCGGCGGCGATACGATCGATGCCAAGCGCGCCTACGAAGTCGGCTACGCGAACAAGATCGTGGCTCTGGATCAGCTCATGACGACGGCGATGGACTACGCGCGCCGGATCGCGGATACGGCGCCCAAGCCCTCGCGGATGCTGAAGCGCTTCGCCGCCGAGACGCTGCCCAAGGGGCCGACAGAGATCGCGGGCGTTGCGCGCTCGCAGGTCGATGCGATCAACCGCAGTGCCGATTGGGTCGAAGGCCGCGCCGCCTTCGCCGAAAAGCGCCCGCCCCAGTTCAAGGGAAAGTAGGCGGCGCCTCGGCGCACTCCACACTTGTTCCTACCCCCTTGTGGGGGAGGTCAGGAGGGGGGATTGCAGACCGCCGGCGGTGGGATTCCCCCCACCCCTAACCCCTCCCCACAAGGGGGAGGGGAATGACTGAGGCGACCCTTTACACCGGCTTCAACGGCGCGAGACCGCACCAGCGGGCAGTAAAGAGCGCGATCGACTTGGTCGCACGGCGGATGGTCTCGATCTCGACGGCCTCATCGATGCTGTGAATGTTGCGGCCGCCGGGGCCGTACACGAGGGTCGGGATCTTGTCGTAGAGGATCGTGACACGCGCATCGAGATAAGCCGGCATGACCTGGCGCTGCAGTGGGCCGCCGGTGATGGCCTCATGCGCGGCCGCGAGCGTCTTCTCAGCGTCGCTGCCCGCCTCGAGCACGAAGCCCTCGCACGAGAAGCCCGTCCACTTGATGACCGGCGGTGTGTTGCCGCTTCCGGGCGTCTTGCGCGAGAAATCGCTGATCGTCTGCTCGATACGACGCTTGAGCTCCGACGCTGGCGTGCCGGGCAGCATCGATAGGCGGCAATGCACCGTGCATGAGGCCGGCACTGTCGAGTTCCAATCGCCGCCCTCGATCTGCCCGATGTTGAGATTGATCGGATGGACGAGATCCTTGAACAGCTCGTGCTGTCCGGCCTCGACGTTGAGCTGCTCCTCCAGCACGCGCAGCGCGCCGATCACCTTGTAGGCCGCATCGATTGCGTTGACGCCCGCCTGCATCTCGCGGGCGTGCGCGGGGCGGCCATAGACGCGCACCGAGAACCACACGACGCCGACGTTGGCGTGCGTGATGCTGCCGTTGGTCGGTTCCGGGCAGATGGCGGCATCGGCGCGATAGCCGCGTACCGAAGTCGCGAGCGTGCCATTGCCCGTGCTTTCTTCCTCCGGCACGGACTGGATGTGGATCGTCGCAGCGGGCTCGAAGCCGGCGCGCCTGATGGCGTCGAGTGCGTAAATGTTGGCCGCCAGCCCGGCCTTCATGTCGGCGGCGCCGCGGCCATACATCCAGCCATCGCGAATGATGGGATCATACGGCGGATAGGTCCACATATCAGTCGGGCCAGGCGGCACGATGTCGATGTGGGCGTTCATGATGAGCGAGCGGCCCTTGCTGGTCTGCGGTCGATGCGTGCCGACGACGACCCAGGCATTTTCGTAGGAAACAGCGATCGGCGAGAAGCCAGGATGGTCCTTGATATCGTCCTCGGTGATGCGCCAGCGGTCCATGTCGTAGCCGCGCTTTGATAGCGCGTTGAAGACACAGTCCTGCACAGTGTGCTCGGCGCCGCGCACGGACGGACAGCGCACGAGATCCTGCAGAAAGGCCAGTTCTTCGTCGAAACCGCGTTCGACCTCGTCGAGGATGCGCTGCTCGTCCGCCGTGATTGTGCTCATAATGGTTCCCTTATTTATCGATCTTCGCGAGCGTCTCGTTGAGTGTGCGCTCGACGATATCGACGATCTCGTTGACTTCCTCGGAGGTGATGATGAGCGGCGGCGCCAGCATGATATGATCGCCTTCGATGCTGTCGGCGTTGCCGCCGCTCGGATAGCAGAGCATGCCATTCGCCATGGCCTGCTTCTTGTAAGTTTCGGCGAGCTTCAGCGTGCGCTTGAAAGGGGCTTTGGTTGCGCGGTCCGCAACTAGCTCGATGCCGATGAAAAGTCCGCGCCCTCGGATATCGCCGACATGCGGATGCTGGCCGAGGCGCTGCTGCAGGCGCTCTTTCAGTTCGGCACCGCGCGCGCGGCAGTTTTCGAGTAAGCCTTCTTCCTCGATGACCTGCTGTACGGCAAGTGCGGCGGCGCACGCTGTCGGATGCGCCATGTATGTGTGCGTCCACTTGAGCGTGCCGGAGCCTTCGGCAAGAGGCGCGTAGTGCTCGTCACGGAGAAGCACGGCGCCGATCGGCTGATAGCCGCCGCCGAGGCCTTTCGCGATCGCGATCACGTCGGGCGAGACGCCGTCCTCGGTAATGGCGAAGAGATGGCCCGTGCGGCCCATGCCGGACATGACCTCGTCGACGATCAGCAGCACGCCGTACTTGTCGCAGATGCGGCGGATTTCCTTGAAGTAGCCGGGCGTCGGCGGCGCGCAGCCGATTGAGGAGCCGCTTACGGTTTCGGCGACGAAGCCGGCCACCTTGTCCGCGCCGACGCGGAGGATTTCTTCCTCGAGCGCGTGGGCGACACGCAGGCCATAGTCGGTCTCGCTCTCGTCCTCGCGCTTGTGGCGGTACGCATAGCAAGGCGGGATATGGCTGATCGAGAGGCTATCGCCGAACATGGGCTCGACGAGCTGGCGGGTCGGACGCGGGCCCGCGAGTGCGATCATGCCGAGCGTGCCGCCGTGATAGGACTGCCCGCGCGCTATGAAATGCACACGCTGCGCCTCGCCGCGCTCGATGTGCACTTGTCGCGTGAGCTTGAGCGCGGCCTCGACGGCTTCGGATCCGCCCGAGACGAAGGCGACGCGCCCGAAGCCTTCCGGCGCGCGTGCGACGAGCCAGTCCGCGAGGTCCTCGGAGGGCTTCGACACGAAGAAGGATGTGTGCGCGTAGGCGGCCTGCTCGGCCTGTGCCTTGATGGCGTCGACGACTTTCCGATTGCCATGCCCGATCGAGGAGACCGCCGCGCCGCCTGACGCATCAATGTAGCTCTTGCCGTTCGAATCGAAGAGGCGGACGCCCTTGCCGCCGGCAATGGTCGGATAGTCGTGGTTGAACGTGCGATTGATGAGATGCGTCATGACAGTTTCCTGCGGCGGTTCAGTTGGGCGCATGGCCTCGCATTCGGGCTGTCGCCAGTCTGGCAGCAGCTTGCGGTGGCGTCGAGGGGTACGGCCGCATGGCAGGCCTCAGCGGTGCCGGAGCGCGTTGATCGTGCCTTCGAGAGGCCGGAACGTGAACGTCACTCGATGGCGGCCCGGCGGCACGGCGACAGCGCGGAAGAGGACGTTGGCGCGGATGAGCGGCGCGCGGACGCCGTCGATCTCGACGATCCACCAGGGATGCCACGCATCGTTGAGCACGACATAGCCGCCCTCGGTGCTGTCGGCGTCGATCTCGATGCGCGTGTTGGCATAGGAGGCGATCGAGGCTGTTCCGGTCCCGCGCGGCGCCTTTTCCGGGGCTATGCCATCCAAGAGGACCGTCTTGCGGAAGTCGACATCGGGCCAGCTGCCATCCTCGAGCATGATCTCGAAGGGGACGTGACGTGTGCCGGTTGCGAACAACACGCGCGGCAGCGCCTCAGCGTTCTCGTAGATCCAGGCTTCTTTCGTGCGATGAACCAGAGGGAGCGCATTCGGAAGGTGGTGCTTGTCGATCGTCTCGATGGGGGCGCCCGTCGCGATGTAGCGAAGTCCCAGGAGGTTCGAGAGCGGACTGCGGTACGAGCTCATGAGATGCGAGAACTTGCGCTGGTCGGGGAGCGCAACGTGATCTTCGGCGCCAGTCGCGCGTGAGTAGAGACCGAGGCGCAAGGGATTATAGCCGAGGGTATTCTCGAGCTGATGGGGAATGCTCGCATTCGGCCAGTGAAAGCCCAGTCCCGCGAGTTCCACGCGATCGCGGTAAGTGGCGTCCTTGCGGACGTGTGACTTGAGCCAGTTGGCCGTTTCGTTGCGGCTCGCAGGATCGAGCACCTCGAAGCGGGCCGGTGGCAGCGCTGACGATCCGTTGTTGCCGTTGTTCAGGCCGAGATCGGTGGCCGTGAAACCTGCGAGTACGAGCCCCGCGAGCACGGGCTGGAGCGCGAGGCGCGAGCGCGCCCAGACGATGAGAACGGCAGCAATCGCGAAGATGGCTCCAGCGATCAGCAGTGGCTCGGTAAGTCGCGACAGGTGATCGAGGCGCCAGCCGGAGTACAGCGCGAAAACGCCAGCGGCAGCGAGGATCGTGATGACGAGCGCGATCGGCAGCCGGCCGGGCTTGTTCCATGGCGCGGCGAACAGGCGATGTGTCGCATATCCGGCGAGTACCGCCAGCAGCGCACCTATGAGAAACACCGCATCGGCTGGCCGGCGGTAGAGATCGACGCCGGGGAGCAGCGCATACATGGCGCGGAAGGCCGGCGTGTACCAGCCGAGCGCGTACAGCATCATCAGCAGGAGCGCGATCGTGAAGAAGCG
>JAEYPL010000120.1 GCA_023410905.1 Pseudomonadota bacterium
AAGGCACGCACCTCGATCTGGCGAATGCGCTCGCGCGACACGCCGAATTCGACCGAGAGATCCTCGAGCGTCGCCGGATCGTCGCGCAGGCGACGTGCCTCGAAGATCTGGCGCTCGCGATCGGTGAGCGTCTTGAGCGCATCGCCGAGCAGACCACGCCGTAAGTTCAGCTCCTCGCTTTCGGCGAGTTGCTCCTCCTGGTCGGGCGTCTCGTCGACGAGCCAGTCCTGCCATTCGCCCGACTCGGAGTCGGCACGCACGGGCGCGTTGAGCGAGGCATCGCCGCTCAGGCGCCGGTTCATGGAAACGACGTCTTCCTCGCTCACGCCGAGCTTGGTGGCGATCTCCTTGACCTGATCGGGCCTGAGTTCACCCTCCTCGATGGCCTGGATCTGGCCCTTCACGCGGCGGAGGTTGAAGAACAGCTTCTTCTGCGAGGCCGTGGTGCCCATCTTCACGAGGCTCCACGAGCGCAGGATGTACTCCTGGATCGAGGCCCGGATCCACCACATGGCATAGGTCGCGAGACGGAAGCCCTTGTCAGGGTCAAACCGCTTGACGGCCTGCATCAGACCGACATTGCCCTCCGAGATCACCTCGCCCATGGGCAGGCCGTACCCGCGATAGCCCATCGCGATACGGCCGACGAGACGCAGATGCGACGTCACGAGCTTGTGCGCCGCCTCGGTATCCTCATGCTGCTGCCAGCGCTTGGCGAGCATGTATTCCTCGTTCGGCTCCAGCATCGGGAACCGGCGAATTTCCTCAAGATAGCGGGACAGGCCGGCCGAGCCTGACGCTACGACCGGAAGTGCTTTGGTCGCCATGGCTTTTCCCTCTCTTCACGCAACCGAGGCCGCTTCGAACAGTAATGCCCCGTTGCGCGAATAGTTTCCGCGGAGATGCCCGCACCCTGTGTGCGTCTGTCGTCCATCCGGCGGATAAGGTTCATCGTGTTGAGCGTAAAATACGCCTGATGCCCGTCCCGCTCTACTACTGATGCACGTTCATCACGACCTGTTGAGGTCGCGTGATGCGAGCGCTCTCACTCGTGATCAGAACGGATGAGATCCTGCTAATCCGTCGCTATCGACGGCAAAATTCGTGTTTCTTCTTATCGACATATCGCGGGGCGCTGCGATCATCGGGCGCGATCACGCCTCCACGCAGAGAAGTCGAAAATCCACTGGTGCTGGGCGTCGGTCTCGGGAATGCGCCGGCCGCGCGCCGTCGAAACGGCTTCGATCGCCGCCTCGGGATCCATGCCGAGTCGCACGAGCACGCAGCACGCAAAGAGCGGCGAACGGCCGCGTCCGGCAAAGCAATGCACGCCGACGGCGCGTCCCACATCGACATCGGCCGCGACCGTGTCGATGAGCGCGCCGGCGGCCTTGAAGGACACCGGAACGCCGAAATCGTCGGTCGGCAGGTTATGGAAGGCGAGGCCCTCCTCCGCCGCCACGTTCGCCTCCGACGCGAGTCCGAGGCGGATCGCCTCGTTGGTCTGGAGCATGCTGACGAGCACGTCGAGGCCATCCGCGCGCAGGGATTTCAACTGGCCGGCAAGCCCGTAGGCGGGATCGGGGCGGGTAACGATCGCCAGCCGCCCGCGCACGAGATCGCGGACCCAGTAAACCGTCGGCAGCATGATGCCTCGCCACCTACTCCGCTGCTTTGGCAGCGGGAACATACCGCTTAGCGGGCGCCCATGTCTTGATCGTGGCGCGCGCGTATTGGACGGAAACCGGAACGTCCGCGCCGAGCCGCCATGCCGCGTGCCATGCCCAATGTGGATCATCCAGGAAGCCGCGCGCGAGCGCGACCATATCCGCCTTGCCGCTCGCGACGATCTCCTCGGCCTGTTCTGCCTCGGTGATGAGGCCGACGGCCATGGTCGCCATGCCGGTCGCCTTCTTGATCGCCTCGGCAAAGGGCACCTGATAGCCGCGCCCGAGCTGGATCTGCTGGTCGGGATGATTGCCGCCCGAGGAGACGTCGATGAAATCGCAACCGGCCTCCTTCAGCTTCTGTGCGAAGAAGACCGAGTCGTCGATCTGGAGACCATCGGGCATCCAGTCCACGGCCGAGATTCGGATGCCGAGCGGCTTGTGCTTCGGCCAGACCGCGCGCATGGCGGCGAAGATCTCGAGCGGCAGGCGAATGCGGTTCTCGCGGCTGCCGCCGTACTGATCCGTGCGCTTGTTGGAGAGCGGCGAGATGAACTGGTGCAGCAGGTAGCCGTGCGCACCATGGATCTCGATCAGGTCGAAGCCAATGCGGTCGGCGCGCTTCGTCGCCTCGACGAATGCCACCTTCAGCGCCTCGATCTCGGCAAGCGTGTACGCCTCCGGCGTGTGCCAGCCCGGTGCAAAGGGAATGGCCGACGCCGACTTCGTCTGCCATGCGCCTTCCTCCAGAGGATCGGAGTGCGCCTTGCTCTCCCAGGGGCGCTTGCAGGACGCCTTGCGACCCGCGTGGCCGAGCTGGATGCCGATCTTCGCCGTGCCGTAACGTTTGCAGGCGGCGACCACGCGCTTCATCGCGGCTTCGTTCTCGTCATTGGCGAGGGCCGGGCAACCGTGCGTGATCCGCCCTGTGAGATCGACGCCCGTGGCTTCCACGATGAGCAGGCCGGCGCCCGAGTTCGAGAGCGAGCCGAGGTGGAGCATATGCCAGTCGGTCATGTTGCCGTTCTCGGCCGAGTACTGGCACATGGGCGCGACGACGACCCGGTTGGCGAGTTCCAGTTCACCGAGCTTGATGGGCGCAAACAGCTTGCTGCTCATGAGAAGGCATTTCCCTTGTGTCAGGAGGGGCCGCGAGGCCAAGGCGAAGGTGCGGGAATTCGACAGCACCGGAGGCAATGATCAGGCGCTGAATAGCACGCCAATGGCCCGGCTGACCACTGCCTGGGCCCTCACAAGCGCGTGGAGGCCGCCCGATCAGGCTCCTGGCCATCAAAGGTCTTTACATAGGCCCCTGGGGGACTTATGTGCACCCCACGTGCGGCGATCTCTGCTGGTTTCCTGCAGCTCGCCCGGTCACAGGTCGACTGGTGGAGGTCCCATGGGATGGAGACGTTTCATTCTGCCTCGGCGCTGATTGCAGCCCGTAAGCCCGAGAAGCCCATCATCGGCCTGCGTCCGCACGCGGCGGGCCGCGCGGCACGATGGTTTCTCGCGAACTTCCCCGGCGATGTCGCCTACGCCTACAAGGCCAACAGCACGCCCTTCCTGATCGGCGCGCTGTACGGTGCCGGCATTCGTCATTTCGACGTCGCTTCACTGCCCGAGCTCGAGGATGCCAAGACCATCCCCGACGTGACGTTCCATTTCATGCATCCGGTGAAGTCGCGCCATGCCATCCGGCGGGCCTTCCAGCTCGGCTGCCGTTCCTTCTCGCTCGACAGCGAGGACGAGCTGAAGAAGATCGTCGAGGAGACCGGCCGCGCCCAGGACCTCTCGCTCTGGGTCCGCATTGCCGTGCCCGCGATCAACGCCGTCATCCCGCTCGAAAACAAGTTCGGGATCACCGGTGCAGCGGCCGTGCGCCTGCTGACCAAAGCGCGTCAGGTAGCGAAGTCGCTCGGCATTTCGTTCCACGTCGGTTCCCAGACGCTGGCGCCGCAGGCCTATGCCTCAGCGCTCGGCGAAGCAAAGAAGCTTATCACGCGGGCTGGCGTCGTCGTTGACGGCATCGATGTCGGCGGTGGTTTCCCCGCGCGCTACTCGGATGAAGGGCAGGCGCCGCTCTCCGATTTCGTGCAGACGATCCGCGAGAGCTTCGCGACGCTTCCCGTGGCGAGCAACTGCCGCCTCATGTGTGAGCCGGGCCGCGCGCTGTGCGCCGAGTCCGAGAGCCTGATCGTGCGCGTCGACGCGCGGCGCGGCGGCGATCTCTACATCAACGATGGCAGCTACGGGATGCTGTTCGACGCGGCCCACCTCGGCTTTACGTTCCCCGTTCGCCTTGTCGGCCGCGAGGTGCGCGACCCGAATGCGCTCGCGCCCTTCCAGTTCTGGGGGCCGACGTGCGACTCGATCGATCACATGAAGGGTCCCTTCATGCTGCCGGCCTCCATCCGCGAGGGCGACTACATCGAGATCGGCAACACGGGCGCCTATGCCCGTGCCATCGCCGGGAAGTTCAACGGCTTCGGTTTCTACGAAGAGGTCATCCTCAAGGACGAGCCTATCTACTCGATGTACGGCGAGGATGCGCCCGCGCAGCGGTCCGAATTCGCCGGAGCGGTTTAAGTCCATAAAAGACGGGGTTCCGGGGGTGTCCCCCGGGCGGGTTGTAGGGCCTGCGGCCCTACTCGCGCCGGAGGCGCGACTGCTACGCCCCCTTGAATGCGAAGCCGTTGCCATCGCGAACGACCGTGCCCGCAGTCGGCATCGGGAAATGCGCGGGCATGACGATCATATCGGTCTCCGCGTTTCGGTCGAGGAAGGCCCGCCGGTTCTTCGCCGACAGCGCCATGTCCGTATCGACGCGGCAGCACAGCTCCGGATAGAGGAACTGGAGCTGGTGATGGATGGCATCGCCGACGAAGACGCCGCGCTTGCCACCGCTCGCGACGTTGATCAGCACGAGCCCCGGCGAATGGCCATGGCAGGGCTCGAGCCAGATGCCCTTCTCCAGCTCGAAGTCATCATCGACGAGCACCGCCTGCTCGGCGCGCTTGATGGGCAGCACGCTGTCCTCGAAGGCGAGCACGTGCATGTTGTCTTTGTCGCCCTTGGCGTACTCCGCATCCCAGAAATCGTACTCGCGCTTGGCCATGATGTGCTTGGCATTGGGGAAGGTCGGCACCCACTTGCCGTCCTGCAGGCGCGTGTTCCAGCCCACATGATCCCAATGCAAATGCGTGCACATGACGTAGTCGACCTGCTCGGGCTTGATGCCCTGTGCAGCGAGATCGACGAGGTAGTTCGTCTGCATCATGCTGAAGTCGGCGCGCGCCGGGCGTGATTTGTGATTACCGCAGCAGGTATCGATGAGGATGGTGTGCTTCGGCGTGCGCACGACGAACGAGTGGAAGCTCATGAGGAGCTTGTCGTCGGCACTGATGAGATTGCCGAGGCGCGCTTTCCCATCGGCAAGCTGCGCCTCCGTGCAGGCCGGAAAGAACTCACGCGCAACAAAGGCCGGAAATTCGAGTTCCACCACGCGGTCGATATTGAACTCGCCGATCTGGGTCAGGCTCATGCGCGTTTTCCTCCGGCTTTCTCGTTGATGGCGGATCATGACGCGGCGGGCCATCCATGAGCAAGCCCATAGGGTGACATGCCCCCTCCCCACTTGCCGCCGCACGGGCCTATGGCGCACCATGCCCGCAACAAACGGAGGAAATGCCGATGCCGGATCTCGTCCTGACCGAGCTGCGCGGGTGCGTGCTGATTGTCACGCTGAACCGGCCCACGGTGCTCAATGCCGTGAGCCCGGAATTGCGGGCGGCGTTCATTGCCACCATGAAGGCGGCCAACGCCAATGACGCGGTCGGCGCCATCGTCATCACCGGCGCCGGCAAAGCCTTCTCGGCCGGGCAGGATCTCAACGAGACGGCGCATCTGTCCATTGATCACGTGCGCGGCTGGTGCTCGGCGCTCCGCGATCTCTATCAGTCCGTGCGCGATCTCACGAAACCCGCCGTCGCAGCTTGGAACGGCATTGCGGCAGGCGCCGGCATGCAGATCGGCCTCTGCTGCGACGTGCGCGTTGCGCATCCGGCAGCACGCATCGGCCAGCCGGAGGTGCGTGCCGGGCTCGCCAGCATCGTCGGCACGTACTTCATGAGCCTCTACGTCGGCCATGGAGCGAACCGCGAGCTGTCCCTCTCCGGCGGCCTCGTCAGTGGCGAGCGCGCGCACGCCATCGGTCTTGTCGATCATCTCGTGCCGGAGAGCGAAGTGCTCGCGAAAGCTATCTCGATCGCCGGGGAACTATTGAAAGTGCCGCCAGTTGCTATGCGGCTCACCAAGGAGCGCCTGCGCGCGCTCACGCAGCCGGGTTTCGACGACGCGACGGCGGCCGGTGTGCGCTATTCGCTGGAAGCGTACGCGACGGGCGAGCCACAGCGGATCATGAAGGGATTTCTCGCCGAGCGCGCCCAGCGCAGGAAATGAGTGCGCGCGTCAGGCGCGATGATAGGGATGGCCCGAAAGGATGGTGATCGCGCGGTAGACCTGCTCGACGAGCACCACGCGCGCCAAGCCGTGTGGAAGGGTCATCGGCCCGAGCGACAAGGTCATATGCGCGCCCTTGCCGGTGAGGCTCGCTGGATGGCCGTCCGGGCCGCCGATGAGCAGCGCGGCGGCCTTCACGCCCGCATCGCGCCGCGCGCCCAGATAGGTCGCAAATTCCACGCTCGACATCAGGCGCCCGCCCTCGTCAAGCACGATCCTCAAATCGCAGTCCGCTGTCGCATGAAGCAGCCGGGCGGCTTCATCGGCCTGGCGTGCGTTCGTATCCGCTGAGCGGCTTTCGGGTAGCTCTTCGATGGTGATGGGCGAAATGCCGATCGCGCGTCCGCTCGACACGCGCTTCATGTAGCGTGCAATAAGTGCCCGCTCGCCCTCGTCCTTGAGGCGGCCGATGGCTGCAATGGCAAGGCGCATGGCGGCTCCTTTGCAGGATGCTGCGCGCCCTGCCCGACACGTTCAACCAGGACCTAGTGCGCCGTCGGCTCCGCGCCGCTGTGTGCCGTCCACATCTTCTCGAGATTGTAGAAGCCGCGGATCTCCGGCTGGAAGACATGGACGATGATATCGCCCGTGTCGATCAGCACCCAATCGCACTGCGGCTGACCTTCCACGCGTACACGCTCGCACCCTGCATCCTTGAGATGCTGCAGGAGCTGCTCGGCCACCGCGTTCACATGACGGTCGGAACGGCCGGTGGCAATGAGCATGAAATCGCCGATCGAGGTCTTGACCTTGAGATCGATGACGACGACGTCCTCGGCTTTGGCATCGTCGAGCCAGTGGACAACACGGTCCACCAGGGCGGTAGAGTCGCGTCGCTCGGACACGAGCTCAGTCGGAGG
>JAEYPL010000165.1 GCA_023410905.1 Pseudomonadota bacterium
GTTGTCGGCGGCGTAGCGTTCCTTGCGGACGCCGCGCGGTGGCCGCCGCACGGTGCCGATGCGCGTTCCCTCGCCTGCGTGGCGCGGGCTGCCGAGCTGAACGATGCGAATGGACATGGGGGGCATCCGGTCTGTGGCGTTTTGGCCGGTTTAGCATGTTCCCGGAGCACTTGGCGCCCGCCTCCAAGATAGGTCCCGGGATCGGTGCCTCCGCCCTTGACTATCCCCCGAGCCTCGCGTATCTCCCACCCACTCTGACGCGCCCAACTCGGCGCGCGTTTCTATCTCTGCGGGCGTAGCTCAGTTGGTTAGAGCGCCGGCCTGTCACGCCGGAGGCCGCGGGTTCAAGTCCCGTCGCTCGCGCCATTGCTTCCAATGGCCTCGCAGAGAACTAATCGCGGTTTGTTCGAGACCGCGCGCCCAGACTGGGCGGCCAGCCCTAACTTCCGCATCACTCAGAAATCGCGCGGCTCGACCACGCGCCGATAGAGATGCCAACTCGCATGCCCCAGTATAGGCATGACGACGGCCAGTCCCACCAGCAGCGGCAACGAGCCGATCAGCAATCCACCCGCGATCGTCAGGGCCCAACTCATCATCACAAGCGGATTGGCAGCAACCGCCTTGAGCGATGTCGTCACCGCAACCGCGACCCCGACGTTCCGCTCCAGCAGCAGCGGGAACGAAACAACGCTGATCACGAACACGAACAGCGCGAACGCAGCGCCGACTACGTTGCCGACCATGAACAGGTTATGGCCCGCCTTCGTGGTGAGCACTTCGGAGATGAAGGCGCTGAGCGTCTCAGGTTCGTGATCGCCGAAGTTCGCCACGAAGATCCCATGCGCCACTGCGAGCCACACGAGAAAGACGACAACGAGCAACAGGCCGAGCAGCAGTATCGGCCCGAACGACGGCGAGTACACGACGTCGAAGGCATGGCGCCACGACGTATCGAGATGCATCTCGCGGCGCCGGCTCAGTTCATAGAGACCGATCGCGGCAAACGGGCCGAGCAAGGCAAAGCCGGTCGCGAGGGGATAGAGCAGCGCCAACAGATTGAGACCGGCGGTGGCCGCCCAGAGGCTCACGCCGGCAATCGGATAGATCAGGCTGAGAAAGACGACATGAGTCGGCATCGCCTTGAAGTCTGCAAAGCCTTGCGCCAGCGCGTGTCGTAGGTCGTCGAAGCTTATTGTGCGAACCACCGGCAGTTCATCCGTTCGTGCCAATGGCATGATCAGGTCGTGGGGGGACATCTGAACCTCCTGCTTGGTTGGTCGGGATCGCTATCGAAGAGCGCGGGCGGGCACGAAGCCGGATAGCGCGTGCTCGGAGGCGGGGGGGAAACGTGCTGCGATTGGAGGCGTTCGTCAGGCGCTGGAGTGCGGTCAGAACTCGATGAAGTGCTGACTATGTGGCGGCGTCGAGCGCCGGGATGCGCGAGAGCGGATGGCATGGCGGCCTCATCGGCCCCCCGTGGGGTCAATCCCCTTCAGCGGTCAGCAACCTACGTTCGACAGACGCGGATGCTGAAACGAGAAGTAGGCCACTCCTCCGGTCATTGCAACGCCTGGATGCTGACACAACGCGTGTGACGCAACGCTCGTTCGAATTTGAACTCGCGCTCTCAATGGTATTGATATTGCTCGCATAACCGACGGCTGTGGTGGCCGCCGTTGAGATCCTTCGCCGCGTAGACTGCCCCGCCCACAGGATAACGTCGGCGCTGCAGAAGTCCCTCAGGTGACGAGGGCCTCCTATTTCAATAGGCTTGGCCAATGGCGGCCGTGCGCTGCCCAAAAAAGCAGAACTGATTCAACGGGAGGAAAATTCATGACGGTGATGAAAAGGATTGGATTCGGGGTGCTGGCTCTCGCCGCCCCGATGATGGTGGCGGCGGCGGCCGCGCAGGATGTAAAGCTGCCGCAGACCCTGACCATGACGGCCTACGATACCGGCTCATCAGGCTTCAATATTGCCGTCGCCGTGGGCAAGGCGCTCAAGGACAACCATGGTGCCGAAGTGCGCGTGCTGCCGGCCGGCAACGACGTGGCGCGTCTGGCACCATTGAGGGCGAACCGCGCACAGGCTTCGGCCATGGGCGTCGGCGTGTATTTCGCGCAAGAGGCCGTATTCGAGTTCGGCGTCAAGGATTGGGGGCCGCAGCCGTTGCGTCTCGTACTTTCCGTCACCGACTGCAATGCCATCACGCTCGGTGTCGCGAAAGATACGGGCGTCAAGGAGATCAAGGATCTCAAAGGCAAACGCGTCGGCATGGTGGTCGGCTCGCCCGCACTCAACCAGAACGCCCTCGCGATCCTGGCCTTCGGCAACCTCTCTCGCGGCGACGTTCAGCCGGTCGAGTTCTCAGGTTACGGCGCCATGTGGAAGGGCATGGTCAACAACGAAGTTGATGCCGCTATCGCCTCGACCATCTCCGGTCAGGTGAAAGAGCTCGAGACATCACCGCGCGGCATCATCTATCCGCAGGCGCCCGCGGCCGACAAGGAAGGCTGGGCACGTCTCAAAAAGCTCGGCCCGTACTACTATCCGCACAAGACGACATGCGCGGCCGGCCTCACAGCAGGCGCATCGCTGGAGCTGCCGGCTTATCCCTATCCCATCTTCATGGCCTACGCCTCGCAGCCTGCCGACCTCATCTACAATCTCACCAAGGCGATGATCGTCGGTTATAAGGACTACAAGGACGGCGCGCCGGGCGCGGCCGGCCTCGCGGTCGAACGCCAGAACCTGAGCTGGGTGCTGCCGTACCACGAAGGTGCGGTGAAGGCGCTCAAGGAGGCGGGCGTCTGGAAAGCCGAGCACGAGACGCACAACAACGCGCTCGTGAAGCGTCAGGACATGCTGGCAGCGGCCTGGGCGGACTTCCTCAAGACGAACCCCTCGGGCGAGAAGGCGGACTTCACCAAGGCCTGGATGGGCGCGCGCAAGGCGGCCCTCAGCAAGGCCGGCATGGACGTCATCTTCGAATAAGCCCTGCCATCCCACTGCACGACGCGCAGTCGGACGGCTGAGCCGGACTGATGCCAATCCTTCGGTCATGAGGGCCGAAGGATTGGCGCCACCGACCACCGACGGCTGCGCTTGTCAGCGCCAGCATCCGAGGAACGTCTGTGACGTCAGCATCCGGCCAGACCGGCGCCGCCGCGCCCGCATCTCCATCGTCGCAAGGGTTCGCAATCGACGGTCCCCACATGCAATCTGGTCCCGCCGAGGCGGAGACGACGCGCGTACGCAAGCTGACCGGCTTCTGGCGCTGGGCGCTGATCATCGCCACCGCGGCCACCATCATCCTGTGCATCAATCAGCAGTTCACGCTGCGCTTCTTCGTCGGCTACACGCAGCTCAACACCGAATACTTCTATCTGCTGATCGCGTGCATGCTGCCCTTCACGTTCCTGATCTTCCCGGGCAGCGAGAAGGCGCCACTAGATCGCGTGCCCTGGTACGACGTCGTCCTTTTCCTTGCGACGCTCGCGGCTTCTCTCTTTCTCATGTCGAAGGTGCGCCAGGCTGCGGAACTCGGCTGGGAGTTCTCGGGCGCACCGATGCCGGTCATCATCGCGGGGCTCGCCATGTGGGCTCTGCTCATGGAGGGATTGCGCCGCACGGGCGGCTGGAGCCTTCTGCTGAGTGTGCTGCCGTTCACGCTCTACCCGCTTATTGCCGATGCGCGTTGGCTTGGGCCGCTGCGCGGTCATCAGTCGGATTGGGAGCAGGCGACGGCGTACCACATGCTGTCGAACGAAAGCGTGCTCGGAATTCCCGTGCAGGCTTTTGCCGATACGGTGATCGGCTTCCTCGTGTTTGGCGTCGCGCTGATGCTGACGGGCGCCGGCAAGTTCTTCATCAACCTCGCGTTCGCATTGTGCGGCACGTTCCGCGGCGGCGCGGCCAAGGTCGCCATTTTCGCGAGCGCGCTGCTCGGCATGATGTCCGGCAGCATTGTCTCCAACGTGCTCACGACGGGCACCATGACCATCCCGGCCATGAAGAAGGCCGGCTTCCGTCCTTCCTATGCGGGCGCCATCGAAGCCTGCGCGGCGACCGGCGCCGTGCTTGCGCCGCCGGTCATGGGCGCGACGGCCTTCGTCATCGCGCAGTTCCTGAATGTGAGCTACGCCGAGGTCGTCGTCGCGGCGATCATCCCGACAGTCCTCTACTATATCGGTCTATTCATGCAGGTCGACTCCTACGCCGCGCGTCACGGTCTTCTCGGCATACCGCGCGCCGAGCTGCCGAGCGTGATGACCACCATCCGCGAAGGCTGGTACTACGTCTTCGTGATCATTCTGCTCGTGGTCATGCTGCTCCACTTCAAACGGGAGAGCCATGCGCCGTTCTATGCCACCGCGCTGCTGTTGCTGCTGAACCAGCTCTTTTCGAAGGAAGCGCGCTGGACGTGGCGCAGCATTCCGCAGTTCCTGGAACTCAATGGGCGCACGTTCGTCGAGCTGGTCGCCATTCTCGCAGGTTGCGGCTTGCTGATAGGTGCGTTCTCGATGACGGGCGTCGTGTCGTCGCTCGCCAATGATCTGCTCAGCATCGCCGGCAACAACGCCTTTCTGCTGCTCGCCATGTGCGCGATTACGAGTCTCGTGCTCGGCCTCGGACTGACGACCACGGCCTGCTACATCTTCCTCGCGATCCTTGTCGCCCCCGCGCTCGAGAAGCTCGGTCTCAATCAGATGGCCGTGCACATGTTCATCTTCTACTGGGGCATGCTCTCGTCGATCACGCCGCCTGTGGCGATCGCATCATTCGCGGCGGCCGGCATTGCCGGTTCACCGGCGATGAAGACCGGCTGGGAGAGTATGCGCGTCGGCAGCATCATCTACTTCCTTCCCTTCTTCTTCGTGCTGAACCCCGCGCTCGTGCTGCAGGGCGACAATCCCTACCTGGAGGCGGTCGGGCTCTCGCTGTTGGTGGTGACAGGCACGCTCTTCATCTGCGGCGGCATTCAGGGCTATCAGGCATTCGTGGGCGATCTTCGCCGGACAGGCGCACTGGAGTGGCCGATCCGTTTCGCGCTGATCATCGGTGGTATTGTCCTGGCCACACCGGGTGGCGGCATCATGCCATTCTCGAAGCTGCAGATCACGGCGATGGCTCTCGTGGTGCTGGTGCCCACACTTGCGCTCGCACTGACGCTGATCCGGCGTTCACCGCCGCTGGAGGTCGCGCGCCGACCGATAGGTCGTCCTTGAGTGCAAGTCGCGCGGCGGTCGTGCCGCCGTGCGACCAGACTCCCGCCACATAGATCAGGCTTCCTCGGCGCACCGCTAGCGCCGAACGGGGAGCTAATCATGAGACATTTGCTCAAGGCATTGACGTCGTCGGGTTGGCTGCTCGTGTGCCTGCTGCTGCTCGCTCAATCGGCCGACGCCCAGAAGCGCTATCCCTCGATCGAAGATGCGTGGGACGGCACCGACTACAGGGCCTTGATCCAGCGCTTCGAGAACGATGGCTTGTCGTTGCCAACACTCGCCGATGCTGCGACGAAGCCGGTCTTCGAGCGGATGGTGCGCGAGGACAATATCCCTCTGCGTGTCGGGCTCAATGCGAAGCTCGCGGTAGCCATTCGCTTTCAGAAGCTGAGCAGTGCCCTGCACCCGGTCAACAAGCTCGTGGCGCTCTATTCGAGCGAGATGCAGAAGGGGAAACCCTACGCCGCGGAAGTCGCTCGGCTCATGCTTTATGAAGCGAAGATCGCCGGCATGCTGCTGGAGCTGGGCGATCCGTATCTCTCGTCCGTCGCAAAGGACAAGCGCTATCAGACGCACGTCGATGATCTCAATCAGATGAAGGGCTCAGCGCTTCAGCTCTACGCCGCACTCGTGCAGCGCATGACCGAAACGAGCGTCTATGCAAAGCCCGACATTCTGGCGATGAGCAGCGGAGCTCTCGAAGGCTTGCGCAGCTATGATCCGATCCTCACGGACCAGCATAGATTGGAGTTTGTTCAGAGGCTTACGCGGCAGATCTCGACGACGGCAGACCAGGAGCTCAAGACGGCGCTGAGCGCGCTGCGTGATGCGATCAAGAAACGTCAGATTCCGACATAGGGCGAAGGAGCGCGCGCAATCCGTCGACTGCTATCGCCGACGCGCTCACTTCTTGACGTTGCCGGCCTTCACTGACGTCCCGCCCACGGGACCGCCGGCAATGTCCATGGCGAGCCCGACGGCCAGCAGCGTCGCGAGACCTGCTGCGATACCGATCACGATCTGACGATGCCGCGCTGAAATGCGCTCCATATCCTCAGGCGCAAGCGGTGTGTCGGTGCTGACCGAGGCCATGAGGCCCATGCCCGTCATGGGCTGCGGCAGCTTGCGGTTCACGGCGCCGCGGTCCCGCACCTCGATGCCTGCACGTCGCGCAATCTCGCAGCCGATCGACAGGCAAGGCAGCGATGGATCCTCGCAGTTCGCGTTCACATGTCCGATCTGAACCTTCTCGCCATCACGCGTGATGAGGCTCATGCCCTGCATGAGCACGGGCGCGAGGGCGCCTCCATAGACCTCACCGCGGGTTTCGACGGCCTGGATGTCGGCGTAGCGCACCGTCCGGCTCCGGTAGGTCAGAGCAGGCGTCAGCCAGCGCCCGGCCGGCAACGTCGTCTCGACGGTTTCAGGCCCGAGGATCACGCGGGCGCGGAGCGCGTGGATGAACTGGATGGTCAGAAGCGCGAGGATGATCGCGAAGGCGATGCCCACCAATGCGAGGCCGCCCGTGCCGAGCCAGATGCCCGCGCTCAGGCGCTGGAAGAGCATGATGGGGACGCTCGCTGCGAACGGCAGCAAAATCAGGATGGTCATTGCGAGCAGAAAGCGGCGCGTGCCGCCGGGGCGGTAGACAATGCGCTCGAATTGTTCCGCCGTGGCCATGCCGCCCATCATCCCCGTCCGTCGCCACCTTCCCGCGTCACGAAAGCGTGCCCCGGCAGGCCGGACCGTGGTGCGCAGCGGCGATCGTGCTTATATTAGGGCCAACATAGTGCATTGCAGCTTTCAACGAGACAAGGCACACACCATGCTGTTCTTCCGCAAGAAAGCAGAGATGATTTCGCGCGATCAGTCACTCAAGGGCCGCGCCGATCCGATCCCGACCGCGCGTACGCACGCGCTCAATGGTCACGAGTTGAAAGGGGCCTATCCCGAGGGGATGCAGATGGCCATGTTCGGCCTCGGTTGCTTCTGGGGCGCCGAGCGCAAGTTCTGGGAGCTCGAGGAGGGCATCTGGATCACGGCCGTCGGCTATGCCGCGGGCTACACGCCGAACCCGACGTACGAGGAAGTCTGCTCGGGCCTCACGGGCCACAACGAAGTCGTGCTCGTCG
Organism: Pseudomonadota bacterium; assembly: GCA_023410905.1. Classification (GTDB taxonomy): domain Bacteria; phylum Pseudomonadota; class Alphaproteobacteria; order Rhizobiales; family Hyphomicrobiaceae. The sequence goes on from JAEYPL010000165.1 coordinate 7,364, forward strand.
TGTTCGACCCGAAGAAGGTGAGCTACGAGCCGCTCCTCAAGACCTTCTGGGAGAGCCACGACCCGACGCAGGGCAATCGCCAGGGGAATGATGTCGGCACGCAGTATCGCTCCGGCATCTATGTCTTCGACGAGGCGCAGCGCGCCGCCGCCGAGGCATCGAAGGAGATGTTCGGCAAGGCGCTCAAGGCCAAGGGTTTCGGTGCGATCACCACCGAGATCCTCGATGCGCCGGACTTCTACTTCGCCGAGGACTATCACCAGCAGTACCTGCACAAGGTTCCGCACGGTTATTGCGGCCTCGGCGGTACGGGTGTCGCTTGCCAGATCGGCACGGGCGTGAAGGCGGCGGAGTAAGTGGCTTTACTCGTGAGGGCCATGCCTATGTCATGGCCCTTGTGCTCGCGCCGCGCATCACCCAACACGGCCACTTCATGAGCGCGCGACTGCGCGCCGGCCGGTCAGGCCGACCAAAAGAATCTACGCTGCCGCCGTGTCCAGCTTACGCGCTTCGCTGCAATCTAGGGCCGGCGTGCGCGGACCGATCCAACGGGCGCGGTCCGCCTGACCTTCGAGGTCGTCGCGCAGGAAATCCAGATCGAAACCGGCCTGCTCCAGCGCTTTCAGCACGCAATCGACATTGCCGCCGCGAGCGCTGGCCGCTGCCCAGGCGATCGCCGAGCGGATGCCGCTCGCGCAGTGGGCGAGGATGGGGCCTTTCAGCGTGGCGACGGCATCGGCCATGCCCTCCACGACTTCATCCGTGAAGAGATCGAGCTTGCCGGCGGGGACGTGACGGAACTGCAGTCCCGACTGCCACGCCAGAACCGCCTCCGAGCGGCCGGTGAGCTGGCCTTCGGCCTCGCCGTCCGGGCGATTGGAGAGCACGGACCGGAAGCCCATGGCAGCCGCGGCCGCGAAATCCTCGGGCGCCAGGGCCGAGGTCACTGCGAACTGCGGCGTGATGTAGATCGGCTTGTCCATGAAAGACCCCCGTCCGCGGCAAATGCATTCTCCGCTGGCCTTGAATTTGGCGGTATTGGCTGCGGCAGGCAAGGGAAGAGTTGCAATTTGTAGAATAAAATACTAGAACTTCGTCGGAATGGCTCGACAGAGTGCTGCATTTCTGCCCGTGTACCCGCATCGAGCAAAAATTTCCTCCTGGAGAGATGATCGTGGAATTTGATGCAATGGATCTGAAGATCCTGGGCCTGCTGCAGGCTGATGCAACCATGCCGATCGCCGAGATCGGCAAGATTGTCGGCCTTTCGACGACACCCTGCTGGCGGCGCATCCAGAAGCTCGACGAAGCGGGCGTCATCCGCGGCAGGGTAGCGGTTCTAGACCCGGTAAAGGTCAATACCGGGGTGACGGTGTTCGTCTCCATCAAGACCGACCAGCACAATCTCGAGTGGCTCGAGCGCTTTCATGCAGCGGTCGTCGATCTGCCGGAAGTCGTTGAATTCTATCGTATGTCCGGCGAGGTAGACTATCTCATGCGGGTCGTGGTGCCGGATATTGCGGCCTATGACGCCTTCTACAAGAAGCTCATCTCACGGATCGACATCACCAAGGTCTCCTCGGCTTTCGCCATGGAGCAGATCAAGTATACGACCGCCCTGCCGCTCTCTTTTGCGCTGCCCCAGAAGGAGAAGGCCTAGCGCCAGCCACCCGCTCGGCCGATGCGCGCAAAACTAAGCGTTGATCCCGGGCAACAGGGCCGGATATATGTCGGCGCCATCGCGCCCCGGCAGGGCCAAGCGCGGGTTGCGGGCGTGGCGGAATTGGTAGACGCACTGGATTTAGGTTCCAGCGACGCAAGTCGTGGGGGTTCGAGTCCCTCCGTCCGCACCAGGCCGCGATGAAGAATTCACGTTGCATCCCATGAGGATGCAGCAGACTGAGATCGGGTGGCGCAGTGCCGCCGCCGGCAGGGCACTGCATTCGTGGTGCGAAAGCGCTTCCCAGCAGCCGGCGGGAAAAACAAAAAGCGGCGGCCCTTGCCGCCTTACGAGTGGATGACGGACGACATGCAGGTCACGGAAACGAGTACGGACGGACTGAAGCGGACCCTCAAAGTGGTCGTCGGCGCCAATGAACTCAGCGAGCGCTTCGAGACGCGCCTCGACGAGGTCAAGGGCAACATCCAGCTCAAGGGCTTCCGTCGCGGCAAGGTTCCACTCGGCCACATCAAGAAGGTCTACGGCCGCTCGCTCATGGCCGAGGTGCTGCAGGACCTCGTCGACAAGTCGTCGAAGCAGGCGCTGACCGATCGCCAGGAGCGGCCGGCCATGCAGCCGGAGATCGCTTTCAGCGAGGACAAGGACGAGATCGAGAAGGTGATGGATGGCAAAGCCGACCTCGCCTACACGATGTCGTTCGAAGTGCTGCCGAAGATCGATCTCGTCGATTTCTCGACGCTGAAGCTTGAGCGCGAAGTTGTCGACGTCGACGACGAGACGATCGAGAAGGCCGTCGCCGATCTCGCTGACCGCAATGTGACCTTCGAAGTCGAGGAAGGCCGCGAGGCAGCCGAAGGTGACCAGCTCAAGATCGATTTCGTCGGCTCGATCGACGGCACGCCTTTCGACGGCGGCGCCGGCGAGGACACCGACCTCGTTATCGGCAGCGGCAGCTTCATTCCGGGCTTCGAGGAGCAGCTCAAGGGCGCCAAGGCCGGCGATGAGCGTACAGTTTCCGTGACGTTCCCCGAGGCCTATCAGGCAGCGCATCTTGCGGGTAAGGAAGCTTCGTTCGCGACCAAGGTGAAGTCGGTCGCAAAGCCGGTGAAGCCTGAGATCAACGAAGATTTCGCGAAGGGTTTCGGCCTCGACTCGCTCGACGCGCTCCGCAAGGTCATGCGCGAGCGCATTGAAGGCGAGTTCGCCGATTTCTCGCGCACGAAGATCAAGCGTGCGCTGCTCGACGTGCTCGACAAGGCGCACAGCTTCGAGCTGCCCGAAGCGCTGGTGAGCCAGGAGTTCGACCAGATCTGGGGACAGGTGAACAATACGCTCCAGCAGTCCGGCAAAACCTTCGAAGACGAGGGCAAGACGGAAGAGAGCGCACGGGCCGAGTATCGCGGTCTTGCCGAGCGCCGCGTGCGCCTCGGTCTCGTGCTCGCCGAGATCGGCGACAAGGCGAAGGTCGAAGTCACGCAGGAGGAACTACGCAACGCCCTTTTCCGCGAGGCGCGCCGCTTCCCCGGCCAGGAACGCATGGTCTACGAGTACTTCGAGAAGACGCCGGGCGCCGTGCAGCAGCTTCGCGCGCCGATCTACGAGGACAAGGTCGTCGACCACATTCTGGGCGAGGCCAAGCCGACCGACAAGAAGGTCTCGCGCGAAGAGCTGCTCAAGATGCCGGACGACGGTGATTCGGCCCTTCCCGGTGCGGGCGCTTGATGGGGACAGGCCGGCGGGGAGATGAAGTCCCGCTGCCGCGTCCTATATAAGCCCCGGACGCACGGCGCGCCGGACACTACGCAACTTGGGAGGGGCGGCGCGAGACTGATGAAGTCCGGCCGTCGCGTCCTATATAAGCAAGTGTCGGTGACGTGATTCTCGACCAGCGAGCCCGGTGCAAGCCGTGCGCTCGCTTAGCCGCCTTCCTCAAGCTCGCAGGACGCTCCCATGATTATTCCTCCCTTTGGCGCTGATCGGCTCCACAACTCTCCTGTCGCCACCTATTGGCCGACGGTGATCGAGCAGACGGCGCGCGGCGAGCGGCCCTACGACCTGCCGTCGCGGATGCTGCAGGAGCGGATCATCTTCGTGATCGGCCCCATCGAGGACCACATGGCGTCGTCGGTGTGCATGCAGCTTCTCTTCCTGGAGGCCCAGAACCCCAAGAAGGAAATCGCCATGTACATCAACTCGCCGGGCGGCGTCGTGACCTCGGGCATGGCCATTTACGACACCATGCAGTTCATCAAGCCCCCGATTGCGACATTGTGCATCGGCCAGGCGGCTTCTATGGGCTCGCTGCTGCTCTGCGCGGGTGAGAAGGGCATGCGCTATGCGCTCCCAAATGCCCGTATCATGGTGCACCAGCCTTCGGGTGGTTTTTCCGGCCAGGCGAGCGATATCGAGCGCCATGCCGAAGATATCGTCAAGATGAAGCGGCGCTTGAACGAAGTGTACGTCAAGCACACTGGGCAGACGTACGACCAGGTTGAGAAGACGCTCGACCGCGATTACTTCATGACCGCCGAGCAATCCCAGGAATTCGGGCTGATCGACCGAGTGCTCTCGCGCCGCGACGATATCGAGCCGAAGCCGGATGCGGAAAAGGGCGCCTGAGGGCCCGAATCGTTGGGGCTTATGCGTCGTTGGACGGCGGCTCTACAACCGTCGCAGTCCTCAAAAGTGACGCATTCCGCGAGCTCGATCGCCGTTGGCGCGTGGCTTGCAGGGGATTGGTGCAACACCTGTGCGACACCAGTGCGGCTGGATTGTCACATCGGTGTTGCAATTCCCGCAGGGCACTCAACCTTAGCTGCGGGTCTTACGGAATGGATAGTTGATCTGACCGGCCGCCCATGATCAGCTCGACAAGCTGGTGGACGCGTCGCTAGGGTACCTTGAAGGCTGCGGTAAGCGCCTCGAGGGTGACGGAATGCCCCGCGCGAAGATGAGCCGCGCGCAAGACCAGGAACGGGTGCAGGAGAGCCAATGCCAAGCGAAAAGAACACCCTCTACTGCTCCTTCTGCGGCAAGAGCCAGCATGAGGTCCGCAAGCTGATTGCGGGGCCGACCGTATTCATCTGCGATGAGTGCGTCGAACTCTGCATGGACATCATCCGCGAGGAGAATAAGAACACCCTCGTCAAGTCCCGCGACGGCGTGCCGAGCCCGCAGGAGATCTGCGCTGTGCTCGACAGCTACGTCATCGGCCAGTTGCATGCCAAGCGCGTGCTCTCGGTCGCCGTGCACAATCACTACAAGCGGCTCAATCACGCGGCCAAAGGCAACGACGTCGAGCTCGCGAAGTCGAACATCCTGCTGATCGGTCCGACTGGTTCGGGCAAGACCCTGCTCGCGCAGACGCTGGCTCGCATTCTCGACGTGCCCTTCACGATGGCCGACGCGACGACGCTCACGGAAGCGGGCTACGTCGGCGAGGACGTCGAGAACATCATTCTCAAGCTGCTGCAGGCGGCCGACTACAACGTCGAGCGCGCGCAGCGCGGCATCGTCTACATCGACGAGGTCGACAAGATCAGCCGCAAGTCGGACAACCCCTCGATCACGCGCGACGTGTCGGGTGAGGGCGTGCAGCAGGCCCTGCTCAAGATCATGGAAGGCACGGTCGCCTCCGTGCCGCCCCAGGGCGGCCGCAAGCATCCCCAGCAGGAGCTGATCCAGATCAACACGACCAATATCCTGTTCATGGTAGGCGGCGCTTTCGACGGACTCGAGAAGATCATCAACGCGCGTATGGACCGCAGGTCCTTGGGATTCAACGCCGCGGTTCAGGGTAAGGACACCAAGAAAATGGATGAGACACTCAGGCAGGTCCTTCCCCAGGACCTGGTCAAGTTCGGAC